>CALLHZ010000095.1 GCA_938009115.1 uncultured Clostridia bacterium
GGAGACGCTGCTCTGTTTGCCGATGAGGATGGAGTGATACTGGACGACTGAATGCTTGAAAAACGGCTTGTTGCAGCGGAAAAATTGTTTGACACACAACAAGACCTGTGATATATTACCAATGTTGCCGCTCTGAGTGGGTATTGTAAGCGCATTTGCCACCCATACGGGCGAGACGGATAGAGGAGGTTTCAATTTATGTATGCAATTATTCAAACCGGCGGAAAGCAGTACCGTGTTTCCAAGGGTGATGTGATCACCGTTGAAAGGATGTCTGCGGAAGCGGGTCAGAACATCGAACTCGAACAGGTCCTTTTGATCAGCGACGAGTCCGGGATCACAGTCGGAAGTCCTTTGGTCGAAGGCGCTTTCGTCGCAGGCACCGTCCTGGAGAATGGCAAATCCAAGAAGGTCGTCACCTTCAAGTATAAAGCCAAGAAGGATTACAGAAAGAAACAGGGACACAGACAGCCATACACCATGGTGGAAATCAAAGACATCATGAAGTCCGGCAAAAGTTCTGTTCAGACCGGCGAATCGGAAGCAGCCGGAAAAGTATCGCTCAAATCCATGAAAAAAGCAGAACTCATCGAGTATGCCAAGACGAATGGATTCGAGATCGACGAAAAAGCAACCAATGCAGCGATCATCGAGATGATCGAAGCTGCTATGCAATAGCCCACTTCAACAAAGGAGGTGAAGAACCATGGCAAGTAAAAAAGGAGTCGGCAGTTCCAGAAACGGTCGCGATAGTGAATCGAAACGTTTAGGAGTCAAAAGGGCTGACGGTCAGTTCGTAAATGCCGGTACCATATTGGTTCGTCAGAGAGGAACGAAGTTCCATCCTGGAAACAATGTGGGTATTGGCGGAGACGACACTCTGTTTGCAAAAGAATCCGGTGTTGTCAAGTTCGAAAGAAAAGACAAAAAGCGGAAACAGGTAAGCGTTTATTCCCAGGAAGCTTAAAAGAAGGCCCCTATGAGTACATAGGGGCTTTATTTTCTTTAGAATCGAGAGAAGAACATGTTTGTAGATCGCGCAAAAATATCCATCAAATCAGGAAAAGGCGGCAATGGTTCCGTGTCCTTTCGCCGTGAGCCATTTGTGCCGCAAGGCGGGCCGGATGGCGGAGACGGCGGTAAAGGCGGCGATGTGGTCATTGTCGCCGACGAGAATCTCAGGACCTTGATGGATTTTCGTTATCAAAAAAAATACGAAGCCCGAAGCGGAGAAGACGGAAAGAAGAAAAAGCAATTCGGCAAAGCTGCCGAAGATTTGGTCATCAAGGTTCCTGTGGGCACACTGGTGATCGATGCCGAGACCAAAGAGGTCATGAAGGATTTAAAGTCCCACGGCGAGCGGGTGGTCGCTGCCCGGGGCGGACGCGGCGGGCGAGGGAATGTGCATTTCAAGAACTCGGTACGCCAGGCGCCCAACTTTGCGGAGGCCGGCGGCTTTTCCGTAGAAAAGCAAATCGAACTCGTCCTGAAGCTTATTGCCGACGTTGGTTTGGTGGGATATCCCAATGTGGGGAAATCCACACTGCTTTCCGTCTCGACCAGCGCATCTCCAAAGATAGGCAATTATCATTTTACAACGACAACGCCGAATCTGGGTGTGGTGAACATCTATGACAGTTCTTTTGTGTTGGCGGACATACCGGGGCTGATCGAAGGCGCTTCCGACGGATTGGGTCTGGGACTGGATTTTCTAAAGCACATCGAGCGAACGAAAGTCCTGATTCACGTGGTGGATGTGGCCGGTTCCGAAGGACGTGACCCGCTGGAAGATTTTCATCGGATCAATGCAGAAATGCATGCCTACAGCAAAAAACTGGGGCAAAAGCCTCAGATCGTCGCTGCCAATAAAACGGATCTTGTCGAACCGGAGCGATATGAGGCTTTCGCTCAGGCAATCCGCGAGGAGGGTTACGCCGTTTATCCCATTTGCGCTCCTGTCGGCGAAGGTGTGGACATACTCATGGCGGCCGCATACAACGCGTTGAAGCAAGCTGCCGTGGAAGATATCCTTGAGGAACCGGAATTTTACGATCCGAAATCCCCGGAAGAAGAGGAGGATTATCGTGAGATCTATATCCGTAATGACGGCAATCGTTACACGCTGACTGGCAAGCAGTTGGAAAAAATATTTAATTCCACGAATTTCAACGATTCAGGCTCGCTGCGTTATCTCCATAAATACATTGAGGAAAAGGGCGCCATCGAACGGCTGAAAGAAATGGGCTTGGAAGAAGGAGACGTGATCCGGGTGATCGATTATGATTTCGAATACTGGGATGAATAGGTGAGGCATGCAGATCGAAAAAGAACTGGAAAAGATACTTATGCGGGTCGAAAAACCGGCGCGCTATATCGGCGGGGAATTCAACAGCACTTATAAGGATATAACGAAAGGACTCACTCGCTTCGCTTTTTGTTTTCCGGATCGCTATGAGATCGGCATGTCTTATATGGGCATGCAGATCCTGTATCATCATCTGAACCGGACGGAGCACACGTATTGCGAACGTTCTTTCGCTCCGGCGGCAGACATGGAAGCAGAAATGCGCCGTGTGAGCCTCCCGCTGTTTACATTGGAGACGAAGACCCCTCTCAAAGAAATGGATATCGTGGGCTTCACTCTACAATATGAGTTGTCCTATACAAACATACTGAATATGTTGGATTTATCAGATATTCCGATCCACAGAGAAGACCGCGGCACTGAGGAGCCTCTGATCATTGCCGGTGGTCCTTGCGCCTTCAATCCGGAGCCTCTTGCGGATTTTTTAGATGTCGTGCTGATCGGAGACGGGGAGGAACTGCTGCCTGAAATATGCCGCAGATACGGACTTTGGAAGAAATCAGGGCTTGACAAGGAAGCATTTCTCCTTGAAATTTGCACGATACCCGGCGTATATGTCCCCTCATTTTACGAGCCGTTTTATGATGAGCAAGGCCGTTATGCAGGCTGTGAAAAACGACTTGAAAAAGCTCCGGACAGCATAACGAAGGCGATCGTCGCAGACCTTAATAATGTCGATTTTCCCATCAACAGCATCGTACCTCTTATTGAAGTGGTCCACGATCGGGCGGTGGTGGAAATTTTCCGCGGATGCAGCAGGGGCTGCCGGTTTTGTCAGGCAGGCATGGTATACAGGCCGGTTCGGGAGCGCGACAAGAATACCATTTGCGATATTGCCATGCAACAGCTTCGCAACAGCGGACATCAGGAGCTGTCACTGCTTTCTCTTTCCACGTCAGATCATTCCCAGTTCAAAGAACTGGCCACGGAGCTTCTGGATCAATGCAAGGAGGCACAGATCAGTTTATCCCTTCCTTCCTTGCGCCTGGATAATTTCAGCTTTCAGGTCCTGGAAGAAATACAAGGTGTTCGAAAAACCGGATTGACCTTCGCGCCGGAAGCCGGAACGCAGCGCCTGCGGGACGTTATCAACAAAAACCTTACCGAAGAGGAAATTTTATCGGCTTTGGACCAGGCGATAGACTTGGGTTGGAATGCCGTAAAGCTGTATTTCATGATCGGACTCCCCACGGAAACCCAGGAGGATCTGGACGGCATCGTAGATTTGGCAGACGGATCATGGATATTTCCCGAAAGAAGAACAATGGTCGCTTTCAAGTGACCGTCAGCGTTTCAAAATTCGTTCCCAAACCGTTCACTCCTTTTATGTGGTGCGCCCAGGATACCGTGGAAATGTTTGACCAAAAGCATTTCTACCTGAAAGATCAGCTGAGAAAAATCAAAGGCGTCACCTATCGATATCACGACTCGTTTACAAGTCACCTTGAAACGATCATGGCCAGGGGCGACCGCCGCATTGGTTCAGTGTTGTATGCAGCATGGGAAAAGGGGTGCCGCTTCGACGCCTGGACAGAGTATTTTCGCGCGGACCTTTGGAAAAACATCTTGGAGGAACACCATATCGGTCCGGATCATCCATCATTGGGGGAGATATCTGTCGATGCGCCCCTGCCATGGGATATGATCGACTGCGGTGTCACAAAAGCTTATTTCCAGGAAGAGTATGAACGGTCTCTTGCATCTGCAGTGACACCGGATTGCCGCTATGGCTGCAACGACTGCGGCATCAACGCCCATGTGCCGTGCCGGTGGGGAGGTGTTCTGTGAACCGTTACGTTTTTCGCTTTACAAAAACAGGAGCGTTGCGATTCATCTCGCACCTGGACCTGCAACGCCTGTTTCGGCGCATGTTTAAACGGATCGGCGTGGATCTTGCTTATTCAAACGGCTATAATCCGCATCCCCGCATGAATCTTGCCCAGCCACTGTCGCTTGGATTTGAGTCTGAATCAGAGTATCTTGAAATCGAAACAAATGAACCCGTCGATGTTGACAATATCCTGCTGCTGGGGAACCAGGCCTTGCCCCGGGGAATGGTACTGACGGCGGGGAAGGAAATATGCTCGGGCACAAAGAACCTGTCCTCAGTAGTAGAGTATTCAGAATATTCGATCGCATTACCGAAAGAGTCTTCCACGATCACACAAACGATGATCGACCAGTTCGATTCACAGAATATTATTATTGTAAATAAAAGAGACAAGAAAACGAAGAAATTCATCGAAAAAGATGTCAAATCCATGATTTTTCGACTGTCGCTGCTGAATGATAAGACATTGGGAAATGGGATCCGTGCCATCCTTCGCTCTGCCAGCAATGAAGCATTGAATCCTTTGCAGCTGATGGAATCGTTCTGCTGCGCAGCAAAGATCCCTTATGAAAAGGAAACCTGCCGTGTTACTCGCAGGGAATTATACTGCCTGGCGGAAGGCGCTTTGGTTCCTCTGTTCGATTGCTGCAACCAGGGGAAAGGGGTACTGGATGAAAAATAAGCGTAGCAGCATGCCTGCTGTTCACCTTCAGCCCCGGCTGCAAAGTATTCTCGTCTGGGTCCTTACCGTAGCGCTTTCGACAGCGTATATTGCAATTGGCTATCGTGTTTTTTCCGAAGGTCTTGACATATTCAACATGGAAGAGGCCTACGTGGAGAAGGGACGTGTCGTCAGCATAGGAGAAACGGTTTCGGATCGGTACGATTTGAGTGAAGAAATCACCTACGAAAACAGCCTCACATATTTTACGGTGGCCATGTTGACGGGCGAGCTCAAAGGGACTGAAGTGATCGCAGCGCAGACCAGTGATAACTATACAGGGGTGCACGAAGAGCCTGTATCTGTCGGCGATAAGGTGATCCTGTATAATTATGGCGACGAAAGTATGGACGTGGACTGGATCTTCGGCGGGTATGCACGCTTTGATGTTCTAGTTGTTTTGGGGCTGACGTTCTTTTTCCTTTTACTGGCCTTTGGTCAAATGAAAGGCCTCAATACGATCATTTCACTCATATTTACGGTCCTGGCTATCTTTGTGGTGTTTATTCCTTCCGTTTTGGGCGGATACAATGTCTATTTCATGTCGATGGTCACCTGTATCTTTACGATCATCATGACGCTCCTGCTCACCAACGGTGCCGGGAAAAAATCTCTGGCAACTATTCTAGGTTGTATTTTCGGCGTGATCGTAGCAGCCAGCCTTTCGATTCTTTTTGAAAAACTCCTTCGTTTGACAGGCCTGTTGGACGAACATTCCATATATCTGACTTATCTGGACTCCGGGGTCAGCATCGATCTGGTAGCCTTGATCTATGCCATGATCGTGATCGGCGCCATGGGCGCGGTCATGGATGTCGCTATGGATATTTCATCTTCACTTTACGAAATACGTCTCCATGCCCGGGATATCGGATTTGCCGGGTTGGTCAGAAGCGGCATCCGCATCGGGCGCGACGTAATGGGAACGATGGCAAATACCTTGGTGCTGGCATATATCGGCAGTTCACTTTGCTCGATCCTGCTGCTGATCACATATTCTGCGTCACTCAGAGAATTGTTGAACAGGGAGTCCATCGTGGTGGAGATCCTTCAGGCTATGATCGGCAGTACGGCGATATTGCTGACGATCCCTTTGACTGCTATGGTCTGCGGTGTGATCTATACCCGAAAACCGAAGGAAAATGCTCCGATGAAAGACAAACCGGAGCATATCGAGGTTAAACCGACCTCGGCCATGACGGAAGAGGAGCGGCAGGCATATTTCTTCGGAAAATAAAGGAAAATAAGGTGCCTTCGGCGCCTTATTTATTTCCATTGTACCCGCAGCGGCTTCCGCGGCACAGTCCGTTGCCAGACAACATCGGGATAGCCGACAGCAAGAACGATTTGCGTTCTGGAGCTCTGGGTTTCGGACAGATAGTTCTGAAGGGCCGGAGAAGCTTCCACCGCCAATTTGCAATATCCTAAATACAAAGCTCCGAGTCCAAGCGCATTGGCCATGAGCTCCATCCTTGAGGATGCGATGCTGGCGTCGTTTTCGTCAGGCCCCAGGATAAAGATCAAATGTGAGCAACCGTACAACAGGGCATCCATTTCACCGCAGCTCTCCAAGTATTCGTTATAACGTCCCAGAAGATATGTATCCCCGGCTTTCCTGGCGTAGGCGGCAGCGCCGTCCCACAGCATATCCCGGACATGGTTCAAATCTTTATCCACTATGACATAACGCAGCAATTGAGCGTTGCAGGCTGTCGGGCTGTATCTTCCGGCCTCCAGGATCGTTTCGATGAGTTCCTTTTGCGGCTTGCGTTCCGAAAACCTTCGGGTACTGCGCCTAAATTTCATAAAATTCATCAGATTGTCCGAAGGAATGCAGAATCCATCCGCAGAGTAGGGAATGACTTCGCCCATATCGTACCCGTCCAGTGAAACTGCATTCACCGGGCAGATCGCAACACAATGTCCGCATTCCGAACAATCCAACCCAAGGGGCAGCGGACCCCTGTCTCCCATGGCAATATCTCTTGTTTCGCATATTTCTGCACACGATCCACAGGATGTGCAGAGACCAGGATCTATTTGGATCATCGTTGACCTCCTTCAAACGCTAGTAAATGAAGTATACCACATATTGGGATCCATCACCATGCGACTCAGGATTTCAGCTTTCAACTTTACATATTGTATAGCATATGGTAATATATGACATATGAAAGCTATGAAAGTTTATTTTTCTGATACACAAAACCGCAGGCGGCTTCGCAGTGTTTCTCTTTTCATTTTTTTGCTCCTTGCCGGGATCGGGGGTATCACCGATCATTTTTCAGAAGACACACCCTCAGAGGAGGTCGTCATTTTGAATGCCTCTGATGTCACCGAAGCAACAGGATCCAAATTGATAGAACCTGAAGACTCTTCGCAAGTGCCGCCTGCGGAAATGGCCGAAACCGTTTTGATCAATATCAATCAGGCTGCTCAGGCCGAGCTGGAAACATTGAAAGGGATCGGCCCATCGAAGGCCAAGGCCATTATCAGCTACCGTGAAGAGTATGGCAATTTCAAGGCGTTGGAGGAACTGACCGAGGTGAAAGGGATCGGCCCGGCAACCTACGAAAAGATCAAAGATCGTATCCGGCTGTGAAGGAGCGATGCGTTGACAAAAAGGAGTGTCTGTGCTATATTCATGCGCAAAGAAGAGGAGGGCAAGCATGCTGGAAAAGATTAATATGGAACGCATCAATGAACTGGCCAGGCTGAAAAAAACGCGTCAGCTCACTGAAGCGGAGGCATCAGAGCAGGCCGACCTTCGGGCAAAATACCTGGAAGCATTTCGCTGCCGTTTTCGTCAGCAGCTGGACAGCATCGAGTGGGTGGATCCCGAGGATCCGAGGATCAAGCGTGACAAATTCTGCTAAGAAAATCCTGGTCGGTTTCAGCGGCGGTGCGGACAGCACCGCCGCAGTTTTGCTTCTCCGTGATCAGGGGTGGGACGTCACAGGGCTTCATTTGCGCGTAACAAATGAAGGCGGCTCTGTGGATCCTTCTGTTACAGAGGTTGCTGAATACCTTGGACTCCCATTGATCCTGGCTGATGTCAGTGAGTGCTTTCAAGCTGTTGTGATCCACGATTTCTGCAAAGCCTACAGCGGGGGCGAAACTCCGAACCCTTGCGTTTTATGCAATCCCGCCGTAAAATTCCAGACTCTTTGCAGCGAAGCAGACCGGTTTGATATTCCATACATTGCAACAGGCCATTATGCCCGCATTTACCGAAATAGTGATGGGCTGTTTTCTCTCAGAATGGGGGCCAATCAACGCAAAGACCAATCCTACATGCTGTATCGACTTTCGCAGGATGTGCTGGCACGCACGATTTTTCCGTTGGGTGAAATAGATTCCAAGGAAGAAATTCGTCGCTTCCTTGAGGATCGTGGAGTGCCCAACGCCAGAAAACAGGACAGTCAGGATATATGCTTTATTCGGGGGAAAACCTATCAGGATTTTCTGCAAGAGCGAGGCGTTTTGCCAAAGCCAGGGCCCTTCCTTGACATGAAAGGGCATGTGGTCGGCACACACCACGGCATTCATAACTATACGCCGGGACAGAGAAAAGGCCTGGGCATCGCCCTTGGAAAGCCCGCCTATGTTGTGTCTGTCCAAAGTGCTACAAATGCTGTGATCCTTGGATCCGAGGAGGATTTGCTCCGGCAGCGCGTTGAGATCCGGAACGCTTTTTTTACTGCCTGCGGCAACACAACGGAGCTTCCGGAAGCGTATCAAAAGCTGAAGGTGACCGTCAAGCTTCGCTACACTGCCCGCTTTGCTTCCGCAACGCTTCGGCAAGATCCGGGTGAAAATATTACCGTCGACTTCGACTTGCCTCAGCGGGCGCCGGCGCCGGGGCAATCAGCGGTTTTTTATTTGGATGATCTGGTACTGGGCGGTGGAACTATTCTGGAATAAAGCGCTTGACAATATTTGGAGCCTTCGTTACAATGAGCACATATTTCAATAGGGCGAAGAAGAGAAGTAGTATTTCGATGTTGTTTGGCTTAGAGAAGAGGGGACGGTGGAAGCCCTCTGCAGACACTCGGAGGAAGCCGTCTCGGAGCCCGTTTCGAATGAGAGATCTCGGCAACGGGATAATTAGGGTGGTACCGCGAGAATGCTCGTCCCTATGCAGGGGCGAGTTTTTTTATTCAGGAGGAATGTCATGCGTTACACAGGCGTCAATGAATTGAGAAAAAAATTTGAAGATTTCTTCGTGTCCAAGGATCACTATCCACGGGGGAGCTTTTCTCTCGTTCCTGAAAAAGATAAGAGCCTTTTGCTCATCAACTCCGGAATGGCGCCGCTGAAACCATATTTTTCGGGCGCGGAGACTCCGCCCAAAAAGCGGATGACCACCTGCCAGAAGTGCATCAGGACCGGCGATATCGACAACGTGGGGCGCACAGCCCGGCACGCCACATTCTTCGAGATGCTTGGCAATTTTTCCTTCGGCGATTATTTCAAACGGGAAGCGATCCTTTGGGGCTGGGAATTTATAACGAAAGTCCTGGAAATGCCAAAAGACAAGCTCTGGGCGACTATTTACGAAGAAGATGACGAGGCCCACGACCTTTGGCGGGAACTTGTAGATATGCCAGAAGAACGAATCGTTCGATTGGGAAAAGAGGATAATTTTTGGGAGATCGGCACCGGCCCCTGCGGGCCTTGCTCCGAAGTCTACTTCGATAGGGGTCCGGAATTCGGCTGCGGAAAGGAAGACTGCAAGCCGGGCTGCGACTGCGATCGCTATCTGGAATTCTGGAACTATGTATTTACGCAGTTTGACCGACAGGAGGACGGATCCTACGTGCCGCTGGCACATCCCAACATCGATACCGGTATGGGTCTGGAACGCCTGGCCTGCATCATGCAGAATGTGGACTCCATTTATGCCATCGACACGATGCGCACGATCCTGGATGAAGTCGTTCGTATTTCCGGCGTGGCGTATCACGACGGAGAAGCGGCTTCGGATGTATCCATCCGCGTGATCACCGATCATGTCCGCACGATCAGCTTCATGATCGCTGACGGCATCCTTCCCAGTAATGAGGGCAGGGGCTATGTGCTGAGACGACTGCTTCGCAGAGCAGCCCGCCACGGGCGGCTTCTGGGCCTCCATCAGCCTTTTCTTGCTGCATTGTCCGCAAAGGTAGGCGAAACCTCGGCGACGGCTTACCCTGAGCTCAGCCAACGAAGCGACTACATACGAAAAATCATCGCAGTCGAAGAGGATAAGTTTGCGCGGACCATCGATCAGGGATCCGAAATCCTTGAGGATCACCTTCGCCAGATTTGTGAAAACGGAGGGCGGGAGCTGACCGGCGAGCAGGTGTTCAAATTGTATGATACGTTTGGCTTCCCGCTGGAACTGACCCGGGAAATTGCCCTGGAAGCCGGATGCAGCGTAGACGAAGCGGGGTTCAATGCCCGCATGGATGAGCAGCGGGAGATGGCCAGAGCTGCCCGCAAAGCAGACGACAGCGAAGGCTGGACCGACGACGCTTCCGTTTTTAACAGCTTTCCTCCTACGGAATTTACAGGCTACACGATGGATTCTTGCGATGTACGCATTCTGGGGCTCATCCAAGGGAAAAAGCGCATCCACCAGCTGGAAGAAGGCGATGAAGCACGGGTGATCCTTGACCGCACACCTTTCTATGCGGAGGGCGGCGGACAGACGGGTGACCGGGGAAGGCTCATTGCTGATCATGTATTGGCCGAAGTGCTGGATACGAGCAAAGTGAAAGATATTTATGTCCATAAAGTGCGCATCCTTTCCGGTGAATTGTCCGAAGGGGACCTGGTGAGGGGCGAAATCGACCGAATCCGCAGACATGCCACGGCAAGAAACCATACGGCTACTCATTTACTGCACAAAGCCCTGAAAATGACCGTCGGAAACCATGTGGAGCAAGCCGGTTCTTATGTGACGCCGGATCTTCTGCGGTTTGACTTTACGCATTTTGAACCGATTCCCGTGGAAAAGCTTCTTGAAATCGAAGATATCATCAATAATGAGATCCTTCAGTTCAAGGATGTTCAGTGGGAGACGATGTCGATCCGTGAAGCTGAGAAGCGTGGCGCTGTGGCATTGTTTGGCGAGAAGTACGGAGACACAGTAAGAGTCATCACAGTGCCCGACTTTAGCATGGAGCTTTGCGGCGGCACCCATGTGGCGAATACCGGACAGATCGGGTCCATCCGTATCCTGTCGGAAAGCGGTGTAGCTGCGGGCGTTCGCCGGATCGAAGCAGCCACAGGAGCCGGTGTTGCGCTCTGGCTGCGCAAACAACAGGAATTGATCCATGAAGTTGCAGACAGCCTGAAAACCAATCCCACCGGCATTCTTAAAAAAGCAGAAAACATGACTGAGGAAATCCGGAAACTGAAAAAGGAGCTGGAGGCAACAAAGCTGGCCGCAGTGCAATCCGGCATGGACGAAATGATCGCCCGGGCACGTTCCTTCAACGGTGTGCGCCTGATCAACGGCACGTTGGAAAATGCAACGATCAACGACCTTCGAAGTCTGTCGGATCAGATCAAAGGCAGAGAAAAAGCGGTGATTCTGGTCCTTGCCGCAGTTCAGGAAGCAAAAGCGACCTTGATGGTATCGATTTCCGATGATTTGCTGGACCGCGGTTACCATGCCGGGACCATGATCAAAGAGATCGCTGCTGCTGCCGGCGGCAGCGGCGGCGGTAAGGCTGACATGGCCCAGGCCGGCATTCAGGATCCGTCCCGGATCCAGGCGGCATTCCTGCGGGCAGAGCAATTGCTCCAGGAAAACTGAACGGCCGTTACCTGCTGAAAACCGAACAAATAACTTGTTCTCCGCTGCAGATTCTTGTATAATACTGACTATAGCGAGTCAGCTGCAAAGGAGGCGGGTTGTAGTGGAAAGAAATACGATACTTTTCAACAGTTCCGAAAAAAGCGAACAAAAGACCACGGAAGAGATCCTGAAAGCGGTCCACGAGGCTTTGGAGGAAAAGGGTTATAACGCCATCGATCAGATGGTGGGATACATACTCTCCGGAGATCCGTCCTACATCACCGGTCACAACAATGCGCGAAACCTGATACGTCATATCGAGCGGGACGACCTGGTGGAGGAGCTGCTCAGAGCCTTTCTTAAAAAATAACCACAACTGACAGCGGACGCAAGTCCGCTTGTTTGTTATCACAAAGGAGAAAATTTGAAACTGATTGGATTGGATGTAGGCGACAAAACCATCGGCATTGCCGTCAGCGACGATCTGATGCTTACGGCTCAGGGTGTGTGTACGCTGGAAAGAGTGGGGATACGCAAGGATGCCGGCAGCGTCATCGATTTGGCAAAGCAATATGGCTGCACCGCGATCATCGTTGGTTTGCCGCTGATGCTTTCCGGAAATGACAGCCCTCAGACCGAAAAGGTGAGAGCCTTTGCCCTTATGCTGGAAAACAAGCTCCGCAGCACAGGCGCCGCTATTCCTGTGATCTTTCAGGATGAACGGTTTTCCACTAAAATTGCTGAGGATGTACTGATCCAAGGAGATGTATCCAGAAAGAAAAGAAAAGACGTCATCGACAAACAGGCCGCGATGATCATTCTGCAAAGTTATATGGACGCCTTGCGTTATCAAAAGACCATGGAAACAGAAAGGAACACAGATGGGTAGATTAGGATTTTATTTTAACATGAACACCTGTTTGGGCTGCGGCGCCTGCCAGGTGGCTTGCAAGGAAAAAAACAGGCTGCAGCCGGGAGAATTTTTCCGGCGAGTGGATTCCGTCGTCTTGATGGAAAACGGAGCTCCGGCCTATCATCACTACAGCGGCGCCTGCAATCATTGCGAAAACCCGGTGTGCGTAGAGACCTGCACCACGGGCGCCATGCACAAAGCGCCTGATGGAACAGTCGTTCACGATGACGGGATATGCATCGGCTGCGGCACCTGTCTTTGGAATTGTCCCTATGGTTCGATCTCCTTCAGCAAAGTTCATGGGATGGGGCAAAAGTGCGATGCCTGTGCCGATCTGAGAGCTGCGGGGAAAGAACCTGCCTGCGTTACGGCTTGTCCGACCCACTCCCTCAAATTTGGCGATTTGGATCAGCTCCAAAAAGAGTTCGGAACGACGCTCAATGCGACAGATATTCTGCCGAACGCAGATTTGACAAAGCCATCGCTGACGGTCAAACTGCCAAAATCGATGACACAGGGAGGTTCAAGGGATGAATAAAGATTACACTTATATCGTCCTGGGCAATGGCAACGCAGGATTTACGGCTGCCAAAACCATTCGGGAAAAAGACAAGACGGGCAGCATCCTGATCATTTCCGAAGAATCGGCGCTGACCTATTCAAGGCCCATGCTCACCAAGACACCGCTGCGGACCTACGAACTCAGCAAGACGTTCCTATATCCCCGGGCCTGGTACGAAGACAAAGAGATCGACGTTCTTCTTGAAACAAAAGTCGAAAAGCTCGATATCGCGGAAAAGAAAGTGATCTGCGGCGAACGCAGCTTTTCCTATGACAAATGCATCTATGCATTGGGTGCATCCAATTTCATCCCGCCCATTAAAGGCTCCGAAAAAAGAGAAGTCACATCCATCAGGACCTACGAAGATATCTATGCACTGAAACGTATGAGTGTGGACGCGAGCCACGCTGTGGTGATCGGCGGAGGCGTGATCGGATTGGAAGCCGCATCGGAACTGACAAAGTACGGAATCAAAGTTGTTGTGCTGGAGGCGCTTCCTGTACTGATGCCTCGTCTTTTGGATGATGAAACCGCGAATACCTTGCAAAGCACCATCCATTCCTTTGAGATCCACACCAACGTATCGGTGGAGGAAATCTCCGGTGATGATAAGGTGGAAGCCGTTCGCCTTGGCGATGGTCGGGTTTTTCCTGCCGATTTTGTGGTCGTATCCGCAGGGGTGCGCGCCAATACCAAGATCGCCCAAGAGGCCGGCATCGAATGCGGACGTGCCGTGATCGTCAACGAAAGAGCCGAAACATCCGCAAAAGATGTATTCGCTTGCGGAGACTGCTGCGAATACAACGGCGCCAATTACGCGCTGTGGTCCCAGGCAACGGAGCAGGGGATCGCTGCCGGAGCGAATGCGGCCGGCGGCGATGTGCGCATGGGCGTGATCGATTCATCCATGACGCTGAATACCGACGAGATATCCATATTTGCTGTGGGCGACACGGGCAAAAATCCCTCGCTCACCTATGTAACTGAAATTACAGATCACATGGAGCCTGAACGGTATGGGGTCAATCCTGCCTACTTGAAATCCTTTGAAAAACGTTTTTACACAGATGGGAAACTGGTAGGCGCCACGATCATCGGCAACCTGAGCAGAGCCCAGGCTCTGAAAGAAGAGATCCTGGGAATCAAGAAGGAGAAGTAAGGGCAATGAATACAAATTATGAATCAAAGATCTGCCATTTGCATCTTCTGCGTACATTTTTTGAAGATCTGGATCGTTGGAGAACGCTGAGCACGCACTATGGCATTGATAGCACGATCACACAGCAGGAATATGACGATCTGTTCAAAGGAACCGATGCGGATGTCTATGTGCCGCTTTGGGCTTCTGCCTGTAAAGGGAGAGGGGACATCCTTCTGGATGACACCACCCTGGCCGTGATCAAGTTCTATAAAAAGTACGGCTACACGCCCATTCGTATGGACGGGAACCCTGCTGACTTCATCGGCGAGCAACTCCGCTTTCTGGAATATCTGACGGTATGCAGCCGCCGTGATAGCGGAGCGTTGGATCAGCCGATAGCAGAGTTTATCGATGCCTTCTTGGTGGATACAATAAAAGAATTATGTAAAGCGCTTGAGCTCCACACCGCGAACAGCGAAGTGCTTGCGGTCTGCGAAGGGCTCAGAAATATCGTTCGAAACAAGATGCAGGACATCGCCGGAGCCGATCTCCTTGCGGCGGGTTTTGACAGCGCATCCTGGACCAAGCAAGCTGAAATTGCCGTGGAAGCGGCAAAAACGATCCGCACCGCAGGCGTCAACAACTGCGGCGGGAATTGCAAGCTGGAAAGTATCGTTCAAGAAGGTTGTGTGTTGTATCTTTCTTCTGCTCAACCAGACCCGGAAGATCCGCTTCATTTGCGCGCTTGCCCCCGGGGAAGGGGATATCGCCATACATTCCTGACTTCAAGAAGGCTTCGTTATCCCATGAAAAGACGGGCGGAGCGCGGAGCCGGAAAATTTCAACGCATCACCTGGGACGAGGTTGCCAAAGAGGTAGCCGATAAGATGGACGAAACGCTCCGGCTTTACGGACCGGCTTCCAGGTATGTTATTTACGGCACAGGCACCTGCACCGTTACGCGGGCAGATCATTGTATCAAACGTCTGCTGAACCTGCAGGGAGGTTTTCTGGCGCATTATAATTCTTACAGCAGCGCCTGCACGAACTATATCACGCCTTATGTCCTGGGTGATCTGCGCAGCGCCGGCCATGTATCCGATGTGCTGAATTCGAAGCTGATCATCATGTGGGGACATAACACGGCGGAGACGATCGTCGGACCATTCCGAAACTACTACCTGATGAAGGCTAAAGAAGCGGGGATCAAGATCATTGTGATCGACCCCAGGCAAAGTGAAACGGCCGTCTCTATGGCAGACCAATGGATTGCCATCAAGCCCGGCGGCGATACGGCACTGGCGAACGCCATGGCTTATGTCATTTATAAAAACAATCTCCAGGACCAGACGTATATGGATCGTTTTTGTGTCGGTTTTGATGAAGACCACATGCCCGAAGGCATCCCTGCCGGAGAAAGCTATCATTCCTACCTGTTCGGAACGAAGGATGGGGTAGAGAAGACGCCTGCATGGGCCGAAAAGATCTGCGGCGTGCCGGCAGATGTCATCGAAGCCCTCGCCATCGAATATGCATCGACAAAGCCTGCCTGCATCCTGCCCGGGCTTGGCGTACAGCGGACTTCCGGCGGTGAAAATGCGATCCGCGCAACGATCGCCCTCTGTGCGATGACAGGCAATGTAGGTGTGTCAGGAGGCGGCGCTTCCGGTACAGTAACACCGCAAGGCCACGAAGAACCGCCCGAAATCTTTAAACCTGAGAATCCTTACAAAGGAATGATCCCTGCGTTCATGTGGTCCAAGGCCATCGACAGTCCCGAAACGATGACACCAAGAGAAGACGGTCTGAAGAACATGGAGAGGATGCCTTCCGGCATCAAGCTTTTGTTCAGTCTGGCCAGCAATGTTCTGATCAATCAGCACTCCAATATCAATGACACGAAACGCATCCTCAGCGACACATCCAAATGTGAAATGATCGTGCTGTCCGATCTGTTTATGACGCCCTCGGCGCGGTGGGCCGATCTGCTTCTACCGGCGCCGTCGTTGTTTGAAAACGCTACGATCCCTAATGTCTGGGCAACTGACGACTATATCCTGTATTGCCAGAAGGCCACGGAACCCTTGTTCGGCTCCCTTTTCGAATACGATTGGATTAAAGAGGTTGCAAGACATCTGGGCTTATATGAGTCCTTTACGCAAGGGAACGAAGACGGTGACGCCTGGGCCAGAACCTGCTACGCAGATCTTCGCACCAGGGAGACTGAGTTGCCCGACTGGGATACCTTTACTCAAAAGGGCGGCTACATGTATAAAGAAAACGCTTGCATCGTTCCGTTCCGCGACAACATCGAAAAGGGGATCCCTTTCGAAACGCCATCCGGAAAGATCGAAATTTTCTCCAAACAGCTCTATGATCTTGAAAATCCAGACGAGATCGGTGGCGTTCCCATTCATTTCAGAACCGTAGAAGGCCCGGAAGACCCTCTGAAAGAAAAATATCCGCTCCAAATGATCGGATATCATACCAAGCGGCGTTGCCATTCCATTCATGATCAAAATCCGTTGATGGAAGAACTGGATCCGCCTGCAATATGGATCCATCCGGCCGACGCGAACAAACGTTCGATCCAAAACGGCGAAATTGTAGAGGTGTTCAATGACCGCGGCGTTGTGCGCATCCCGGCCAAAGTCACCGACCGGATCGTCCGGGGCGTTTGCGCCATGAGCCAGGGGGGCTGGTATACGCCCGACGAAAACGGTGTGGATACCCGGGGGAGTATCAATGTCCTGACACTGACCCATAAGCCGACTCCTGTAGCCAAAGGAAATCCACAGCATTCCAACCTGGTAGACATACGCAGATGTGATTCCTGATATAAACGGAGGCCTCCGCAGAATGAAGCGGAGGCCTTTTTATTGGTAAAGATAATTTGAAGAGAGAAGGGGGCCGCTGATTCAAAGCAAACCCATGGCTCATACTACGATGATTGAGGGAGATGTAACTATTCCTAAAATATTAATTTTGGGAATAGTTATTGTAAATTCCAGCCAATACCGGCCCCAAAAGTACTCCGAATCGCCCTATGCCTTGAAATATCAACACTTTTGGCTGAGGCTCTATTCTTTGATTTAAGCGATTTTTTTGTATGGGTCGACCTGTGTATCCTGCTGATTCTGTGGAGTTATTTGCTGTTGGCCCATTTTACCGGAATCAGTAGTATACTGCCTGCGAATAATGTTTCCGCGCTGATATTATTAGTCTTGCAGATTTCGTAGATCGTTTGTCTGACATCGGTATTTTCCGAACCGATTTCCCGGGCAATTTGCCAAAGCGTATCTCCGGCTTGGACTTTATATTCCTGATATGTGATCTCGTCCATGCTTGATGCATCAAAGTAACCGAAAAACGATCCTGTGATACAAACAGCCGCAACGATGACCGCCGCCATAAATGCGATGAATCTGAACGGTGAGCGTATCCGATGCTTTTTCATAATAGATTCCCTGCCTTTCCGCAAACATTTGTTCGTTTACAGAGTAGCAGAACATATGTTCTTTGTAAAGGGGAATGTGAAACAATTGTTCGCAATGTCCGTTTTACCGGATACTCCTGTAGGATTCTTCTATCATTTTCATGATATCCAGTCCCATCGCATCACAGGATAAGCGGTGAAGCAATCTCAATGATTCCGGATTGCCCCATTCAACATCGCTGATACCCGGCGTATTGGTAACAGTAACACGTATGCCCAGATTTTCCAGAAGCTCCTCGGACAGCTCATTGTATTGCCCGTAAGGGTATGTATAAACCTTGTTCTCGTATCCCAGGTTATTCAATATCGCCCGGTTTCCGATCATTGTGTCCATTGTTAAAAGTTCGATGTAGGATTCTTCCGCCTCCCCTTCCATTCGCTGAACCCCCATGCGGGTCATCTCATCCGGCGAAAAGTCATATTGATGGAGATTGTAGCTGTGAGAATGGATCGAAATGATGCCGGATTCCACCATTTCAGAGGCTTGCGCCCAGGTGAAATGCGGAATGATATTCAGATCTGTTTCCGGGAAATAGTCATAGCCGACCGTAAAGCCTACCACGGCAATTTCTGCTTTCATGTTCCACTTTTTCAGTAAAGGATACGCATATGTATAATTGCTTGTATATCCGTCATCGAAGGTGATCATGACCGGCTTTTCCGGCAAAGGTTTTTTTTGATCCGCAAAATCCACCAGATCCTGATACAATACTGCCGTATAGCCGTTCTCAGTCAGCACGCGGAGATATCCTTCGAAAGCATCGGGCGTCAAATAGGCATCCTGCGCCTCGGAGAGATGATGGAATGATAGAATGGGCACACTGACGACGCTTGGAAAGCCTTCGGTGGCTCCGGCTCTGGCCGAGGTTTTATCAAGGACTCTTCGCAAAGCGCTGCCGGGAGCTCCGGCGTAGGCAAAAGCAATGAATACCACGAAACAAAGTAATGTACCGATCACAGTGCGTAAGGATAAATGCTTCATGAATACTCCTGCTTATAGGCTGGTATGCCCGGTTTCGATCAAATGCGACAACGTTTTCAGAACACCGAATTTTGCGTGCTCATAGGTAAGACCACCCTGGAAATAGGCAATATACGGTTCTCTCATGGGCGCATCGGCAGACAGTTCGATCGAGGCGCCCTGGACAAAAGTTCCGGCTGCCATGATGACCTGATCTCCGTACCCGGGCATATCCCAAGCTGCCGGCGCCACATGGGCGTCAACGGGAGATGCTTTTTGAACGCCCTCACAGAAAGCAGTCACAGCCTCCGGAGAACCCATTTTGACAGCCTGGATCACATCATTGCGCTCAGCGTCCGGCGGTGGACACACTTCATAACCCAGGTTCTGAAAAACCTGAGCGCACAGGGCGGCGCCTTTCATTGCTCCGTTGACCACGGAGGGCGCAAGAAACATGCCTTGAAACATCGCCCGGGTCTGGCCGAAGGTGAGGCCGCATTCACCGCCGATCCCCGGCGACGTGACCCTGTAGGACACCTTTTCCACAAGATCTTCCCGACCGGCCACATAGCCGCCGGAAAGAGCCAACCCGCCTCCCGGGTTTTTGATCAAAGAACCGGCTATGATATCAACACCGGCATTGGTAGGCTCGGCTGTTTGTGTAAATTCCCCGTAACAATTATCGGTCATGCAGATGATATCGGCCTTAGCTGCCTTGCATTCCGAAGCCCAGGCGCGGATCTCGTCGATGCCGATCGGCTGCCGGAAAGAATAGCCGGTGGCGCGCTGGACGCTGACCATCCTGGTCCGGTCCGTGATCGCCCGAACCACAGCAGGCAGATCGATCCGGCCCTCAGGCGTCAGTTCCACCTGCTTGTAGGTTATCCCAAAATCCTTGAGGGAGCCTTGATCCTGCCCGCGCAGACCGATAATGGTTTCCATGGTGTCATAAGGCCTTCCTGTGCAGTAGATCAGCTCGTCACCGGGTCGCAATATGCCCAGATAGACAGATGCCAGCGCATGGGTGCCGTTGACGATGGTAGGCCGCACAAGGGCAGCCTTGGTCCCGAAAATCGCAGCATATAAACGCTCCAGAGCTGCTCTTCCGGGATCGTCATAGCCGTATCCTGTATGCCATGAAAAATGCATATCTGTGATACGGCATTTTTGAAATGCGGCCAGGACCTTATACTGATTGTATTCCTTGATCTGATCCAGGCGGCGGTAGACCCCGGTCAGCTGGCTTTCCGCCTCGTTGATCACGGAAAGGACGCCCGGCGCGATGCGGAATTCATCATAAAGAAATTGGCTTGTATCATTCATCATGTTTGCTTGAAACCTCTGGTCTTTCTTTTTTGTCCTTTGTTTCGGAGGAATCTTCGTCCCACTCGAAATTCTTGATTAGCTCACGTTTCGTATTCAGTTTGTGAGCGGCATAAAGCTGGGTCGTTGTCACGTGGTCGTGGTCCATCAGCTCCTGTACGTCGTAGATCGAATGACCTCTGCCGATCAGCGACGTGGCAGCGGTAGCCCGCAGTTTATGTGGGCTGTACCCTCTCTTTCGGCTGGTCCCCAGCGGTATCGAGGTGTATTTTTTCACGATCTGGCGAATCTGACGGTCTGTGAGCCGGGTATTTTGCAGCGATAAAACTAGGGCATCCCGGTGCTGGGGCTCCAAGGTGTCGTCGGGAGGCCGCTCCAAGGATATGTAATCCAGATATGCCGCAGATATGGTACGATTGACGGGCATGATGGATTCTTTGCCTCGTTTGCGGTATACTTTGAACTCGCCACGGTCAAAGTTGAAGGAAGACAGATTCAACTGCTGAAGCTCCGACAGCCGCAATCCGTAGGTCACAAGAAGAAGCAGGATGAGCTTGTCCCTGTATTTTGTTTTCTTCCAGTAATTTCGCTCCGACTTCGTCAATCCCTCTCCGCTTTCCACTGCATCCAGCATCCGCATCACTTCGTCATCCTGAAGCGCCTTGATCTCCCGCTCTCCAGCCTTGGGCAGACGAATGGGATCAAAGCCGTCTGTTATATTCCGTCCGATCAGCTGATCCCTGTATAAATACTTAAAAAGGACGGAAACCGATGATTTTTTTCGGGCAAGGGAGCTTTTATCGTTTTCGTAAACATATATATTTTTTTCAGTTTCGATTTTGTATCGTCTGCAATAGTCTATAAAAAGATTGACATCCATAGAAGTAAGGCAGTCGAAGTGCTCGGGTTTCAGTTCGCGAATGGTTGCCGCGTCTTCTTTGCATGCTGTTTCATGGATCAGGTAGGTGCAGAAAAATCGGGTATCCCGCAGGTAGGCCAGCCGTGACAGGGGTAACAGATTATTTTTGAGGTACATGAAGTAGCCCTGAAGCCAGGGCGGCAGCTCCGCTTCGATCGCTTCGCACTGCTCAAAGATCCGGTGCTCCTTTTCCAGAATGTTGTCCGGCTTGTCTGTTTTGTTGTGGATCCTGATTTCTTTCGTCATGCTCCCAATCGTTCCTTTATGTAAAAAGCCATCCTTTCCAGCGCTTTTTCGTCGAAGTCCGAATCCTCTAAAGGAAACCACCGGATGTCTCCAAGGCTTCGAAACCAAGTCATTTGCCGCTTGGCATAACGCCTTGTGTGCGTCTTGATCTCAGCCACCGCTTGCTCCAATGTGCCCGTTCCCCTGATCCAGGGAATCAGCTCCTTGTATCCGATGCCTTTCATTGCTATATCGTCTTCTTTCAGTCCCATGGAAAGAAGACCGGCGACTTCCCTTTCCAATCCTTGCACCAGAAGATGATCCACACGTTCTTCGATGCGCCGGTACAAGGCTTGCCGATCCCGCTCCAGTCCGATGAGGATCGGGGAAAAGGCTTTGGTGAGGCATTTCGTGCGGTCAAAGGAGGTCAATGTTCCTTCCGTTCCGTTTTCCAGCCGTTCAATGGCGCGCAGAACGCGCTTCACATTATTGGGATGAATCATCCTGGCAGCTTCGGGATCCAGACTTTTCAGGTGCGCGTGAAGCTTCTCCGGCTGACCCTGCCCGATCTCTGCAAGGATCGCTTCTCTTTTAGCCCGATCACCCGGCGCTGCGGAGAAGTCCATATCATAGAGCAGCGCATTTATATACAAGCCGGTTCCGCCGCAAACGAAAGGCTGTTTTTGCCTATGAAAGACTTCTTCGATACATGCCTCTGCCAGCTTTTTATATTCTGCGGCAGAAAACGGTTCAGAGGGATCCACCGTGCCGATCAGATGATGCGGAACCCGCTGAAGCTGTTCTTTTGATGGCTTTGCGCTGCCGATGTCCATGTGCCTGTAAATCTGCATGGAATCAGCCGATATGATCTCGCCGTTAAAAATTTCTGCCAGGCGAACCGCATATTCGGTTTTTCCGCTGGCTGTGGGGCCAACGATAAATATCAAGTTCTTCATTACTTTCGAAGGAACATCTTTTCCAGTTCCTTTTGTTCGAAGCGAAGAAATGTGGGCCGGCCGTGGGGACATGAGAAAGGATTCTCAGCGCGGTCCAGGGATCGCAAAAGACTGACGATTTCCAGGGCATCGAGCCGGTCATTGGCCTTCACGGCCGCCTTGCAGGCTTTTGCGATCAAACGCTGCCGTTCCTGCTCCATTGCGTTTCGCGTGCTGCTGCCGGGCTCGCTTTCCAAAAAACTGTTCAAAAATGCCTCAGCCTCCCGGGGATCCATGAAAGCCGGGATCTCCTTTACAATATACTCCTTAGGGCCGAATTCCTGAACATGGTATCCAAAATCATTCAAGAGCGCCAGACGCTCCTGCGCTGCTTCCTTTAAATAAAATGGTATCTCTACGATCCAGGGTTCCAGCATCATCTGGCTGTTTGCATCGTGCCGGCCAATGGCCTCCATAAGTTGCTCGTACAAAACTCTCTCATGTGCTGCATGCTGGTCGATCAAATAGAGCGTGCTTTCCTTTTGCGCCAGGATGTAGGCAGAAAATGCAACACCTAGTATTTGAAGATCCGCGAAGAGAAATCGCTCTTGAATTTCGGTCGTCGGAGTTTCCCCGAATGCCTCCGGCGCTGCAGTTTCCATATGTTCAGAAAGGATCTGCTCATAGCGATCTTGCTCATTGGTTAACGATATATAATTTATGTTTACTTTTTGAGATCCACCCCCTTCCTGAATTGATTCGTTGTCTCCGGGAACCGCGCTTCTTGCTGTATCTCCCATTGACGGCACGGCAGATTCCGAAAGCAAGTGCTGCCGCAAAGCAGCAACAAGAGCTCCGCGAACCGTCGATTCCTCAAGGAATCGTATCTCCGTTTTATTGGGATGGATATTGACATCCAGCTGAGCCGGAGAAAGCTCCAGCATCAAAAATGCAGCCGGGTAACGTCCTTCAAACAGCTTATCCCTGTAAGCCTCTCGAATCGCTTCATCGATCAGTTTGCTTCGGACCCAGCGTCCGTTGACAAAATAAATCTGATGCCTTCGACTGGTTCGACTTTGGTCAGGCCGGCTGATATATCCCCGGAGCCGGAAGCAGTCCGCTCCGGCGGCATCAACCTTTAGAAGACCGTTTGCCGTCTGCCGGCTGTATACCGTCAGTATATTTTGATAAACATCCCCCTTTCCCTGCGTGGAGAAAAGGATGCTTCCATTGTTGATCACCCGTATGCGGATATCAGGGTATGCCAGCGTCATCTTCGACAAATAGTCAATGACCATAGCGCTTTCGGCGGAATCGGTTTTCAAAAACTTTCTGCGGACAGGTGTGTTGAAAAATAAATCGGATACGATGATGGTCGTCCCCTCTTCCGCGCCGATCCCTGTAATATCACGAAGCATCCCGCCTTCGGCGAAGGCGCGGACACCGGCTTTTTCTCCCGCTGCACGCGTAATCAGCTCAACCCTTGAAACGGCAGCGATACTTGCCAGCGCTTCGCCCCGAAATCCAAGTGTTTCGATGGCGTTCAAGTCCTCTGCGGAATTGATTTTGCTGGTCGCATAACGATGAAAGGCCAATTCCACATCCTGAGGTTGTATACCGCACCCGTTGTCGGTCATTCTGATATAAGTTTTACCGCCGTTACGGATTTCAGCGACGATCGATGTGGCACCCGCATCGATTGCGTTTTCCATCAATTCTTTTATAATCGAAAGCGGCCGTTCGACGACTTCTCCGGCAGCGATCTTGTCGGATATTTCCTTAGGCAGCGCACGGATCCTTGGCGTCGTTTCCATATCATTGCTCCTTTGCAGCATCTTGCAGCTCCTGAAGGACCTGGATGGCCATGGCAGGGGTTATGTTCATCAAATCGAGGGATTTGAGCTTATGCACAAGATGGTCGTCATAGCCCCGAAAGAAACTGATCTGCTGCTCCTGCTCCATTCGATCTGCCTCCGAAACGCATGGGCTCGCCGGGTCAGCATTTGGGCAGTTCTCCAGCTCTGTCAATTTGTTTTCTGCCGCAAATAACAGAGTTTCCGGGACGCCGGCCAGACGGGCCACATGGATCCCATAGCTTCTGCTGGCGCTTCCCTCCACGATTTTGTGGAGAAACACGATGGTGCCGTCGGATTCTGCCACATCCACATTCAAATTGCGAATTCCTTTCATTGTTTCCGGCAAGGTGGTCAGCTCGTGGTAGTGCGTGGCAAAAAGCGTCCGCACCTGGCGCCCGGGCCGGGACAGGTGGACGCAGACCGCCCAGGCAATGGACAAGCCGTCATAGGTGCTGGTCCCCCGGCCGATCTCATCCAGGATCACCAGGCTCTTATCCGTGCACGTGTTCAAAATATAAGCCAGCTCCGTCATTTCGACAAAGAAAGTACTCTGTCCCTGTGCGATGTTGTCCGAGGCGCCGATCCTGGTATAAATACGGTCACAGATTCCGATTTCGGCGCTTTCAGCTGGAATAAAGCAGCCGGACTGCGCCATGAGCACGATCAAGGCAAGCTGTCTCATATAAGTCGATTTTCCGGACATATTGGGCCCGGTGATCAGCAAAAGGCTGGCTTCGCTGCAGTCAATGTAAAGGTCGTTGGAAACAAATATACCGTCCCGGATCGTTTTTTCGATGACCGCATGCCTTCCTTTCGTGATCAGGATCTTGTCGCCGGAAGTGATCACCGGCTTGACATAGCCCAGTTTGATCGAAACTTCGGCGAAAGAAGCCAGCACGTCCACAGCAGCGGCAGCAGCGGCAGTTTTTTGAATCGATGGGATCTCAGCTGAAATCTTTTGACGAAGTCCGGCAAAAAGCTGATACTCCAGCTCGTTGATCTTTGCCTCTGCATTCAATACAGTGGATTCGATCTCCTTCAGCTCCGGCGTAATGTAACGTTCGCAATTGACGAGGGTCTGCTTGCGGATATAATTTGGCGGGACCAGAGCGAGATTTGCTTTGCTCACTTCGATATAGTACCCGAAAACTCGGTTGTAACCCACTTTCAGGTTTTTGATGCCACTGCGGTCCCGTTCGCAGGGCTCCAGCGATGCGATCCAGTTCCTGCCGTCCTTGATGGAATCTTTGAGGGCATCAAGCTCGGCGGAATAGCCGTCCCGGATCAAATCGCCTTCCCGCACCGCAACAGGCGGCTCTTCGACCACGGCAGCTTCGATCAGCTGGCAGATCCGCTCCAATCCGTCGATTTGGCTGTTGCAGCCCTGCAGCAACGGATCGCCGGTGTGTTCCAGCTCCATTTTTAAATCCGGAAGGTTCGCCAGAGAGTTTTTCAACGCATTCAGATCTCTGCCGTTTGCAGTTCCGCAGGCGATGCGGGCCGAAAGTCTTTCCAAGTCATAAATCCCTTTAAGGGATTCCCGGATGTTGTTCAGCGCAAGGAGATCGTCCGTCAAAGTTTCCACAGCGTTGAGCCGTTCATCGATTTCTGTTTTGCTGTTCAGAGGCTCCTTAAGCCATTGCTTCATTTTGCGGGAGCCCATCGCAGTGCAGGTTTTATCCAGGATCCGAAGCAATGAGTTTCCGGATTTACGGTCTGAAAGCGATTCAATGATTTCCAGATTTTTCAGTGTGGCGCGGTCCAGCGACATCCGGGTGCCGGAATGGTAGATGCGAAGCGCGGAAAGATGGTCCATGCTTTGCTTTTGTGTGTCGCTCAGATATTGCAAAAGCGCGCCTGCTGCAAAAAAAAGCTCAGAAGCCTCTTTGCGATCCAAACCGACACTTCCTTCCGCGTCTGTATGAAAATGTTCGCGGATCTTGCGGCTGCAGTTCCGTTCCTGATAATAGTCCGCTGGCCCCGGCGAAAGATAACTGCCGCTCAGCAGCGAGATTTGACGGCAAATCGTGTCGGATGCCGGATCGGATGTGTTGACCAGGATCTCCCGGGGGTCGATCTTCGTGATCTCCGCCAGAAGGCTCTCCATGTGCGAGGGACCATAAAAAGCGACAGCCCCAAACTCGCCGGTGGAAATGTCACAATAAACAAGACCTTCGCCTTCTTCGCCGACGTAGACCGAAGCCAGAAAATTGTTTTCCTTCTCGGAAAGCATATTTTGAGAAAGAACGGTCCCCGGCGTGACGATGCGCACCACTTCCCTGCGGACGATCCCTTTGGCCTGGGCGGGATCCTCCATTTGTTCACAGACCGCAACCTTGTGCCCTTTTTCGATAAGCTTTGCTATATATGTATCCGCCGCATGATAAGGGACACCGCACATCGGCGCCCGCTCCTCTTCCCCGCAGGATTTTTTTGTGAGCGTGATCTCCATATCCCGGGCGCCCACGATAGCGTCCTCAAAAAACATTTCATAGAAATCACCCAAGCGGAAAAAAAGAATGCAGTCCTTGTACTGCTCCTTCATCTCCAGGTATTGCTGCATCATCGGCGTGTATGCCATGAATCACTCCTGTGTTGGAACCGGCTCAACGGGCCAGTTCAAAATGTGCCTGCTCAACGGTTGCTTCGATCACGTCCTCCGATGCCTCCGCACCGTCCGCGCCGGTCTTCAGAAGCATCAGGAATTCGATATTACCTTTCGTGCCGGTGATTGGGGAATACGAGAGGCCCGCAAAACCCAATCCATTTTCATTTCCGTATTCCACAACGGCGCGCAGAACGCTGCGATGGGTATTTTTGTCCCGGACGATACCATTTTTTCCCACTTGGCTGCGGCCGGCTTCAAATTGAGGCTTGACCAGGCAGAGACATTTTCCGTCGTCTTTGAGCAGCTTCCCGGCAACGGGCAGGATCAGTTTCAATGAAATGAATGATACGTCTATCGTGATCAGATCAAATCTTTCCGGAACATCTGCCGGATCCAGGTACCGCACATTGATCCGTTCCATGGTGACCACTCTGGGATCGCTGCGAAGCTTCCAGTCCAACTGCCCATATCCTACGTCCACCGCGTAGACCCTGGAAGCGCCGCGCTGCAGCATGCAGTCGGTAAAGCCGCCGGTGGAGGCCCCGATATCCATGCAGACCGCGCCGGAAATATTCAATGCAAAGGCGTCAAGTGCCTTTTCAAGTTTATAACCGCCACGGCTGACATACGGACACTGATCGCCCCGGATCTCAAACGATGCCGAGGGGTCTACCTGTGTTCCCGCTTTGTCGCAGCGAACACCGTCCACCCAGACCAGCCCGGCCATGACAGCCGCTTTTGCTTTTTCCCTGGAGGAAAAGAGTCCGCTCTCTGTCAATATGATATCAAGTCTGTTTTTCAAAAAACTCCTCCGCTGCAGAAGCTATGGCGGCAGCATCCAGCCCAAATCTCTTTTTTAACTCGCCTATGGTGCCGTGAGAAATAAACCGGTCCGGCCATCCCAGGGTTTTGACCTGCACGCGGGAATCTGTTTCCCGAAGGATAGAAGCAATGCGGGCCCCTATGCCTCCTGCCGCAGTGCCGTCTTCCAGCGTTATGATTTTTTTATGGCCGGAAAGGATGTGGATGAGCTGCTCCCGATCCAGCGGTTTAGCGCATCGCAGATTGTAAACTGCGCTTTCGATTCCTTTTTCTCTGAGTATTCGGCAAGCCGTCAGCGCCGTTTCGCACAAACCGCCCACTGCCACGAACGCATGATCCTTCCCTTCCGCGAGGCGCTCCATCCTCCCGTCCATTTCGCTCCGCCCCCAGGAAGACAGGTCGCAGGCCGCGCCTTTGGGAAAGCGCACGGCGCAGATCGGAAGAGCACACGTCTGAACTCCAGTCACGAGTGGATATCT
>CALLHZ010000096.1 GCA_938009115.1 uncultured Clostridia bacterium
TTACATCTGCGGTCTCAGGCAGCGCAACACCGCTGATCGCAGTACCGTCATCATAGGTGCCGGGAAGCAGCACCACCTCGGGGCTTCTGACCGTCGTCATGGTCACTGTGCCGTTGTAGAGAGAGGCGGCGGGAAGAGACACGTCTGTCAGCCAGCCGGTCCCCACGCCTTTGGTCAGTATGGGATCGCCTTCCCGAATGCCGGTGACTTCACCGGTTTCGCCAATAGAGATCCCTGTATATTTGTCCAGGTCCTCTTTGGATATTTTGATGGGCACCAGCTTCTGCGCGCTGGTCATGCCGTTGGAGTCCAGCTGACAGATTTTTGTCGTGCTGTCCAGCGGGATCCCAAGGACCATATTGCCGTTGGAATCCACCATGTTCCCGGCTTCGTCAAAGCCCAGGACGCCGACTCTTGTGAATTTGACCACTCCATCGCTGTTTTTTACAGGAAGATAGCCGTCGCCGTTGATATAGACGTCCAGCGCACGGTCGGTGGTAGCGCTGCCGGCTCTGGTGTTGATCACGTCGATGGAGCTGACTCTGACGCCATAGCCCAGCTGGTTGGGATTGATCCCGCCGCTGTTGGACGTAGGCGCCGAAGTGACGCGCAATGTCTGATAAAACACATCCGAGAAGGTGACCCGGCTGGATTTAAAGCCGTAGGTATTCACGTTGGCGATGTTGTTTCCGATCACGTTCATTTTCGTTTGGTGTGCGGAAAGTCCTGAAACTGCTGAGTACATTGATCCTAACATTTGTGTAATCCTTTCTGTGCCTGGTGCGGGCTTCTCTGTCGTTCAAAGCCCGCGTAGCCCCCTGAAAAGGTCCGGCTATAAAAATACGGCACCGTCAATATTGGTTATAACATTATTTTGCATATCATTTTTGTCGATCACTGTGACGACGATCCGGCTCGGCGCATTTACGATGAATGCCGAGTTGTTCATCATGATCAGTGCGTCCTTGACGCCCTTTTCACGGGCCTGCTCGCAAGCCTCTCCCAAGCGCTGGAGATCTGTCTCTGTGACCTGGATGTTCCTTTCCACAGCCCGTTGGTTGGCGTGCTTGGAAAAGGATACTGTGTTGAGCCGCCGTTCCAGAGCTTCCCGGAATGACAGGCCGCCCGGTTCGATTCGCTGCTTTCTGTCAGCATTTTGACCGGAAATGACTTTTTCCGTCTGCCGGACCAAAGCGTCAGCTGTCTGGTACCGGTTGTTGATGATGACATCAGACACCTTCCTCAACTCCTTCCTCTGTCTGGGCAACATCCTCCGGGATGCTTTCGTCTTCCCTGATCAGTTCCGGAAGAACTGCGCCGGGTTCACGGACCGATACCACGCTTTCCAGCGGATAGGTTTTGCCGTTCATGATCACCTCTGCGCTTTCATTCAACATATTAACGCCTTCGATGACGCCTTTTTCAAGAAGCGTGCTGCCGTCGCTGTTGGCCGCATAGATCGTGGCTTCCTTGCCGATCAGATTGACGCTGTAAGCTGCCGTCGAAATCTGATAGGCCGCGTTGGTGATCTTGCTGAGGTCTGTCATGGCCTGGGTCATGGAAAACTGGGCCATCTGGGCCATAAACTGGGCGTCGTCGACAGTGTTGTACATGTCCTGATTGGACAGCTGCGCTACCATCAGGGACAGAAAATCGTTCATGGAAAGCTGATTGCTGCCGGTGGTCGTTTTGCCGGATGCAGATGCTGTTCCGTAAGATTGAATTCCTTCGATCATTTTCTTTCTCCTTTCTTAAATGATATAATCCATTCTTTGTGTGCGGATCATTTGATAATCCTTCAATCCGCCCGCGCTGCCGGATTCTTCGCGACGTCTCCCGGCGCCGTAAGTGCCGCCGGAACTGCTGTGCCACTGCCTCTGCAGGGAGTCGCGCTGTTGTCTTTGGGAAAGGTCCATGCCGGATTGGCCGGGATGAGATTGATTCTGCGCGCTTTGCCCGTCCTGCCCGGAGAAAGTGCCCGCGGTTATTTCGACCTGGGCATTGGGCAGCCCCATACTCTGTATCAGCTTGTCCACCTGTCCGGTGAGAAGAGACTGAGTTTTCGGGTCGGCCGACGCTATTTGGATGATGAGTTTACCGCTGCTGAGCTTGAGCTTGATGTCGATTTCTCCCAGATCCTCCGGCTCCAGCCTCATCTTGAATTCCGTAGGCCCCTTTTGCTCCAGCTTATCCAGGACCTCTCTTTTGATTTGGGTGCAAGGATCCGGTTTTTCAACAGGATCGCTTTGCCTATTACTGGGAAGGTCTTGCGCTGGTGATACTTCACCGGTCCATTCCGCGGACTGTTCCTTGCCGAGTTCTTCCGAAGGCTCAGCGGAGATACTTTTGTCTGACGGCGCCGGCGTCCGTGTCAGCTGGTGCTTGGTGTCCGGTTCCATACTCACGGATGAAGCGCCGGTCCGGCCAGGATTGATAGGAGCAGGCTCTTGCTGCGGCTGGGGTCCGTTCTGCGCCGGCATCCCTTTCGCTGTTTCCAGAGACTTTGGCACACTGCGGTGTATCGCTGTGTCTTGTCCTTCTTCGTTTCCCTTACGGGAATCAGGTTCCATCATTTCCGCCTTCTCCGGAGCAACAGCTTTCTTCGGCTCAAAGAGATCGTCTCCCTGGAGTTCCCGAAGGCCGATGTTCGCCGGCTCTTCCCGAAATGGATTCACCTGATCCGGCATTATCTGGCCTGCTGTCACTTGATCCGGCATAATCTGGTCCGGAAGCCGTGCCATACTCTTTGCAGAAGTTGGTTCACTGGATGTCGCGTCTGCCGTACAGGGCTCCACGCTGATTCCCGGCGGCATTGCAGACAGCGCCGGGGCGCTTTCTGTCGGAACCGGGGCAGGGCCTGCAAGGAATTGCATCACCGCCCATGCGCCGGACGCAGAAGGATCTTCCGCTACTTCTCCATCAATATCGGGTTGCGCAAGCTCCTGATCCGGAAGCACTTCCTGCAACGGAGCGGCCATGGTTTCCAGCAACTGTTGAAAAACCGACGCCTGCCCGTTTGTTATCAGGGCTCCGGGGAGGGGAATGCAAGACATTGCTGCAAACATTCCGGTCTTTTCCCCGGGAAACAAGGGATACATCATGTTTTCTGTGGTCATTTTTTCACCTCCTTTCATCATTTTTTTTGAAATCTTCAGAATCCTCTGGCAATTGCCGCGGCAGCGGCCACATATTCTTCTGTCTGCCTTTCTGTCGCTTTCAAGGCTTCGTGCGTATAGGCTTCATACCTTGATTCCTTGACGTTCTCCAGGGATTCTGTCTCGATTTTCAGCGATTTGACCAAATCGATCTGCTCGCTGATCTGGTCTCGTATCCGGTTCACCTCCTTTCTGCCTTCCTTGATCTGGCGTGTCAGATAATCCGTATAGTTCAAACAGACTGTACATGCGGCTACTGTCGCGCGCGCCTGAAGGGCTGCTTCATACTCTCTCCTGCATGACTCATGATCGGCATGCAAAGCGTTGAGCCGTTCCTCTGCATGACGCAGAGCACTGTAAAGTGCGCCCAGCGTCATGAGCTCATTTTCAAGATTCTGGTCCTTGTATGCCAGTATTTTTTCCAGGTGGAATTCAAACTTTTTCATGCCACGATCGCTTTCATCTGTTCAACACTTTCTTGGAAGTCTGCTTTTTCATCGACCTGCTGCTGCAGATAGCTGTTGATGCTGCCGATTTTTTGTATCGCCTGGTCCAAGGCCGGATTGCTGCCGCTTTTATATGCGCCGATATTGACCAAATCATAGTTTGCGTCATAGACCGACATCAGATTCCGTATGCGTCCGGCAGCCTCTAATTGCTCTTTGTCTGCGATATCGTTCATCAACCTGCTCACACTCCCTAGTATGTCGATAGCCGGATAGTGGTTTCGCATGGCGATCTTTCTGGAAAGCACGATATGTCCGTCAATAATGCCCCGAACCGTGTCGGAGATGGGTTCGTTCACATCGTCGCCTTCTACCAGCACCGTATAGATCCCTGTGATGGAGCCCTTTTCGAAGTTTCCCGTGCGCTCCAGGAGTTTAGGCAGCATCGAGTAGATCGAAGGCGTATATCCCCTGGCCACCGGCGGCTCGCCTGCAGCCAGGCCGATCTCCCTTTGGGCCATGGCAAACCGCGTAAGTGAATCCATCATCAGCAGGACGTCATTGCCTTGATCCTTGAAATATTCAGCGATCGTCGTTGCCACGAGGGCGCATTTCATTCTCTGCATCGAAGGCTGGTCCGAAGTGGAGACGACCAGAACGGACCTTGCCAGCCCCTCTTCTCCCAGATCTCTTTCCAAAAACTCGCGAACTTCCCTTCCTCTTTCTCCGACTAAGGCGATCACATTGATGTCCGCCTTGACGTTCCGGGCGATCATGCCCATCAATGTGCTCTTGCCGACGCCGCTTCCGGAGAAAATACCCATACGCTGGCCTTTTCCGATCGTGAGGAGACCGTCGATGGCTTTTACGCCGAAGTGGAGGATATCCTGGATCCTGGGCCGGGACAGCGGGTTTGCGCTGATGCTCTTCACTTCCAGTCGCCGGCAGTTTTCGATGGGTCCCTTGCCGTCGATGGGCTCCCCTGTGGCGTTGATCACCCGCCCGATCAGAGCTTCGGAGATCCCGACCGTCAAAGAAGCGCCTGTGGTTTCCACCAGGTCTCCGGCACTGATGCCCTCTGATTCTTCATAAGGCATCAACAATACCTTCCCTTTTTTGAAGCCCACGACCTCCGCGTTGATAAAGCCTTGTTGCCGGCCTACGTGGATCCTGCACAGATCG
>CALLHZ010000097.1 GCA_938009115.1 uncultured Clostridia bacterium
GATATACAATATGGCGTATTCGTTTTTTTCGACCAGCTTCTGCAAAGTTTCCCGCGCTTTTTCTAGGTCCTCGCAGGGAAATACGGAAAGGCCTACGGCGAGAAAGCCTGAAACGCTTTGCTTGTCACCGATCACTCCGATCTTATACATAGGTCCTCCTTATCCTGGCGTTCAGCTGATCGGCAGTCAGATCCTGCTCCAGAGCAGCGATGATGATCCGCACCAGGCGGATCTCGCTTTCCTTGGCGATCAGGTAAGCCGCCGGAACTTCCAGCCCATAGGGGACATACTTGGCTCCGATGGCAAACTCCAGGATCGCATTGTCGCTCAGGCGTTCCAGTTCGGTAAACCGCCCGGTCTCCGAGAGCTGCGTGCCACCCTTGACCATCACTTCTTCGAAAGTATGGTAGGGCAGCAGTTTTTCCGCAAAATGGATATAATCTTCGTCGAACCCATTGACAAAAAGGCTTTCGGGAATACTTCCGCCCGGCAGGAACACGCGATTGAAAGCGACCCAGTCCCCTTTCATTTCCCGGATCCGGGCAAAGGTTTTCACGTTGATGGAATCGATCAGCAGCGTGGCATATTGTTCCAGGAATCTGCATCCGGAAGCCTTGGCGACTGTCTTCATTTCCAGATAGCAGGCCCTGTCCAGAATAAAATCGATGTGCTGGGGATCCTTCGATTTTGCGAAGGCTTCCAGCGCGTATTCGATGGCGCTTTTCATGGTAAAGGAAAGCGTCACAAAATCCCGCTCGCTCATGATGTGGGCCCACCGGTCCGAGGGAACAGTCCCCACATCCACCAGCGCGTCGGAGGGATCGGTCCCCGCCATTTCACCTTTGATCAACGCTTTGATGTTGTGATAGTCGTATACAAGAAGCAGCGTGTCCAGCGCCCGGGGATCGGGCAGCAGGGAAATCACTTCCCGGTACGCGCCGGTAAGGGCCTGACTCAGCAAGTTGTCCAGCTGGCTCAGATCGCCGCCGCGGCAGGTGTCTTCCACGGGGTAGCCGTAATCGGCCAGAACGCGCACCGCTTCCTGGGGAGATTTGGCCGAGACCATCCTGGAGACGCCTTTCGCGTCCAAAAGAAACCGTTCCTTGCCCCGGATGCATGAGGATACAAATATGTAATCTTCTTTTTTATACTGCAAGATCTCGTCTCCTTTCCAAGAGGCGTCCGCAAGCTAGTCAAACAGCGCGGAGACCACTTCCGGCATTGCTTCTTCCCGCACGGAAGAGACCATCATTTCCAGGGTGGAGTCCAGTTCGATCCTGCCGATGCGCAGCACGAATCCGCCCGAAGCCGTTAGTGTATCCGAAGACAGCAAAAATTTCCCGCCTTCCTGGTTCACCATCGCCAGCAACTCTTCTCCGATGGCTTCGCGGTCCTTTTCGTTCAGAACGATCTCACCTTCCTGATAACTCATTTCCTTCAACTTATGGGCCAAAAGTTGAACATACTGGTCCCGGGGCAGATTTTTCAATTCCGCCAGAGCGTCTTTGAAGCATGCCGAGATCACTTCCTGCTTCGTGGCAAGATGCATTTTGCGGGCTTCCAGGTTAGCCATGGACTCTCTGCGGGACTTGACTCTCATCGCGTCGCCGATGGCTTTCTCTTTTGCTTCCCGAACCTTGATATCGGCGATGCGCTGCGCCTCGTAAACTTTTCCACGGCTTTCCATTTTCGCCTTGTCAAAGATCCGTCTGGCATCCTGCTGGGCGCTCTCCAATATTTTCTCTTTTATCTGCTCAATGCTCATTGCGCCTTATCCTTTACTACAGTTGGATCGAGTTCAGCATCAGGAAGGAGATCAGCAGGCCCAGCACCGCATAGGTCTCTACCATGGCGGTGTAGACCATGCCCTTGGCCACTTCTTCGGGACGCTTGGAGATCAGCATGATCGCGGCAGCCGCGGCCTTGCCCTGGGATGAACCGCTCACGATGCCCACGAGACCCACCGGCACAGCCGACGCCATGATATACAGACCCTGCACCATCGTCAGATCCAGAGGACCGCTTCCGCCCAAAAGGCCAACTTTATTCAAAATAACAAAAGCGATCAGCAGGCCGTAAATGCCCTGGGTGCCCGGAAGGGCCTGAAGCAGCAGCGCCTGACCGAACTTTTTAGGATCTTCGGATACGACGCCGGAAGCCGCCTGACCGGCGATACCGATCCCCATCGCGCTTCCGCAGCAGGCAAGCCCTGCTATCGCCGCGCCGACCATGGCAAAGAAAACGCCGTCAAAGGTAATAGCACTCATTTATAGTTCCTCCTTCATGATACTAACGTATTTCGTATTTTCACAGAACGGGCGGAAGCTTTCTCCGCCGCTCTGGTAAAACCGTCCGAAAAATTCCACGTACTGAAGCCGGCACGAGTGGACAAAAGATCCCAGCGCGTTGATGGCAATGTTGTACGGGTGACCGATGCAAAAGGCCAGCAACATGATCACGGCCCCCAGAATACCGCTGCCGGCCAGTGTTCCCAGCGTATTGAACACCGAAGAGATAACACCGGTGGCAAGGCCCAGGGCCAGGATCCTGGAGTAAGACAGGACGTCGGACAGGTACCCGGTGATCCCATACAGAGACCCGAGTCCGCCGGCGATCCTGCTGAGGATCCCCTTCTTTTCCCGTCCCGCAGTGGCTACGATGCCCAAGGCCGATGCGATGGCCAGCCATTTACAGACCGTTACCAGTCCCGCCGGAAGCCCCTGGACCATTCCGCCGCCCAGATAGCCGATCAGACTCACGATCAGGATATACCAAAAGCCGGTATCGTACAACGCATCCAAAGGCTGTCCGTCCCGTATCGACATATAGGCCGATAAGCCCATGGCCAGAAAAACGTGGATCAGGCCCAGGATGAGCGAGAAGAACAGCAAGCGCATGGGTTCTTCGATAGGATTGAACCAGACCGTCGGAAAATTGACAGTTTGTCCGAAGAAATTCCTCGACACCTGCGTGATGATGTCTCCGAAAAAGCTTCCGAACATAATGCCCCAGAATGTAGTGGAAATGCCGCAGAGGAAGAACATGTCCACCAGCTGCTTGAGCATGCCTTCCAGTTGATATTTCTTCCGGAGCACATGAGTGCCCACCGTGATAATGATACCATAGGCAGCGTCTGACAACATCATGCCGAAAAACAACGCATAGAAAAACGAGAAGAACGGCGTGGCGTCGATGCCGCCGGAAGCCGGGAGAGAATACAGCTTGGTGACAGCCTCGAAGGGCTGAACCATTCCCTTGTTCAGGAGCAGGACCGGCGTTTCCTCTTCTGCGCCGGGCTCTGAAATTTCATAATAGCAGATCTTATCCTTCAGCAGCGCCTCCACCTTTTTTCTGGCGATCCTGGGGAACCAGCCTTCCAGGTAGCACGTGCTGTCCGTCACGAGAAACTTGTCCCGAAGCGCAGCCCGCTCTTTGCGCATGCTGATCTCGTCATAATACATTTTAAGGGTGGGCTCAAAAGATTCAAAGGCGCGGACCTGGTCCACGATGGATTGCTTTTCTGTTTTGAGGGTTTCAAGATGCGTATCCAGCGTCTGGATCGCGTCTTGAACGGAACCGCTCTGGATCGGCAGCGAGATCCGGTTGAAACCAAGATCCCGAAGGGCATTCTGAACCTCTTCGGCCGCAGGCTCGTAGAATACGATGGAAATGTAGTGCTGTTCGTTGTCGCTGTGCACGACTTCCGCATCAGCATAGCCGGTTTTCTCGGCTAATATTTTAAGGAAATCGGCAGAATCGTTGCTGCCGGGGATCACGCCCTGCCACACCTGGGTGGACTGGGTCTTGTAATCCTGGGCGGGAATGTCATAGTCCTGCCACGGCATAAGAGCTTGCCGGGCTGTAACGGCGCGGTTCTCACGCAGAAGCACATGATTGTACCGCCGTGACAATTTCGTGACCCGCAGCATCTGACGGCGAATTTCGTATTCGTATTCCAGCGTGGAGTCGAAATCCCGTTCGCTGATCCGTGTCCGCTCCCGAATGAGCGGCGGCTTCCGGTCGATAAAACGATCCAGCAGGATCAGCGCGTTTTCTATCCGATCCAGCTCGCTGTCCCATTTGCTGACCCATTTGCATGCGTCATCCTTGCGGAGCAGTCCATTCCATTTTTCATCGCAGACCTTACTGTCCTGGGCATTCACCTGTACCACGCCCAAACGCATCAGAGCCTCGATCAGCGCGTCCTGTTCCCGGGAAAGACCGATGACGGCAAGCTTGTCCATTTTCGCAATAGCCACCTATTTCACGATCCTTTCCATGATGACGGCAATCGCTTTTGCCTTTTTCTTTTCTGCTCTTGCCTGAAGCAGCTCACAGTCCTTTTCCGCATTCAGCAAGATGCTGTTGTAAATGATCTTTGCCTCGGATTCGGCCTTGGCCAGCTTGTCCCGGAAAATGTCGGACACCTGATCCTCGGCCCTGGCGGCCACATCGATCACATCCTGCCGTGCATCTTCCATGAGCTTTTTTGCTTCTTCTGTGGCATTGGCGCGGATCTTCTGCGCTTCCGCCTCAACTTCCCTGATCTCCAAAACTTTTTCTATCGCCAATCGGATCTCCTCCTTTGCGCCCGAAAAATAAAACAGGAGCGGACCCACTTTCGCTTGCGCCTCGTCGGTTTCTTCCTGTTCTGTTTTGCCTCCAGACTTGTGTCACTTTTGTGAAAATTATAGCAAGAATGCCCGGAGGTTGCAAGAAAACAAGCCCTCATTCCGAAATTCCGATGATATTCCGCTCATATCAAGGCATTTCGAAACGATCGAAAAGAAATGGTCCAAGGGGTGGGGATTTTCTTTTGTAATCTGCCGTAAAACCGCAGATTATCCTATATGAAAATATCGCCCTCCGCCAGGATCGCCGCCTTTCCGCCGATCCGGATCCGAATGCCTTCGGGGGTTTTGCCAAGGCAGCTGGTGATCTTCGAGGGTCTGTCCATGGCTTCCCCCTGAATGAAGAGGTTTTCTGTATCGGAACGGATCAATCCCCGCAAGTACAGGTAATAAGTCAGGGCACCGTTGGAAGTCCCCGTGGCAGCTTCTTCGTCGATATCGTACAGCGGCGCAAAATTTCTGCAATGCACAGCGCCGGTACCGTCGGGAGGGGTGAAAGCGTGAACGCCGGTGACGCCGTAGGCCTCCGACAATGCGGAGAGAGCCGGAAAATCCGGTCGGATCGCAGCCAGTGCCGCCTCATCCCTTACTGCCATCATGATGTCGGTGAGGCCTGTGGACACCAGTTCAGGATACAGCGTTTCGCCGCCGACAACGGGAACTTCCGCAGACACGCCCATGATGCCGTAGAGTTCTTCCAGCTTTTCCGGCTGATCGATGCGGCCAAAGGTTTTTGCTTCACCCATATCCATGAGGACCGAATCTCCGGACACCTGGATCTCCAGATCCCCGGCCAAGGTGCGAGCGACGCAGGGCTTCCCCTCCGCGATCAAACCTTCTTTTTTCAGCACATAAAATGAAGCGATGGTGGCATGTCCGCACAGATCCACTTCCGCCGCCGGTGTAAAGTACCGGAGATGAAAGCGGTTCTCTCCCAGTATCCGTATAAAAGCGGTCTCGGAATATCTCAACTCCGCAGCTGTCTTCCGCATCGTCCCGGCAGGCGGGAAATCCTGCTCCCCGGGGATCAGCACCACGCCGGCGGGGTTGCCGCCGAAGAGCTGGTCGGTGAACGCATCCGCAATAAAAAATTTCATGATTCTCCTCCTTACTCCATTCCCTGGATCATATTTTTGAGCCATTTTCCTGAACGGTAACGCTTTTGCAGGATCAGTGACTTGACAAGACTCTCTGCCTGTACCAGGAGCACCACGGCATACACCGGCAAATGAAAATACAATGCACCCAGAAACGCCAGGGGAACACCGATGAGCCACATGGTCCCGACTTCGCAGAACATGGCAAATTTAGTATCTCCGCCGGAACGCAGCGTACCGGTGATGTGGATCACGATGAACATCGTCAGCGGCAGGAACAGCCCTTTGACCAGAATCACCCTCGTGGCCAGAAAAATTCCCCGGTCAGACAAATCAAACAGACTCAGGATCGGCCCGGACAGCAGGATCACCAGCACGCCGAAAAGGGCGCCCACAAAAATGCCCACACGGATCAGCTTCTGCGCCAAGGCCCTTGCGCCTTCCGTGTCTCCGCGTCCCAGCCGTTCACCCACGAGAATAAGGGCAGCATCTCCTACGCTGAAAGCAGCATAGGCAAAAAGGTTCATAATGGTGCTGGATGCCTGGACCGCCGCATAAGAAGTAATGCCAAGGCGACCATAAGCTGCGTTGTAGGCTGCGTCGGCAGCGCCCCACAAACCCTCGTTGACGGTGGTGGGCGTCGCATTGCGAAAAACTCTTCGGACAAACTCCATATTATAGGAAAAGAACTCTTTCACTTTGCCCGACAGGATATTCTTGCGGGAGAGAATGATCGCCACCATCAGACCGCACTCGGCCGCTCTGGCGATCATCGTGGCCAGGGCGGCTCCGCTGATGCCCATGGCCGGAAATCCAAAGTGGCCAAAAATCAAAAGGTAATTCAACACCGTATTGAGACCGAACGCGAAGGAAGATACATACAGCGGGATCTTCGTCTGCTGTGTGGCCCGAAACGTTCCCGACAAAGGCTGCGTCACAGCAAGGAACAAAAAGCCGGGGGCGGCCATGCGCACATACCGGCTGCCTGCTTCCACCGCTTCCGGGATATCGGTAAAGATACGTAAAACAAATTCGGGGGCCGCCACAGCCACGACAAAGAACGCGGCGCTTACCGCCAGGCAGGCTGTAATGCCCAGACCGGCCACTTTGCGGATGCTGGACACATCGCGGACGCCCCAGAACTGTGTGGTGAACGTGGAACAGCCCGTGCAAAAGCCAAAAAGGACCATCCACTGCAAGTGAAAGATCTGGATGGCCAGGCCCACGCTGGTGAGCGCGCTTTCTCCAAGCTGCCCCACCATCAAATTGTCCACCAGTGTTAGCGAGGAAGAAATCAGACTTTGCAGGGCAATGGGAAGGGCAACTGCTGCCAGCGTTTTGTAAAAATCTTTTTCTTGGCGCAGTCGGTTCATCGGATTTCGGGTTTGTCCTCCCTGAGGATATCGATGATGCGGCGGCAGGCTTTTCCGTCCCCGTAGGGATTGACCGCTCTGGCCATCGCCTGGTATGCGGAGGTGTCGGTCAGAAGGGTCCGCGTCATGCCGTAGATCGTTTCTTTTTCTACGCCGGCCAGCTTCACGGTGCCCGCTTCCACCGCTTCGGGGCGCTCCGTCTCCCTGCGCACGACCAGAACAGGCTTGCCCAGGGCCGGCGCTTCCTCCTGCATGCCGCCGGAATCGGTGATGATCAGATAGGATCCTGCCATCAGGCGAACAAAAGGCTGGTATGTCAGGGGTGATATCAAGTGCACATTGGGGATCTCCCCCAGATTGCGCTTTGCGGATTCCCTGACTTTGGGATTCAGATGCACCGGATACACGACCTCCACATCGGGGAATTCCCGGGCGATCTGCCCGATGGCGCCGAAGATGTTGTCCATGTATTCGCCCAGATTTTCCCGTCGATGACAGGTAACGGTAATCACTCTTCGATTCGCAAAATCGATTTTCGAAAGCACCTCATCCTGGAATTCATAAGGCTTTCCGGCGACCTGAAGCAAGGCGTCGATCACCGTGTTGCCCGTCACATGGATCCTTTCTGAAGGGATCCCTTCTCTCAGCAGATTTTCCCGGTTGCGCTCCGTGGGCGCAAAATGAAGATCAGCGATGTGCCCTGTCAGGACCCGGTTCATCTCTTCGGGGAACGGAGAGTATCTGCAGTGGGTGCGAAGACCGGCTTCCACATGGCCCACAGGGATCTGGCGGTAAAAGCAGGCCAGCGCGGTGGCAAAGGTCGTGGAGGTGTCGCCGTGGACCAGCACCCGGTCCGGCTTTTCCTTCTCCAGGATCTTTTCCATGCCGCACAGCACATGGGAGGTGATCATGGAAATCGTTTGGTCGGGCTGCATGATGTCCAGATCGTACCTGGGCTGCAGCTCAAACAGCTCCAAAACCTGATCCAGCATGCTGCGGTGCTGCGCTGTAACGCACAGGACGGATTCGATGCCGCTTTCAGCCTCGAGAGCTTTGACCAGGGGCGCCATTTTGATGGCTTCGGGCCTTGTGCCGAACACCGTCATGATCTTCATACGCCGGCCTCCTGATCCTCGGAAAGAACATTGCTTTTTTCTTTTTCGCGACAGGGATCCAGATCCACGATGCCGATGCCAAGAAAGATCACGATCAACGTAAAAGCGATCAGGCATAGCGCCATGGCTTCCAGTTTCATTTCTGAACTCCAAAGGATCCCGGCGACGCCCATGATGGCGCTGATCGAATACAGGGCCAGCACCGTCCGCCGCTGGCCGAAGCCCATGGCCATGATCCTGTGGTGAAGATGACCCTTGTCGGCCTGCATGATCGGCTTTCTGTTGATCATACGGCGCACGATGGCAAAAAGCGTATCGAAAATAGGCAGGGCCAGGATCATGATGGGGATGACGGTGGCAAAGAGCGTGGTTCCCTTGGTGGGCGTATCCCCCACGAGAGAAACGCTGGCCAGCATGAACCCAAGCAGCATCGATCCCCCGTCCCCCATAAAGATCTTGGCAGGATAGAAATTGAAGACCAGGAACCCCAGGGTGGCGCCGGCCACGGACAATATGATATAGGCCGTGCTCAGCCGTCCGCTCACTACAGAAGTATAAGCCACGGACAGACAGGCGATGCAAACGATCCCGGCAGCAAGACCGTCCAGACCGTCCACCAGATTGATGGTGTTTGTGATGCCCACCACCCAGAATACCGTCACGATCAGAGACAGCCAGACCGGGAAGATCAAATAATGGGGCCCGAAAGGCAGAAAGTTTGTCATGCCGCGGATCTGCACGCTGAAAAAAAAGATGATCAAGGCGCAGAGGATCTGCGCGGCCAGCTTTGTCCTGGCGTCCATGCACTTGATGTCATCGTAAATACCGATCAAAAGGATCAGCGTTGCGCCCAGAACGATGCCGAAAATTTGCTGGTCCCAGGGGATCAGCCTGTAAAATGAAACCATGATGCCAAGATAAATGGCAACGCCCCCCAGGCGGGGGATCGGTTTCCCGTGGACCCGGCGGTCATCCTTTGGCACATCCATGGCTCCGATATAAGGAGCCAGGTAGATCGCCAGGGGCGTAACCACTGCTGTTATCAGCGCCGCTATTAGAAATACAGCAAGAAGTTCACTCATTCGTATCAAACTCCCATGACATCCACCTGGATGCCGGCTTCACGGAACATGGCCTCGGCCAGTTCGTCGGGATAAGTCTCCTGTATGACAACGCGCCGGATCCCGGCGTTGATGATCATTTTGGCACAGATGACGCAGGGCTGGGTAGTGCAGTACAGCGTAGCGCCGGCGATGCGCTGCCCCAGATAGGCGGCCTGAATGATGGCGTTCTGCTCGGCATGGAGACCGCGGCACAATTCGTGGCGCTCTCCGGAAGGTACCTGCATTTGCTCCCGAAGGCACCCCCGGCTTCCGCAGTGCTCAATACCCACGGGAACGCCGTTATAGCCGGTGGTCATGATCCGGTTGTCCAAAACGATCACCGCGCCCACAGAGCGCCGCACACAGGTCGATCGCTTGCGCACGACCTGCGCCATTTCCATAAAGTAGTCGTCCCACTCGGGCCGTTTTTTCGCTTCCATTGGTGTCCTTTCTTCTCAGTAAAACACTTCTTCAAGATATAGCCCCTGGGGCGGCGCCGTATGGCCGGCTGCCGAGCGCACACCGCTTTCCAGAATTTTTTTCAGATCGGCTGCCGGCCGCTTGCCGGCGCCGATCTCCACCAGCGTACCGGTGATGTTACGTACCATGTGGTATAAAAATCCGCTTCCGGAAATGCTGAGAAAGATTTCATCGCCCCTTCGGTCCACATCGCAGGTGTCGATACGTCGGACGGTACTCTTTTGAGGATTTCCGCCGGCAGACAGAAAACACCGGAAATCATGCTCTCCGACCAGCCAGGTTGCAGCTTCTTGCATGGCCTCTTCATTCAGAGGCTCGGCAATCTGATAACAGTAGTTTCGCAAAAAAAGATCCGGCTCCTTCGCATTCCTGATCCTGTAGGAATAACGCTTCCCCCTGGAGTCGTAGCGGGCATGAAAGCCTGAAGGCCTTTCCTCGGCCGAAACGATCCGGATCTCCCCCGCGCATTCCAGACGGCTGGGAGACAATGCGTCGTTGACGGCCCGGAGGATGCCCCCGGCAGGGATGCCCATCATGCCCGAAAAACTGGCAGACTGCCCCCGGGCATGGACGCCCGCGTCGGTGCGGCTGGCGCCGAAAAGCTCCAGGGGAAATCCCAGGACCGACGACAGGATCCGCTCCAGCTCCCCGCATACCGTTCGCGCGTTGGGCTGACGCTGCCAGCCGGAAAATCCCGTTCCGTCATATGCGATTGTGAGCAGGATCGTTTTTTCTTCAACCATATCAGTGCATTTTATCACATTATCCTGTCAGGGCACAAGATACCGCCCTTGCCAAAAGAGAAAAGACGACAGCTCAAGGCTGTCGTCTTCGGTGACCGATGGTCAATAGCGCTCTGTCAAATCAGTCTTTTTTCCAGGAACTCTTGAGCCCCACGATCTGGTTGAACACCGGGGCGCTCTCCTTGCTCAGGACGGTGTCGGCAATATAGTATCCGTTCCGGAAAAACTGGAATCGCTCTCCGGCCCTGGCGGACAACATGGATGGTTCCGCCTTGGCGGTCACATCTTTTCTTGACTCGGGATCGAAGACCTGTTTGCCGGTCTCTTCGTCGGGATAAGACAAGTACCCGTATTGGCGCACCGGAATATCCACAGCCGTCACAGCGTCCACCCAATGGATGGTTCCCTTCGGCTTTCGTTCTTCAAATCCGCTGCCGCTCTTGGTGGCCGGATCGTAGGTACACAGGATCTCTGTGATCTTCCCTTCGGCATCCTTGACCACATCGGTACAGGTAATGAAGTAGGCGCCTTTCAGCCGGACTTCGTTTCCGGGATAGAGCCGGAAATATTTCTTCTGGGGAATTTCCATGAAATCCTCCCGTTCGATGTAAAGTTCCCGGGAGAAAGAGACTTCCCGCAGGCCCATGTCCGGGACAGACATGCTGTTTTCCACCGGAAGCATTTCCTGCTGCCCCTCCGGATAATTGGTGATGACCACCTTGACGGGATTCAGGATCACCATGCGGCTCTCTACACGGTCCTTGAGATCGTCTCTGACGAAATACTCCAGCATGGACATTTCCACCTGGCTGTTGGCCTTGGCAACGCCCACGGCCTCGCAGAAAGCCCGGATGGCTTCCGGGGTATATCCTCTTCTGCGGATGCCGGCGATGGTGCAGAGCCTGGGATCGTCCCAGCCTTCGACTTCTCCCTCTCCGACCAACCGCTTGATGTTCCGCTTGCTCATGATGGTGTTGGACAGGCTGAGCTTGGCGAATTCGATCTGCTGAGGGGGCTCCGGCCATTCCAGGTTCTCCAGGACCCAGTCATAGAACGGACGATGATCCTCGAATTCCAGCGTGCAGATCGAATGTGTGATCCCTTCAACGGCATCCTCGATGGGATGCGCATAGTCGTACATGGGATAAATGCACCAGGCATCTCCCGTATTGTGATGAGTCGCATGGAGCACCCGGAAGATGACGGGATCCCGCATATTGATGTTGGGGGACGCCATGTCGATCTTGGCCCGGAGCACAACGCTGCCGTCTTCGTATTTGCCGGCCCGCATATCCATGAACATCTGAAGGCTTTCCTCCACGGGGCGGTCCCGGTAAGGGCTGTTGGTGCCCGGCTCCGTCAATGTTCCCCGGGTCGCGCGGATCTCATCGGCTGTCAGCTGGCAGACATAGGCTTTCCCTTCCTTGATCAGTTTGACCGCGCCCTCGAACATGGTTTCAAAATAGTCCGAAGCATACAGGAGGTTATCCCATTGGAAGCCCAGCCATTTAACATCTTCCTCGATGGAGCCCACGAATTCCTCGTCTTCCGTCACCGGATTGGTGTCGTCGTACCGAAGATTGCAGCCGCCGCCGTATTTCAATGCCGTACCGAAGTTGAGACAAATGGATTTGGCATGACCGATATGAAGATATCCGTTGGGCTCCGGCGGGAAACGCGTCATGATCTGTCGGCTGTACTTTTGCTGCTCCAGGTCTTTTTCGATGATCGCGTGTATGAAATTCGTCCCGACCTCTTTGGCCGGCGCCACTTCTTCTCCGGCCTTCCTGATATCGTCTGCCATAGCTTGTCCCCTCCTTGGTTGGAAACATGTAAGAGTCTAAATAGTGAATAATATTATAGCTTAATTACATGAATAATGCAAAATGTTTTCATCCGATGAAAATTCTGTGCCAATGGATCTAAAATTTCTTGATTTTTGCGAAATCTTTTGGTAAAGTAACTGTATATACGATGCTTTATCGGAAGAATCCCAATTCCATTTGGAATTATTTTTGCGAAAGAGGTGCAAATATGTCTCTGGATATCATCGACGTCAAGATCCTGGAAGTTCTGCAGCTGAACTCCCGCGTATCGATTTCAGAACTCTCAAAGCAGGTGAACCTTTCCCTGTCGGCTGTCAGCGAGCGACTGAAAAAGCTCGAAAACAGCGGGATCATTGAGCAGTATACCGCCATTCTCAACGCGGCTGCCATGGAAAAAGAGCTGTCCGTCATTATGATGATCAGTCTGGAAACGCCGGATCAGACCGAGGAATTCAACAATTTCATCGCCGGAGCCGAAGAGATCCTGGAATGTCACTACATCACCGGCGAATTCGACTACGTCCTGAAGATCACCACCCGAAACACCGCTTCACTGGAACGGCTGATGAACAAGATCAAAGGGATCTCCTGCATCAAGCACACACAGACCAACGTGATCCTGTCCAGCGTCAAACAGCGCTACAGCGTGGCGCCGGTGGCGTCAAAATAATAATCATGCGCAAAGAGGGCGCGACGGCGCCCTCTTTTATTGTGTTTGAATAGACTATATTTTTGCTTCTTTAAGATACCTGCGCGCTGCAGTCCGGAACGTCCAGCGCGTATTTTTCGGAGAACGCTCTGAAATTCTCCTCGAACTCCGGATTCGTGCCGCTCTTGACCGCTTCGGTATACTCGTGGGCGTCATAGCGGCCCAGAGACATATTGAGGATGGCAATGGCCAGGTTGGAGCAGTGATCGGAGATCCTTTCCAGGTTGTTGATCAGGTCGGCATGAGCAAAGCCAAATGCAAGGCTGCACTGACCGTTCTGCAGTCGTTCCACATGTCTCTTTTTGATATCCACGATCATGATGTCGATGACTTCCTCCAAAGGTTCCACTCGGATCGCCAGAGCATGATCTCCCTCTTTGTAGGCTTTCATCGTCATGTCCAGGATCTCTCTGATGGCGCTGATCAACACCTCCAGCTCTCTGTTGGCTGCCTGGGAGAATATGATCTGCTTGTCGTTAAGCTCCTTGGCCACATCGGCGATATTCACGGCGTGATCGCCGATCCGCTCCAGATCTCCGATGCCGTGGAGAAGTTTCCCGACGTACAGGCTGTCTTTTTCCGACAGGTCCTTGGCTGCGATCTTGACCAGAAAAGAGCCCAGCTTGTCTTCTGATTTATCCAGCTTGTCCTCGTAATCCTCCACCTCGTCGGCCAGCTCCTGCTTATAGTGGTAGATCATCGAAATGGAGCGCAGGACGTTTTCGTGGGCCATATCGGCCATTTTCATCACAAGGCCTTCGCACTCCTGGATCGCAAAGGAAGGCGACTGCAGGAGCCGCTCGTCAAGAAACGCGTAAGTATCCTGATCGTGATCCTCGGGGACCATGATCATGGCCAGCTTCTCGAGTTGCTTTGGGAAGGGCAGCAACAGAATCGTGGTGATCACATTGAAAGCGCTGTGGCAGATGGCGATCCAAAGGATCGTGATCGGGGTGTCGAAAAATGTAAAATGCAGAATGCTGTGCGCTCCGTAAAAGGCGATGAGACAAATGATCGTTCCGATCAGATTGAAAGAAATGTGCACGGCAGCTACTCTGCGGGCAGCGCGGCTGACGCCGATACTGGACAGCAGCGCCGTGACGCAGGTGCCGATATTCTGCCCCATGATAATGGGGATCGCCATGCCGAAGGAAATGGCACCGGTCAGAGCCAGGGCTTGCAGGATACCCACGGAAGCCGCTGAGCTTTGGATCAGACCTGTAAATACAGCGCCGACGATCACGCCTAAAATCGGATTGCGGAAAGCCACCAGCAGACTGGCAAACTCAGGCATATCCCCCAGCGGGCTCACAGCCTCGCTCATCAGCTGCATGCCGTACATCAAAATGGCAAATCCCACCATGATCCCGCCGATATCCTTGCGGCGGCTGCGACGGGACACCATGATCAGGACGATGCCGACCAGGGCTACAATAGGAGAAAAATTGGTGGGCTTGAGCATTTTCATAAAGATATTGTTGCTCTCGATGCCCGCAAGGCTCAGGATCCAGGCGGTCAGTGTCGTTCCGATATTGGAACCCATGATGACTCCTACGGTTTGCCCCAGCTCCATGATCCCCGAGTTCACCAGTCCGACCAGCATAACGGTCATTGCCGAAGAGCTTTGGATGGCGATGGTGATCCCGGCGCCCAAAAGCAGACTTTTAAAAGGATTGGATGTCATCCTTTTTAATGTCTGCTCCAACTTCCCGCCCGTCACTTTTGTGAGTCCCGAAGACATCACGTGCATGCCGTACAGAAAAAACGCCAGCCCGCCGCAGAGTGTTATGAGATTAAAGATATCCATGTCGTCTCCCGTAAAAATGACAGCCCGTGCGGGCTGCCATTCTTGTGTGGCACCCCCAGGCGGAATCGAACCACCAACAAAGGTTTAGGAAACCTCCGTTATATCCGTTTAACTATGGGGGCATATCGTCTGTCAAATGCGTGACTCCCTAAATTATGGATTAGAAAAAGATTTGCGTCAAGAGAAATATCGGGTTGTTGTTGTAGATCCGGATGGCGTAAGTGGAGCTGTAAAGCTGGCCTAATAGAGCTTCGCTCTGCAAAAAATTGGCCACAGGAAGGAAAAATGCCAGCAGGATGCAGATGAGCAGGAGCCCCTTGACGGCGCCGAAGGCCAATCCCAGCATGCCGTCGGAGAAAGCGATGATGCCGCTCCGCTTCCTCTTGCTGAAAAGAAGCGTGATCAGGAAGAAGATCAGCTTGATCAGGATGATGATGCACAGCAACGCCAGTATGGTGATGATGATATCGGTCAGGTTATCCACCGTGTTGCTCTGGATGACGCTCATGGCGTCGGAAAAATAGTCCGACAGGATCTCTGGGATACCGCTCAGCAGTCCCTCCTGGCCTCCGCCTGCCGCCAGGCGCTCATTGAGGATCGCTTGCAGGCTTTCTTCCAATCCGGTGTTCCCGCGCAAAAAAGCAGCCACCGCCGGCGTCCAAACGAAGCCCAGCACGATGGCTAAAATCCAGCCGATGGTATGCAGAAAAGCCTCCGTAAAACCCTTGCGATAGCCGAGGATTACAGATAAAAGAAGTATAATGCCCAGACAAATATCCAGTATCAATGCAACGCCCCCTACATCCGACTACGCTATGATTGTATCAACGGAGACACAAAATATCAAGCCTGGGGCGGGAATTCACAAAACCGTTGAAAATGAACAGATGCTGTGATATCATGAACAGTGCATTTTGTCAGAATAATTGAGAGGTTGACATGGACCAGCCCCGCTATTACATGGGCATCGCTTTGGAAGAGGCAAAAAAGGCCTTCGAGGAAGGCGAAGTCCCCGTGGGCGCAGTGGTCGTCAGAGGCGGAGATATCGTCGGGAGAGGCCACAACCGGGTGGAGACCGACAAAGATCCCACCGCCCACGCCGAGATCCTGGCGATCCGGCAGGCGGCCCGAACCCTGGGAGGCTGGCGGCTGAGCGACTGCGACCTGTACGTCACCGTGGAGCCCTGCGCCATGTGCGCCGGCGCCATCGTCCTGTCGCGGATCGACCGGTTGTTCGTCGGAGCGCCGGATCCTAAAGCAGGCGCTTGCTTTTCCGTCAATCATCTTGTCACCGATTCCAGGCTCAACCATCGGGTCGAGCTTTTCACAGGCGTCCTGGAAGAGGAATGCCGCCAGTTGATGCGGCGATTTTTCCGGAGACTGCGCAAATCATGCCCTGCATTGGAGGAACCCCAAGAATGAAACGTATCACCGCTATCATCACGCTGATCCTGCTCCTGACCGTTTTTGCGAGCAGCGCTGTCTTTGCTTCGGGCCTTACCGTCACAGACATTACGCCCAAGGACGGCGAAACGGGCAAGCAGCCCCAAAATATGGCCGTCAAAGTCACCTTCAGCCAGGATATGATGGACGAAACGGCCATCGCGGCAAACAAAGCTTATTTCAGGATCAAGGACGCCGAAGGTGCCGACCAGCCTTTCGAGGTCATGTACAGCGCCGAAAAGTATCCGAATCAGCTGTGGCTGGTCCTGGAAAACACGCTGGTATCCGATTCCGAATATACTGTGGAGATCCTCCCGGGGATCCTTTCCGCCGAGGGCGGCACCCTGGATGAGGGAATGACCACCACCTTCAAGATCCGGAATACCGCCACAGACAACAAAGTAAGCATGGGCCTCATGGCTGTCATGATGGTCTTCATGTTCACCGCCACCTCCAAGGCCGCGAAGAAGTCTGCCGAAAAGGAAAATTTCGAAGCCTCCGGGAAAATCAAGGAAGAGAACCTGAATCCCTACAAGCTTGCCAAGATCAAGGGCATCTCCCTGGAAGAAGCCACGGCTTACGTGGAAAAGGAAAAAGCCAAGATCGCAAAAAAAGAACAGAAACTGGAAGAAGAGAAACGGCGTATCGAAGCGGAAAAAGCCGCGGAACTGGCGGCCATCGAAGCGGAGCTTTTAGAAGCTGAGCGTTCCGACGGGCGGTACAGGGTGTCCAAGCCGCACTCCTTAAAGGAAGCCGGCGGACGGGTGCCCCGCTCTGTGGTCAAGAAGAACAAAGCTCGCAGAGAAGCTCAAAAGGCTGCGGGAAAAGCGAAAAGCAGCAATAGAAATAAGAAGAAAAAATAGCATAAGCACAAAAAGGGCAGGACCTCGCGGTCCTGCCCTTTTGATTTCTCTTTGTACTATTCCAGGTAGAGGTACGGCAGCCTGAGATCGCAGCCGCAGGTGATATTGTTGCCGATGGTGCCCACACCCTGGGCAATATCTTCGGCGCCGATGAACAGATCGCCGCTCCTGCCCATGATCACCACTTCGTCGCCGGTTTGCACGTTGGGGATATCCGTCACATCCAGCATGCACTGATCCATGCAGATGACGCCGGCAAAGGGCGCGTACTGCCCGCGGACGATGACTTTTCCTTTTTCCCACCAGGGCCTTGGGATCCCGTCGGCATAACCCATGGCCAGGGTGGCGATGGTACTGGGCCTCTTGGTGATGAGGCTGCGCTCATAGCTGACGGAAAAGCCTTCCGGCACGTTCTTCAGTTGAACGATGTTGGCTTTGACTGACATCACCGGCTGGATGCCGGGAACCAGGGTGACGCCGCTTTGGTACCGGCCGTAGAAGATGCCGCCGGGACGGCAGAGGTCAAAGTGCGAGCTGGGCCTGTCCATGGTGGCCGGACTGTTGGCCAGGGAACACAGGTAGAAAGACAGCCCTCTTTCCATGAGAGCGTCTCTGATGTGATTGAAACGGCGCTCCTGCTTGTCTGCGTAGCTGCGGTCTTCAAAATCCGACGTTGAGAAATGAGAGAAGATGCCGGCCAGTTTCAGACCGGGCATTTTGGAAACAGCATAAATTTCCTCTATCGCCTGAGGATCTTTTGCCTGATAGCCGATCCGCCCCATACCGGTGTCCACGATGCCCCATACTTCCATCGTCTTGCCCCGCTTGACAGCTTCCGCAGAAAGGGCTCTGGCATAGGAAATATCGGTAAAACCGGTCATGATATCGTACTCGACCACTGTATCCACATACATTTCAGGGGTAAGTCCCAGCATGATGATGCGGTCCTCGATACCGGCCTCCCGGAGCTGGACTGCTTCGGACAGGGTCGAGATCCCGAAGGTGCTGATCCCGTTCCGCCGCATGACTCTGACGCACTCCAGCACACCGTGCCCGTAGGCGTTGGCCTTGACGATGCCGCAGATCTGGGAACCGGGAGAAACCCTCGACTGTATGATTTTGACATTGTTTTCCAGCGCCTTCAGATCGATTTCCACCCACGCCGGGCGAAGGCCTTCCTTAAACATTCACGCACCTCCTCGCGCTATCTATCTGTAAATTTATGTTTCATCCGTTCTTTTTCAGTATACCGCCGCAAAAAACAGAATGCAAGACGAAACAGGGACGCCTATGGTACAATAAGGCCGACGAAATCCAAAATCGGTCCCGTCGCGTATCGACGGGAAGAGGAGCGGAAACATGCATCAGACCACATTGATCAGCGGCGCCAGCGGCGCCATCGGGGGCGCCTGTGCGCTGGCTATGGCCAGGCGGGGAGACCGGATCGCAGTGCACTGCCATCAGCATCGGCCGGAAGCCGAGGCATTGGTCGCAAAAATCCTGGATATGGGCTGCAGTGCAAAGCTTTTTCGGGCTGATCTGACTCGCAGGGAAGAAGTGCAACGGCTCTGCGCGGACATCGCCGGGGCCTTTGGCGCCATCGACGTGCTGGTGAACAATGCCGGGGCGGCTCAGTTCTCGCAGTTTCAGGATATCGAAGAAAGCGACTGGGACCGCATCCTGGATGCAAATCTCAAAAGCGCCTACCTGCTGACCCGGGCGGTGTTGCCTCAAATGATCAGCCGCAAAAAAGGATGCATCGTAAACATCGCTTCCATGTGGGGCCAGGTTGGCGCTTCCTGCGAAGTTCATTACTCCGCCGCCAAGGGCGGCCTCATTGCTATGACCAAGGCTCTGGCCAAGGAGGTGGGCCCCTCGGGTATCCGGGTGAACTGCGTAGCGCCCGGCGTGATCGACACGCCGATGATCCGGGATCTGGATGCCGACGCACGCCGCGCCCTGGCGGCGGAAACACCGTTGGGCCGCCTGGGCGAGCCCCGGGACGTGGCCGGCGCCGTGCTGTTCCTGACCGGAGAAGACGCTTCCTTTATTACAGGACAAGTTTTAGGCGTTAACGGAGGCTTTGTGATTTAGATAAACCCGGGCCCCAGCAAAAGCGGAGGCCCGATACGGTTTTACCGCAGGCAGACACGGACAAGCTCCCGGAACAAGGGATGGGCCCGGTTCGGTCTGCTTTTAAATTCCGGGTGATACTGCACGCCCACAAAGAAGCGGTTGGCAGGGATCTCCACCGCTTCCACCAAATGACCGTCGGGAGATGTCCCGCTGATGGAAAGCCCCGCTGCCAGCGCTTCTTCCCGGTAATCGTTGTTGAATTCATACCGGTGCCGGTGGCGTTCCCAGATCACTTCTTCACCGTAGACTTCGTGCATCCGGCTTCCTTGTTTGATGTGGCAGGGCCATGCGCCCAAACGCATGGTGCCGCCCTTGGGAATGTTTCCCATCTGGTCCGGCATCAGGGCGATCACAGAATGAAGCCCTTCGGGTTCGAATTCGCTGGAGTTCGCCTCGGCATAGCCCAGCACATTTCGAGCAAACTCGATGCAGGCGATCTGCATACCCAGGCAAAGCCCTAAATAGGGGATATCATGCTCCCGGGCATAGCGGGCTGTTTCGATCTTGCCGGGAATGCCCCGGCTTCCAAAGCCGCCGGGGATCACGATCCCGTCCACATCCTTCAGCCGCGCCCCCGCGGTTTCCGGTGTGATTTCTTCTGAGTCGATCCAGCGGATCTCCACTTCCGTGCCGTTTTCAAAGCCGGCGTGATGCAGGGATTCGGCCACGGACAGATAGGCGTCGTGCAGCCGGATGTATTTTCCGACCAGGGCGATGACCACTTTCCGCTGTCTTCCGTCGATCCTTTCCACCAAGCCCTCCCACTCCTTCATGTCGCAGGGCCCTGCCTTCAGCTCCAGCTCGCGGCAAACGACACCGGAAAAATTTTGAGATTCCAGCATCAAGGGCACTTTATACAGGCTGTCCGCCGTCACGTTCTGAATGACGCAATCCCGCTTCACATCGCAAAACATGGCGATTTTGTCAATGGTTTCACTTTGGAGAAATCCCTTGGAGCGAGTGACAATGATGTCCGGCAGCAAGCCGGAAGCCCGAAGGTCCCGGACGGAATGCTGGGTGGGCTTGGACTTGTATTCACCGGTCCCTTCCAGTTCCGGCACCAGGGTCACATGGATCAGCAGGCTGTTTCCCCGCCCGGCTTCCCGCTGGATCTGGCGCACCGCCTCCAAAAAAGGCTGGCTTTCGATATCTCCCACAGTGCCGCCGATTTCGGTGATCACCACCTGGGCTTCGCTTTTTTTGCCGGTGCCCCGGATAAAGGCTTTGATCTCATCGGTGATGTGCGGGATCACCTGAACAGTCTGCCCCAGGAAAACACCGGAACGTTCCTTGTTCAACACATCCCGATAGACGCTCCCGGTGGTCAGATTGGCATAGCGATCCACGTTCTCATCCATAAAACGCTCGTAATGCCCCAGGTCCAGGTCGGTTTCACCCCCGTCCTCGGTCACGAAAACTTCGCCATGCTGGTAAGGGCTCATGGTGCCCGGGTCCACGTTGATGTAGGGATCCAGCTTCTGCGCGGCGACGCGAAGCCCCCGCTGCTTCAGCAGCCTGCCCAGTGATGCTGCCGTGATCCCCTTCCCCAGTCCGGATACCACGCCTCCTGTAACGAATATGTACTTGGTCATCGCTATCGCCTCCTTTGGCTGATGATTTTGAAACACGCAAAAACGGCCGTTTGAAGAGTGTAGGATACAGAGTCTACACCTCCAACGACCGCCCGATACGTGTTTCATATTGAATTACATGCTACAGGATATTCTGTCAAACGGAATTTGTCAAGAAAAAATCCATCGTTATCAAAAATTTTTGGATATTGTTTCGAAAACAGGGATCAAAGCAAGGAATGCGATCTGTGAGACTTCGCAGAGCAGGCCCAGCACATCGCCGGTGATCCCTCCAAGGGTCCGCTCCACACGCCGGGTAAGGATCCCTGCCAGCAGGAGGGACAGCGCGGCCGGAAGAAGCAAAGCCGGTTCCGCCAGACCAAGGACAAAAAACACGAGCATTGCTCCGATCCATGTGCACGAGCGGGTGCAGTGCTCAGCAAAAAGACGAGCCATTCCTTCGGGGCGAACATAAGGGGAAAGCTGCACGGCCAGGGCGGGCGTGCATTTGCCGATCACCGGAAAGAAAAAGAGCGCCGCAGGAGATGCCGAAGGCAGAAGCGCCAGATAGAATGCGGAGGCGACGATCAGACCAAGGACCCCAAAGCTGCCGCTGCGGCTGTCCTTCATGATTTCCAGCATGGTCTCCCGGTCCCTGCCGCTGAACAGGGCGTCGCAGCTGTCGGCCAGGCCGTCCAGGTGAAGTCCTCCGGTGATCAGAAGATACAGAAGGAACAGCATCACCCCCGAAAGTGAGCCGGGCACATACGGACGGGCAAAGGCAGCGATCCAGAGAAACCCTCCGGTGACGGCGCCCACCAAAGGCAGCAGCTTGATCCCCTTGATATATCTCTCCTCTGTGTAAGGGGTCTGAGGCAAGGGCAAGCGGGTAAAAAATGCCAGCATCAGCAGAAACGGTTTCATCGAGGCTCCTTCAGCGTCAGAGGGATGCCGCAGGTCATCAGCACGACCTGATCGGCCAGAGCGGCCGCCAGGCAGTTGATCCGCCCCAGGGCGTCCCGGTACATCCTGGATACCGAAGAGGATGGAATCAGACCGTCTCCCACTTCGTTGGTGATGAGGATCAGGGATTTTCCTTCTTCCCGGCACAAATCGATCAGGTCCCGGAGATCTTTGGAAACGGATCCTTCCAGGTTCTTCATTTGCTCCGCATCGGGACGGTCCCAGTCAGAGAGCCCGTGATACAGTGTGTTGTTCAGCGCAAAACCGATGCAGTCCAGCAAGACCGCATCGGCATGTTGAAAAAGGTCCGAATTTTTTAATGCGCCAAAGTCGGCAGCCCGCTCCTCGGTGGTCCAGTCCGCCGGACGGCGGGCCCGGTGTGCCTGGATCCGCTGCTCCATCTCCGGATCTGTGGCCACAGCCGTAGCGATATACAGTACGGACGACCCCCCGAGCTCCAGTGCCAAGGCTTCGCCGTAAGCGCTCTTGCCGCTTCGGGCGCCGCCGGTGATCAATGTAACGGTGCTCATGGCACATCCTTCCGGATATCGATGCGATAGGTCTGATCGAGTTGGGCTTGCTCAAAGGTATGCATTTCCGACAGCATGGCGCAGGCAGCGCCGATGAGCGGAAATGCCAGAGCGCAACCGGTGCCTTCTCCCAAACGCATATCCAGGTCGATGCAGGGCGCCAGGCCCAGTTCCCGGATGCACCGCCCGTAGGAGGGCTCCTGAGAACGGTGAGAGGCAAACATATAGTCCGCACAAGAGGGGGCAAGGCGAAAGGCCATCAAGGCCGCCAGGGCGGATATCGCTCCGTCGATCACGATAGGCATCCGATACAAGGCCGCGCCCAGATAACACCCCACCAGGCCGGCAATGTCCAGGCCTCCGACTTTCGACAGCACATCCAACGGATCTTCAGAATCAGGCTGATGGAGGGCAAGAGCCGCCCGGATCACTTCTTTTTTGTGATCCAAGCCCTGATCCGTCAGTCCGCCGCCTTTACCGACGGCTTCGTCGGCAGACAGACCTGTCAGCGCCATGACACAGGCGCTGGTGGTGCTGGTATTGCCGATACCCATCTCCCCGGTGCCCAGGATCTCATAGCCTGCGTCCCGAGCTTCTCTTACCAGGTCCACACCCACCAGAACGGCGGCTTCCGCCTCCTGTCGCGTCATCGCGGGTACTTTGGCAAAATTAGCTGTTCCGTTGCGGATCTTGCGGGGAAGAACGAGGTCGCAGGCCGGATCTCCTTTGATGCCGATGTCTGCCACCTTCAGGTCTGCATGGGCATAATGTGCCAGTACGCCCACACCCGAAACACCCCCGGCGATATTGGCGATATGCCACCGGGTCATGTCCTGAGGCGTGCCCGCCACACCTTCCTCGCATATGCCATTGTCGGCAGCAAGGATGATGATACAACGTTTTTCAACTTTGTTGAACAGTTGTCCGGTGACACCGGCCATACGCACGGCTGTTTTCTCCAGGCGCCCCAGACTGCCGAGGGGCTTCAGGAGGTTATCGTTGCGGGCTTCCGCCAGCTCCATGGCAGCCCGGTCCGCCGGCTCGATCCTGCGGAGGATGGTTTCCAGATCCATTGGGTCTCCTTTACGGAACATACGGCTAAGGCCGGGGCTCTTCGTCTGTGGCGGCTTCTTCCTCTTGCTTGGCCATGGCTGTTTCGCTTGTTTTCTGGCGCTCCGGCATCCGAATGCCTCCCATAGCCGTCATCAGCAGCAAGGCGATGCCTCCGCCGATGGCTCCCTGAAGAATATTCCAGGGGATCGACACGATGGGTGCTACGCTGTTTCCGGTCAGTATCCATTCAGCTGCGTAATAACCGCCTGCCAGGACGATCGTAGCCAGGATGATGCCCAGCACTCTCGAGAAAGGAACTTTTTTGCTCTCCGGTTTCACTTTGCCGGCAGACAGGATCAGAAAGCTTCCGAAGATAAAGGCCATGGCAGCCTTGATCACCAGGGTGAAGGGGGCGAAGGAAGCGTAGCTGAGCAGGATGTCAGCCAGCGCAGATCCCAGGCCTGCGGCGATGGCGCCGTTTCTGCGTCCAAGAAGGAATGCGCCAAGAAACACTGCCGCATCGCCCAGGTTCACATAGCCCTGAGTCATCGGGATCGGGATCACCACGGACATCGTGATCACAGTCACCACCGCGATCCAAAGCCCGGTAAAAATCAAATCTTTTACATGAATATCATCTTTTCTCATGATTGCCCCTCCTTTATATCCGGGCCACGCCCGTCGCCCGGGCCGCCTCCGCCACTGCTGATGCTACTGCTGTTCCCACCCTGGGATCAAAAGCTTCAGGAATGATTCGCTCCGGGGAGAGCTCCTCCGGAGAGACCAGCGCCGCCAGAGCATAGGCCGCAGCCAGCTTCATTTCCCGGTTGATCCGGCTGGCCCGCACATCGAAAGCGCCTCGGAATACCCCGGGGAATGCCAGCACATTATTGATCTGATTCGGGTAGTCGCTTCTTCCCGTGGCAACCACCGCCGCGCCGCCTGCCCGGGCCAGAGCGGGGTCGATCTCCGGAACCGGATTGGCACAGGCAAACACCACCGCGCCGGGATTCATGCGCGCCACATCTTCCTTTGTGAGGATGCCGGGAGCCGAAACGCCGATAAAAACATCCGCGCCCGCCAGCACATCGGACAGACTGCCCGAGCGCCCCTGGCGGTTGGTGCGTTCCGCCATGGCTTTCTTATAGGTATTCAAATCGTCGCGGCCCTCGTACAAAGCGCCCTTGCTGTCGCAGATCACCAAATCCCCGAAACCCTCTGCCAGCAGAAGGTCTGCGATGGACAGGGCGGCAGCGCCGGCGCCGCTGATCACGACACGAACGTCTTCCTTC
>CALLHZ010000098.1 GCA_938009115.1 uncultured Clostridia bacterium
ATTTCCCGGGCCGGATTACATTTCGTCCAGAAGGTGGACGCGCCTGGCATGCCGGTCTCCCTCGAAGCTGTTGTCCAGCCAGGTATTCACGATCTCCTTGGCTTCAGTCGGAGCAAGGATGCGCCCGCCGAGAGCCAGGATGTTGGCGTTATTGTGTTTCTTGGCCATTTCCGCCATAAAGCAGTTGGTCGCCACAGCGCAGCGGATGCCCTTGACTTTATTGCAAGCAATGGAGATCCCTACGCCGGTGCCGCAGAAAGCCACGCCGCAGTCGGCCTCTCCCGCCATGACAGCATCGCCGATGCGCTTGCCGAAAACCGGGTAATCCACCGATTCCTCGGAATGAGTCCCCAGGTCCAGGACTTCGAATCCTCTTTGAATCAGATGCTTTTCGATTTCTTCTTTCAGTGAAAATCCGCCGTGATCGCTGGCCAGTGCTATTTTCATTTCGATACCTCCTCGATCCGATATCCCGCTGCTTTGAGCATGCGGTTCATGATGGAAAAGCCGATGGAATCTTCTTCTGAAACCGCGGCCGCCAAAATAAGATCCGCGCCGGTTTCGTCCATCTCGCGCAGCCGGGAGAAGAAATCCCTGGCCACCAGGTGTTTTTCTGCCTGCCCGTAGAGTAGGGTGCCTACTGCCCGGCCCGCAGCCTCTGCCTGCAAACGCCTTTCTTCTATGGCGCGGGCTACCGCATCGGAGGAACCTTTGAAAAGGATCATTTCGGCCCGGGGCGCGTAGTGGCGATATTTCATCCCCGGCGCTCTGGGCACAGCTTGCGGATCGGGAGCGCTCAGAATGGCCGGGTCGTAAGCTACTGGGAATCCCAATGCATCTTGGATCTCCTCGGGCGTCACCAGGCCGGGCCGCAGGATCAGAGGAACCTGGCTCGTCAGATCCAGCACTGTGGATTCGATCCCCACCCGCGAAGGATGTCCGGTGATAATGGCATCGATCCGTCCGTCCAGGTCGTCCCGCACATGCTCCCACCGAGTGGGGCTCGGATGGCCGGAAAGATTGGCCGAAGGCGCCGCGATGGGCGTTTGGGCCAGCCGGATCAGCTCCAGCGCCGCTGCATTGTCAGGTATGCGCAATGCCACAGTGGGCAGTCCGCCGGTCGTGGCGTCGGGCACGGCGGCTTTCTTTTTGACCACCAGCGTCAGAGGCCCGGGCCAGAAGCGTTCCGCCAGCATTCCGAAGGGTTCCGGAAGCTCTTCGGCCAAAAGGGATGCCTCGGAAGGATGAGCCAGGTGGACAATGAGCGGATTATCCGAAGGCCGTCCCTTGGCTTCGTAGATAAGCGCTGACGCGCTGGGATTCAAGGCGTCGCCGCCAAGACCGTAGACCGTTTCCGTGGGGAAAGCCACTAAACCGCCTGCAGTGATGATGGCTGCGGCAAGATGAAGATCTTCAGCGCTTTCGGTGAGGAGTCGCGTCTTCATCGTTAAAGCTTCTTCAGTTTCTCAGCCTGGTCGCCGGTGATGAGCGCGTCGACGATCTCATCGATGTCTCCGTCCAGAAACCCGTCCAGCCGGTAGATCGTCATGCCGATCCGGTGATCGGAGACCCTGCCCTGGGGAAAATTGTAGGTGCGGATGCGCTCAGAACGGTCTCCGGTGCCCACCTGGCTTTTTCGGGCTTCCGACTGTTCTTCGTGCTGCTGCTGCTGCTGCATGTCATACAGGCGCGCCCGCAAGACGGCAAAGGCTTTATCTTTGTTTTTGATTTGCGACTTTTCATCCTGGCAGGTGACTACCAGACCTGTAGGCAAATGAGTGAGCCGGACCGCAGAGTCCGTCGTGTTGACCGACTGTCCGCCGTGGCCGCTGGAGCGGTAGACGTCCACCCGCACGTCGTTGGGGTCCAGATCCACTTCTACTTCGTCCACCTCCGGGAGCACCGCTACCGTGGCCGCAGAGGTGTGTATCCGCCCCTGAGACTCGGTTTCCGGCACCCGCTGGACCCGATGGACCCCGGATTCGTATTTCAGGCGGGAATAGGCGCCCCGGCCTTTAATGATCATCACCGCTTCCTTGACGCCGCCGATCCCGGTGTCGTTCAAATCTGTCAGTTCCGTTTTCCACCCTTTGCGTTCCGCGTAGCGTGTATACATGCGCAGCAGGTCCGCGCCGAAAAGGGCTGCCTCGTCGCCGCCGGTGCCGGCCCGGACTTCAAGGATGACGTTTTTTTCATCATTCGGATCTTTGGGGATCAAAGCGATTTGAAGGTCACGGGTCAGCGATTCCTTTTTCTCTTCCAGTTCTCCCAGCTCAGCCTTGGCCATGGACCGCATCTCTTCGCCCAGGCCGTTTTCTTCCAGCATTTCCCGGGTATCAGCCAGATCCTGGAGCAGTTTTTTATACTCCCGGTATCTGGAAACGATCGGTTCCATATCGCTGAGTTCCCGGATGTGCTTCTGCCAGGCCGTCTGGTTGGCGATCACGTCGGGATCCGACACGGTCATGCTCAGTTCTTCATATTTTTCGAGCAAAAAGTCTAACTTCTGAAACATTTTGATTCCTGTGGTTCTTTCTATGATTATTTAGCAGTTTTTCGCAAACTCGAAAAATTATAGCACATTCTACTGGTGTTCGCAACGGAAACCCGGAATCAGTCCCTCCCGGGGAACGGCGCAGCCGATGATCGAAGCCAGGCGGCAGATGCCCAGTCTCTCCATGACGCCGGGGAGTGCCCGGATGATATCCCGGCAGGCATAAGGATTTCTCAAATTTTCCGATCCTATGGCCACGGCCGTGGCGCCGGCCATCATCATTTCGATCACATTTTCTGCTGAGGATACGCCGCCCATGCCGATGATGGGAACGTCCACAGCTTCGGCCACCTGGCTGACCATGCGAAGGGCCACGGGAAAGACGGCCGGGCCGGAAAGGCCCCCGGTGATGTTGCCCAGAAGGGGCTTTCCGGTGCGGAGGTCGATCCGCAGGCCGACGAGGGTGTTGATCAGACTGAACCCGTCGGCCCCGGCCGTTCTGCAGGCCTTGGCGATGGCGGCCACATCTGTCACATTCGGTGAAAGCTTCACGTAGACGGGCTTCGATGTGACGCTTTTTGCCGCCGCCGTGACCGCTGCGGCGCTTTCGGGAGAAGTACCGAAGCTCATGCCCCCCTCGTGGACATTGGGACAGCTTATATTCAGTTCGATCAAACCCACCTGCTCCGCGCTGTCGACGCGACGGCAGCATTCCTTGTACTCTTCCAAGGAAAATCCGCCGATGTTTGCGATGAGCTTTTTATGAAATACGGATGCCAGCGCCGGAAGCTCTTCCCGAAGGACGGCGTCGATACCCGGATTCTGAAGCCCCACGGCATTCAGCATCCCTGCTTCGCATTCTGCGATCCTTGGCTGGGCATTGCCGAAGCGGGGCTCCAATGTCGTCCCTTTAAAAGAAAAGGTACCCAGAATGTCGATATCGTAAAGCTCCGCATATTCCCGTCCGTAACCGAAGGTGCCGCTGGCGGCGAGGACCGGATTGTCCAGCTTCAGGCCGCTGAGTACTACACTTGTGTCCATAGGATCTCCTCTTTGTCAAAGACCGGTCCTTCCTTGCACACCCGGGCCGGCCCCCTGGTCGTGCCGACGGTGCAGCCCATGCAGGCGCCGAAGCCGCAGCCCATGCGCGCCTCCAGACTGAACTGTCCGGGCAGCGCCGTGGTTTTCCCCGCCAACGCCCGGAGCATGGCCAGGGGACCACAGGCGTATATCGAAGTATATTCCTGCGCAGCGCCGTCGCCGATCAGGTCCGTCACAAGTCCCCGGACCCCGGCGCTGCCGTCCCGGGTCGCAACGCGGACCGAAGAACCCAGATCCCTCAGCTCAACAAAATCTTTCAGCAAAACAGCTTCCTCGGCGCTGTTGAAGCCCAGAATGACAGAAGGACTCTTTCCCGCCCGGGCCAGGGCACATGCCAGTCCGTACAGCGATGCGGCGCCGTACCCGCCGCCGATCAGCAAAGGTTTTTCTCCGGACCGGGCGGCGTCATAGCCCGTACCCAAGCCTGTAAGCACATCGGCCCGGACCCCCGGCGCCCATTGAGCCATGTGGTGTGTGCCCTCGCCCACAGACTTGTACACGATGGTCATCCGCCCCGGGCGAACTCGATACACTGAGATCGGCCGGCGAAGATACTTCTCCGGAACCGACAGATTGACAAAATCTCCTTCGCCGCGGACCCCCCGGGTATCCCCGTCCAGATCCATGCGGTACAAGCCGGCGCCCAAGGCCCGGTTGTCCGTTACGATAAAAATATCCTGCCTCACTTTTCTTCCTTTCCTGCCGCACCTTTATCCGCTGAAGATACTCCCATTGGATATCCAACACCACGCAAGTGCATTATGTCTACCTGTGTTTCCCTTTTGGCGAACGTTTATCAACACGTTCAAAAGGGCTTGCTTTTGGGCCTGAACCCGGTTTTCCCCACACCGGGAGAAAATTGTATACAATTTTCTCCCCGGTGGGCTGTGGAAAAGTGGAATATCCCAAAAGACTTTATTTACAAGGCTTTCTGCTCTTATTGAATATATTTTGCCCAAAGTTTTCCACAGGTTCTCCCGGGGTTGACGCTTCTTTATTTATCACCTCTGTGTTTGCAAGGGGTTTGGGAAACCATTCAGAAGTTATGCAATATTTTCCACAAAAATACCTTCAATATATGTTACAATGAACAACGATCATTTTATCACACATCCCGGCGGATTTGAACACGAACCGGCTTTGCCCGGCAGAAAGGAAGGCAACATGCCTACGATCAAAATTTATCAGACCGACGTTTGCCGGAAAGAAGCCTGCCTCCAAGTGGCAAGCCGCATCGATACGGCGGAGCGGTGTCAGGCGCTGGGCCTTCGGCATGTTCCCGGAACGATCCTGATAGAACTGACAGAAACGCTGTTTTATCCCGAAGGAGGCGGACAGCCCTGCGATCTGGGAACCATGGACGGTAACACGCTCCTGGATGTTTTCGAAAAAAAGGAAAGCGGTATCGTTTACCACCGCCTTTCGGATTCCATCGAATCCCGCGGACTGGAACCCGGAAAGCAAGTTTCCTGCATCCTGGATTGGGATCGCCGCCTTACGCATATGCAGCTCCACAGCGCCGAGCATCTGGTCTCAGGTCTCATCTGGGAAATGTACGGCGGCGCCAACAAAGGTTTCCACATGGGGAAAGACTACGCCACGATCGATATTTTATTCCCGGATAGCAGCATTCCCGAATTCTCCGCAGAAATGCTGGAGCAAATCGAAATCGCGGCAAACAAAGCGGTATGGGAAGATGCGGAAATCGTTACGCGATTCTGCACCACCCGGGAAGAAGCCGCTGCCTACCCGCTCCGAAAGCCTATGGACCTGGACGAAGATATTTCCGTCGTGGTGATCGGCGGCGGCCGGCAGCCCTACGACTGCTGTGCCTGCTGCGGCACCCACGTACCCCGTACCGGCAGCATCGGTCTCATCAAATTGCTCAAAGCTGAGAATTATAAAGGCATGACCCGAATCAGCCTGACAGCCGGGATGCCGGCTTATCGGGACGCCGCGCTGAGACAGAAAATCACCACAACGCTTTGCGGCCGCCATTCCACGGAGATCGACCATCTCATGGAACGAATCGATATACAAGAAAGTAAAAACGGCACCGCGCGAAAAGAGCTTTACGATTTAAGAAAAGACCTCCTTCAGGAAGAAAGCCGGGCGCTACTGGATATGTGGGCAGCCCCAACGGACGGCAAGGAAACTTCCATCTTTGTCCATCGTTACCGCCGTTATTCCGCCGACGATCTCCAGACGCTGGCCCGTTCTCTGGAAAAGGAAATCACCCGCCCGGTTGCGTTTGTATCGGAACGGGAAACCACGTCGGTCCTGGCCTCCTCCGGAAATCCTGATTGCGGCAAGCTGGTGCGGGACTATGCGAACCTGTACAGAGGGAAGGGCGGCGGAAATGCCCAACTGGCCCGGGCGATCTTTCGCAAGCGTGAGGATCTGGACTTGTTTCTGGACCTGATCGAAAAGCACCTGCGCTGATGAAGTGCGGGTTCTTTTTTTATGCTGTGCCCCGTACGATGGCCTTACATATTTTGCCTTGATATCCATTTCGTTTCAATGATTGCAGCCGCCTTTGCGCCGGACCGACAAATTTATGCTGGTTTTTTGATAAATTATCCGGCGTTTTGACAAGTTTTTTGGATTAATTCAAAGATAATTATTTATTGTCACGATTATTGACAGATTTATTTAATTTACTTGCTTCGCCTCCTTAATTCGGTTAACATAGACACGTACTTTATTTCTTTTATCTTATTTCATTTTATGGAGGTGAAATAATGGGTTTCATGGACGTAATTGACAAAATGGTCGGAATCGTATGGGGACCGCCCCTTATGATTCTGCTCCTTGGCGTCGGCCTTGTTCTGACCTTCGGTTCTGGATTCTTCCAGTTCAGACACTTCGGTTGGATCATGAAAAACACTTTCGGCGGACTTTTTGCTAAGGCAAAATCCGGCGAAGGCACACTGACCCCGATGCAGGCAGCCACCATTGCTGTCGGCAGCGCAGTAGGCGCCGGCAACATCGGCGGCGTCGGCACAGCCAT
>CALLHZ010000099.1 GCA_938009115.1 uncultured Clostridia bacterium
TAGGGCGTGCCCCGGTACAGATAGCCGGTGCCGGCTACGGAAGAGCCGTTGTACAGGATCGCAAAAGGTTCGTATTCCTCATCGGCAGCCCATACCGGGCTGTTGCACAATAAAAGCATAAAAAGAACCGTCAGTACGATCCGTACGGCGGTCCGTCTCCGTTTGCTGCTGGAAAAATACGTTGTCATCCCCAAATCCCCCTGATTGATATTGTTTTAATTATAGCGGAAAAGCAGTGTTCGCACAAGGCTGCAAAGCGCCGATTTGCCTGTGACATACGCGCAGGTATATATTTTCGAAGGTTTTGCACACTTCACGACCAATATACAATATATGGATATTACTATTTCATTTAACTGTTAATGGCAAATAGGCTTGATATCTCAATCTCTGTGTACTAAAATGTAGTGGAGTGGCAAGGCAATTTTGCCTGCTTGTCGTTCTACAAACTAGTGTATTGGAGGTAAGATGATGAAGAAAATAATCGCTGTATTATTGGTATTGATCCTGGCGCTGGGTCTGGCAGCCTGCGGTGGCGGAGGCGAGGAAGCTCCCGAAGTCACCAGACTGACCATGGTCACCGGCGGAGACTCCGGCACATATTATGCATTCGGCGGCGTGATCGCCAGTGTCCTGTCTTCTAAAATTGAAAACCTCGAAATCACAGCCGTCACATCCGGCGCTTCGGCAGCCAACTGCCGTTCCCTGAACAACGGCGAAGCAGATCTTGCTATCATGCAAAACGACGTTTTGGGTTATGCCGTCACCGGCACGGAAACCATGGCGGCAGACGGGGCAATGCCCAAGCTCAAAGCGATCGCTTCCATGTATCCCGAGGCTGTACAGCTCGTAGCGCTCGAGAGCTCCGGCATTACATCGGTCCAGGATCTGGCAGGCAAGAAGGTCTGCGTCGGCGATCAGGGCTCTGGTTCAGAGACCAACGCGAAGCAGGTTCTGGAAGCCTACGGCCTCAGCTATGACGATTTCGACGTACAGTATCTGTCCTTCTCCGAGGCGTCCACCGCCATGCAGAACGGGACTGTGGATGCTGCCTTCGCAACCTCGGCGCTCCCCAACAATGCTATCGTTGAACTGTCGACGATGAAAGACATCGTCGTCGTTCCCATCGACGGCGAAGGCGCCGCAACGCTGATCGCCCGTTATCCGTTCTATGCGGCAACCACGATCGGTGATGACGTTTACAACGTTCCCGGCGCAGGAACCGTCGCCATGCTGGCAACGCTGGTCTGCACCGAAGACATGTCCGAAGACCTGGTTTATAACATCACGAAGAATCTTTTCGAATCCAAAGAAGATCTGATCGCCGGTCATGCCAGAGGCAATGACATCGACCTCGAAAAAGCAAAAGACGGCGTCACTGTCGATTTCCATCCCGGCGCGCTCAAGTATTATGAGGAGCAGGGGATCTAAATGAAGTCTGCCTTTTTTACAAGGCAAGATACACGAAGAGAGAAGGATGAGCGTGCGGGCAAATCGCCCGCGCTGCTCTTCCTGGCTGCGGCGCTGGTCATCGGCCTCGCGCTGCTCACTGTTCCCGGTATAAAGCGCCTCGTCGTGAGCCGGGCAGATTCCGGAGAAGTCCTGGCGGCGTTTCCCGTCGAGCAGGGAGAATGTATCCAGATCGGTTTCACTCATTCAGTCAATCTGTCTCCCGTCAGAGACCTCTACGAAATTAACGATAACGAATTGATCCTGCGCGCCACGGTATTTCAGACCTACGGCGCAGGCATCCCCATTCTTGACGACGGCATCGGGACCGGATTTCGAAGCACACCGGAAGGCTTTGAGATCACGGGGATCGATCTGCCAAGGACCGAAGTGCCGATCCTGCTGCAGACCGTGCCCGATCACACATTGTATTATCGGCAATCCACCGTCCGCCTGCTGGAGCTGGCCGGATCGGGGAGCCTGATCCATATCGGCATCCGGCGGCTTTCCCTTCTTGCGATATTGTCTGCTGGTCATACATCCCCTTAACAGTCCTGCGGGAGGTGTTTTATGAAACTGTTTCAAAAGAAGAACCGAACGAATGCTGCAGCGCCGGACCTTCGGAAGGATATCGTCCGGGAAGGCCTGTCCGAAGAAGAGATCGCCCGGTTGGAAGCAGAGGCGGTCCTGGAGAAGTACGACAGAGAATCGTCCTTTCGCAACAAGCTGCCGGTCAAAATCAACAATGCGATCTCCGCTGTGTTGATCCTGTTTTCCTTGTTCCAGCTCTACACGACCCTCTGGACCATTCCCATTCAGAAGCTGCGGCCTATTCATCTGGGCTTTGTGCTCCTGCTGGTTTTTTTGCTGTACCCGGCAGCCCGCCGGCTTCGGAAGGACCGGATCCCCTGGTACGACGCCATTATGGCTTTTATGGCCCTGGGATGTGTTCTGTACATCCCGTTCAATTATGAGTATGTGATCCAGAATGTTGGTAATTATACACCCATGGACATTGCGGTCGGCGTGGTGGGCATTCTTTTGCTGATGGAGGCCTGCCGCCGTGTGGTGGGACTGCCGATCCTGATCATCGTGACGGGTTTTTTGCTGTACGCCTTGCTGGGTGAAAACATCCCGGGCACGTTCGGCCATCGGGGATATTCGATCAAGCAGATCATCAATCACATGTATTTCACCACATCGGGGGTATTCGGCACGCCGCTGGGCGTGTCGGCGACCTTTATTTTTCTGTTCATATTGTTCGGCGCTTTTCTGGAAAAGACCGGCGTGGGCAGGCTGTTCATCGATCTGGCCAATGCGATAGCGGGGCGGCGGGTCGGCGGCCCGGCCAAAGTGGCGGTGATCTCTTCGGCTCTGCAGGGCACGGTATCGGGCAGTTCTGTGGCAAACACCGTGAGCACCGGATCGTTTACGATCCCCGCCATGAAAAAATTGGGGTATAAGCCGGAGTTCGCCGGGGCCGTGGAAGCGGCGGCTTCCACGGGGGGACAGCTGATGCCGCCCATCATGGGGGCAGCAGCTTTCCTGATGGCCGAATCCACCGGCTTTGCTTACGCTTCGGTGGTGAAATCGGCCATCATCCCGGCGATCCTGTATTTCTCCGGCATCCTGATCAGCGTTCATCATGAAGCCCGCAAGATCGGACTGCGGGGCATGGACGACGCCGATATTCCAAAGGCCGGCCTTGTGATGAAAGAAAGGGGTCATTTGCTCCTACCCCTGGCCTTTATGATCTACATGCTGGCCAGCAAGGTGACGCCCTCCTATGCTGCTCTTGGGGCGATTCTCACTTCGCTCATGGCGTACAGCGTCAACTGGTGGGCTCTGGCGCCCGTGGCCGCCATGGTGGCTGCTATGAATTTTGAGATCCCCTTTACGAAGTATGCGCCCTGGGCGATCCTGCTGTGGCTCGTGATCTGCTTTGCCGTGAACGGACGAAAAGGGAAGACCCTGGCCGAAAAGCTGGGCTTCGACCCGATGGATATCGTGGACGCGCTCCAAAAGGGGGCTCGCAACGTCCTGACCGTGGCCGTGGCCTGCGGTATGGCGGGCATGATCGTAGGCACCGTGACCCTGACAGGCCTGGGACTCAAATTTGCAACCGGTCTGGCCAGTCTTGCGGGCAATAATATTTATCTGTTGATGTTCTTCACGATGGTGTCCTCCATCGTGTTGGGCATGGGTGTCCCGACGACGGCGAACTATCTGATCACGTCCACGATCTGCGCGCCGGCCCTCATCGGCCTGCTGACGGTCATGAACGGACTGGACGCGGCTTCAATGGCGATCATCATGAGCGCCCACCTGTTCGTGTTCTATTTCGGCATCGTGGCGGACATTACGCCGCCGGTGGCTCTGGCGGCCATGGCCGGCTCCGCCATCGCCAAGGGAGAGCCCTTCAAGACCGGTGTGACGGCCACACGGATCGCCATCGGCGCATTTATCGTCCCTTATATCTTCGTGCTCAATCCTTCCATGCTCATGATAGACACCACGTTCTTTGCCGTGGCCCAAAACGTTGGAACGGCACTGTTGGGCATGTATTCGCTGTCCGGCGGCCTGACCGGTTTCGTGCAGGACCGCTGCACCTGGTATGAGCGGATCATCTTTATCGCGGCAGGTCTTGGCATGATCATTCCCGGCACCCTTACGGATGTTGCGGGTCTGGCGACTGTAGGGATCATGATCGCGCTCCAGCTGGCCCGGGTTCGCCGGCGCAGCGCTGCAAAGGCGTAGGACACGCTGTAAATCATCCTGTAAACGAAGCTTGCTGCCGGTTGGCGGCAAGCTTTCTCATGTGATATAATATACCGATGCGGAAAGGGAGGATCTTATGACAGACAACCTTGTATTGTTCGTTGCCCTGGGGGTTGCCATAATACTTATTATGATACTCCTTTGGGCTGTGTCCGTTTTTCGCCGTGAGCTGCGGGAAAATCGGAAGGAACTGACGACATACATGCAGATGAGTTTTCAGACCCTTCATCAGACCATGTCTGAGGGCACCATGCAAAATGAACAGAAGCTGGAGAATATCCGCACGACCATGGAAAACCGCATCTATGCTCTTCAGCAGGACAATCATCAGCAGCTGGAGCGCATGCGTCAGACAGTAGACGAGAAGCTGCAGCAGACACTGGAGGAAAGGATCAGCAAATCCTTCGAATCCGTGCGCAGGAGCCTGGAGGAGGTGTACAAAGGGCTCGGCGAAATGCAGTCCTTGGCTTCCGGTGTAGGGGACCTGAAAAAAGTACTGTCCAACGTGAAAACCCGGGGTATCCTGGGCGAGATCCAGCTGGGCGCCATATTGGAACAGATCCTGTCCAAGGAGCAGTTCGAAGAAAACGTGTGCACCCGCAGAGAAGGAAACGAGCGGGTGGAATTCGCCGTCAAAATGCCGGGGGAGGGCGGACAGTCCATCTGGCTGCCCATCGACGCCAAGTTCCATGGTGACACCTATGCCAATCTGATGAGCGCCTACGAAACCGGAGATCAGCAGGCCGTGGTCCAGGCCCGCAGGATGCTGGCGGATGCTCTGCGAAAATCCGCCAAGGACATCCACGACAAGTATATCGATCCGCCGGCCACAACGGATTTTGCCGTTTTGTTTTTGCCCTTTGAGGGCTTGTATGCCGAAGCGGTGAACCTTGGAGCTATGGAGGCGCTTCAGCGGGAGCACAAGGTGATGGTGGCTGGGCCGGCTACCATGGCTGCGCTGCTGAACAGCCTGCAAATGGGCTTCAAGACGCTGGCGATCCAAAAGCACTCGGGTCAGGTATGGAATATCCTGGGGGCCGTCAAGAGCGAATTTGACAAATTCGGCGACGTGCTGGCTGCGACCCAGCAGCGATTGAATCAGGCAAACGAAGAACTGGATAAGTTGGTCGGCACAAGGACGCGGAGCATCCAGCGGACGCTGCGCAGCGTGCAGGAGCTGGCCGAAGAAATACAAAGGGAAGAATGAGCTTATATGCGATCGGGGATCTTCACCTCTCCTTCGGAGGATCGGTGGACAAGCCCATGGATATTTACGGCGGCCCCTGGGTCCGTCATACGGAAGCCCTGCAGGAGCAATGGCAGGAGCGGATCGGTCCGAAGGACACGGTTTTGATCCCCGGCGACGTTTCCTGGGCCATGCATTTGCGGGATGCGATCCCGGATCTTCTGTGGGTCGCCGCGCTGCCCGGGAATAAGGTGATCCTGCGGGGGAACCACGACCTCTGGTGGAGCTCTCTCCGCAAGATGTCGGGGATCCACGAGTCTCTGTTTTTTCTTCAAAACAATTGCTACGAAGGCCCGGATTTTATTTTGGCCGGCTCCCGGGGATGGCTTTGTCCCGGGGATAAGGATTTTACCGAGGAAACGGATCGCAAGATCTATGAGCGGGAGCTGATCCGTTTGGACCTTTCCCTGAAAGAGGCCGTCGAAGCCCGGGACAGGGCAGCCCGGGAGGGCATCGACAAGCCCCTGATCGGGGCGATGCATTTTCCGCCTATGAATGAGCGCAAGCAGCCCTCGGGTTTTACGGAGGCTTTTGCCAAAGCCGGGGCCCATCGTGTGGTCTACGGGCATCTTCACGGAGAAATGGCCTACGGGACGGGTCCTCAGGGATTTTATGACAACGTGGAATATATCCTTTGCTCCCTGGATAAGTTGAACGGTATACCCAAAGAAATCGTGGGGTGAGAACATGAAAAGAGCAATCATCGTCGTTCTGGACAGCCTGGGCATCGGCGCGCTGCCCGACGCAGCGCAGTACGGAGACGCAGGCAGCAATACGCTGCGAAGTCTTGCGACCTCCAAGGATCCTTTCCGGATCCCCAATTTAGCGGCTATGGGATTGGGAAACATTAATGGGGTGGAGGGTGTGCCTCCCGTTTCGACGCCTGCAGGAGCTTTTGTCCGGCTGCAGGAGGCCTCGAAGGGGAAGGACACCATCACAGGACATTGGGAGATCGCCGGGATCTTGACAGAAGAACCGTTCAAAACGTACCCAAAGGGTTTCCCCGGGGAATTCATTGAGAAGTACGAGGCGGCGATCGGCTGCGCCGTACTGGGCAATTACGCAGCCTCGGGCACCGAGATCTTAGAGACTCTGGGCCCGGTGCACGAGGAAACCGGTCGGCCCATCGTGTACACCTCGGCCGACAGCGTTTTCCAAATCGCCGCCAACACCGCCGTGATCCCTTTGGAACGGCTTTATGAGCTGTGCGAGATCGCCCGGGAAATGCTGGTAGGCCCCTGGTCCTGCGGGCGGGTGATCGCCCGTCCGTATGTCATGGATCAGACCGGAAAGCGCACCCGCACCTCCGACCGGAAGGACTACGCAGTCTCACCGCCGGAGGCCACGCTGCTGGATCTGATCAGCCGGAACGGACAGGAAGTCTATGCCGTGGGAAAGATCAGCGATATTTTCAACGGAAGCGGCGTCACCAGA
>CALLHZ010000100.1 GCA_938009115.1 uncultured Clostridia bacterium
AAAAGGCCGGGTGACGGTCATTTTGTTCTGGGTAAAGGTACCGGTCTTGTCGGAACAGACAATGCTCACAGAACCCAGGGTTTCCACCGAAGGCAGACGGCGGACGATGGTATTGACTTTGACCATGCGTTGCACACCCAAGGCCAGCACGATGGTAACGACGGCAGGCAATCCTTCCGGAATAGCCGCCACCGCAAGGGAGATAGCGGTCAGGAGCATTTCCAGCAGATCCCGGCCCTGCAGCATGGCTACGCCAAACAGACCGACACAAAGCACGACGGCCACGATCCCCAGGACTTTGCCCAGGTCTGCCAGGCGTTTCTGTAAAGGCGTCATTTCCGTTCCGGCTTCGCTGATCATCCGGGCGATTTTTCCGATCTCGGTGTCCATCCCGGTATAGGCCACGACCCCCTCGCCTCTCCCGTAGGCAACGGCGGTGGAAAGATAGGCCATGTTGAGACGGTCGCCCAGAAGGATATCCCCTTCAGCGACAAAATCCGCATCCTTTTCCACGGGGACTGATTCCCCGGTCAAGGCCGATTCTTCGATTTTCAGATTGACGGAAGAAAGAAGGCGCAAGTCCGCGGGTACGATCCGCCCCGCTTCGAGAAGCACGATATCTCCGGGCACCAATTCCGCCGCCGGGATCTCAAAGGCTTTGCCGTCGCGGCGTACCATGGCGACCGGACTGGACAGCTGCTTCAGCGCCTCCAGGGATTTCTCGGCTTTGGATTCCTGCACGACGCCAACCACCGCATTGAGCAAAATGACCGCCACGATGATGAACGCGTCGCTGAATTCTCCCAAAGCCCCGGATATGACCACGGCGCCCATCAGGATGTAGATCATGGGATCCCGCAACTGCGCAAAAAACATCTGGAGCAGAGTTTTCGGCTTTTTTTCCTCAAAGGCGTTGGGACCGTGCTCCGAAAGCCGCCGCTGGGCTTCTGATGCGCTCAGGCCTCTCTGCTGCTCTGTGTCCAATGTTCGGAGCGCTTCCTGTTGATTCAGTTGATGCATGTTTTCCTCCATAATATCAAAAGCAGACCCCAACTACCGCCGCCATGCCATAGCGAACCGTAATTGTAAGTCTGGCTACCGTTCCCGGGCCTGCGACCAGCGCCGCCTGTGTCAGGCAGCAGCGGAATGTTGATCGCCGGCTTCAAGCTACTCCCTTGCAATTTCATTACATCGGGGCAATTTATTACGGCGTAATTATACTGGACGCCGCCCGTCTTGTCAAACGGTACCTGCAGGGTTATAATGAATTCATCGCAGTTGCACACTATAGTGTTAAAGAAAAGGAGAAGCTGTCCATGCCGTACGCTTCAAAATTCCGGTCCAGGGAAAACGACGAACTTTTCCGTGCCGTGCTTGCGCTTGAAAGCGAAGAGGAGTGTTATCGCTTTTTTGAAGATCTCATGACCATCAAGGAACTTCAGGCCATCGCCCAGCGTTGGGAAGTTGCCCGAATGCTTCATCATGGAAAGACATACCACGAGATCGCCGCCGCCACCAAGGCCAGCGCGGCGACCATCAGCCGGATCAATAAATGCCTGCTCTATGGCGCCGAGGGATACCGCACCATCCTGCAGAGACTGGAAAATCCCTCTCCTTCAGACAAATAACTGGCCCTTTCAGCGCTGTTTCAAGAGTTCCACCGCCCGGTCCAGCTGCCGGTCCACGAGCAGATCCCCCTGGGCGCTGATGTCTTCCGCCTCGATTTCCACCACTTCGTCGGGCTGGATCCCCACGCCGTGAATGACGTTCCCCTTTGGCGAGAAATACTGCAGGATCGTCAGGTTCACGGCGCTGCCGTCCGTAAGCTGATCCAGCTGCTGGATCACACCTTTTCCATAGGTCTGAGTTCCCACGATGGGGGCAACTCCGTTGTCCTGAAGACCTGCGCTGAGGATCTCCGCCGACGAGGCCGACCCTTCATTGACCAGCACGACGAAGGGCAACTCTGTTTTGCCGTCTTTCACGTGAAAATATTCCCGGTTTCCGTCTTTATCCTGACTGTAGACGACCGTTCCCTGATCCATCAAAAGGTCCGCCACATCGATGCACACATCCACCAGGCCTCCGGGATTGTCCCGGAGATCCAGAACGAATCCTGCGGCGCCTTCCTGTTCCAATGCCTTCAGAGCCTCTTCAAAATCTGCTGCCGTGCTTTCCTCAAAGGAAAGAATGCGGATATAGCCGATATCTCCCTCCAGCCATTCCCAGCGCACAGTTTTGGAGAAAATCTTTTCTCTGCGAAGTGTAAATTCCATTTCCTGGCCATCCCTGAGGATCGTCAGCGTGACCCGGGTCCCGGCGCGACCACGGATGGCAGCTGCCGCCACGTCGATCTCGGATCCCGCGTAGGAAATACCATCCACAGCAAGGATCACATCGCCGCGCCGGATGCCCGCTTCGTATGCCGGCGTATCCTCTGTGGGAGCAATGACCTCGATGAACCCGTCCTCGTTGGGCGATAGGGTGACACCGACGCCGGAGTACTCTCCGGTAAGAGAAATGATGACCGACTCATATTCTTCGGCAGTCATGTAATAAGAGTACGGGTCCTCCAACCCCATGAACAGCCCCCGAAGCATGCCAAGTTCCAACTCTTCCGGTGTAACAGGCCGGTAATAGTAGTCAGAAATATAAGAGCGAAGAGCTTCTGTTTTTCCGTAGTAGTTCACATAGTGACGATACTCTTCGTATTCTTCTTCGGTCAGAGTCCGGCTGCCGCCGGATGTGATCCCGGCCAGACGATCCCATCCCGCGCCGGTATAGAAAGCCATGGCCGAAGCCCCGGCCAGCAAGGCGACGATCACCAAAATGATCAGTAAGCTTCTTCGCATGGAAATCATTGGATATTCCCTTTCTTAATGTCCTTCACCACCAGCTGGACCTGCCGGCTGTCCCTGAATTCGTTGACCGTCAGCTCCCCGGCCACATCGACCACCGCATCCCTTCGGAGCAGCGACCTGTATTCGCCGGCTCTGCGAAACAGGATGCATGCCAGCGCCGTCTGGTCTTCGCCGCGCACTGTAAAACGGACATGCTCGCTCTCCGTTCCCATAAACCCTACGGACTCGATACGAGACGGCCCGGTCGAAAAAAGCGGTTTGGGATTTTCTTCGCCGAAAGGTTCCAGGCGTCGAAGCAGTCCTGCAAAATCCAGTGTTTTTTCTGATGCATCCAGCATCTTCGTGATCAGGATCTCTTCTTCAAGAAGATCCGGACGATCCCGGAGACGCGTTTCAACAGCTTCCTGCATGGCATCCCGGAAGCGCTCCAGGTTTTCCCTTTTCATTGTGAACCCGCAAGCCCCGCCGTGGCCGCCGAAACGTTCAAACAGACCGGACACCTCAGTGATCATTTCGTGGAGGTCCAGCCCGGGAACAGAACGTCCGGTGCCTTTCACCAGGCCGTCTTCGCCGCCAGTGACCACAAAGACCGGTCGATACAAGGCCTCCTTGAGATGTCCTGCCACGATCCCGGCCACGCCCTCGTGGGCATCCTCGGCAAAGATCACGGGGAACAGCTCTCCTGAGCCGCCCCGGGCAATGACATCGCAGCAAAGCTTCCGGGTTTTTTCCTGCTCTGCTTTCCGGGCCTGATTGTTTTCCATCATACATCTGGCCAGGTGTGCCAGCTCTTCCCGGCTTTTGCCATCGCCGCACAGCATTTCCGCCCCCATATCCGCCGACTGCATCCGGCCCAAGGCGTTGATATTAGGGGCGATCAAATAGGCAATGTGCTCTGCCTCAATGGCTTTGTCCCTGAAATCTAGGGCCTGCAGCAAGGCGTCCAGGCCGGGCCGTTCCCGCCGGTTGATCATCTCCAGCCCGTACTTCACCAAGGTGCGATTCTCGTCCAGCAATGGGACCACATCAGCCACTGTGGAGATCGCCACCAAGTCCAGCAACCGGTTCAGATCCTGCCGGGTGAAGCGTTCATCCGCCCGCTGTTCCAGCAGGCGTTCGATGGCCTGGGACAACTTGAAGGCCACGCCGCAGCCGGACAAATGGGGAAAGGGGTACGTACTGTCCCTGCGCTTGGGATTGATGAACAGACAATCCGGCATCCCGTCGGGACAGGGATTGTGATGGTCCGTCACGACCATGTCCAGGCCCAGGGACCGGGCATAGTCCACTTCGCTGATGGCCGAACTGCCGCAGTCTACCGTAACGATCAGAGAAGCGCCTTCGTCGGCGATGGCTTTGATGGCCCGGCGGGTCAATCCATAGCCTTCTTTGAAGCGGGAAGGAATGAAATAGCATACGCGATCCGTCAGCTTGCGGAAAACGCAAAGCAACAGCGCCACGGAAGTGACGCCGTCAGCATCGTAGTCTCCGTAAATGCAGATCCGGCCGCCGGAGTCTGCCGTGCGCAGGATCATCTCCGCCGCCGGCAGCATGTCCTTCAATAAAAACGGATCGTGAGTCTGCCGGGGAAAGGGCGCCAAAAAATCTTCGATCAGCGAAGGATCGGTGACGCCCCGGTCACGAAGGATGCGCAATATGGTATCAGGGACCCCTTCGGGTCCCTTAAGCGTTTCATTGTTCTGTTGTGTAAATACCCATCGGGCCATCGATCGTCCTTTGCTGCCTTTCTAGTCCCTTAGGGAGAAACATAATCCAGAGGGTTCTTGTACACACCGTTTACGCGGACTTCAAAATGAAGATGGGGACCTGTGGACATGCCTGTGGATCCCACTTTTGCGATCGCCTGCCCCCGGCCCACCACAGCGCCCTTGCTCACGAGCAGCTTGCTGGAATGGGCATACAGTGTGACGATGCCGCCGCCATGGTCGATCATCACCATATAGCCGTAGCTGTTGTTCCAGCCGGCGGTGATCACTGTTCCTGAATTGGCTGCCAGGATATTCGTGCCCGAGGAGGCGGCGATATCGATGCCTGTATGCATTTTTTTAATGCGCAGGATCGGATGGATCCGATATCCGAAGGGAGAAGAGATCCGTGTGCTTGCCTGGGATGGCCAGGCCATGGTTCCGCCGATATAGCTGCCGGTCCCCTGAAGACCCAGGATCTTAGCCGTCAGCGCGTTGGCTTCCGCGTTCAGGGCGTCGATCTGCTTTTCGAGAGCGGCATTGTCCTTGTCTATAGCGGATTTTTTTGTCTGCACCTGGCCTTTGCTGCTCTGCAGCGCTTCCTGCTGCGCGCTTTCTTCTGCCTGCTGCGCCAGGAGCGTATCCCGAAGGGTCTGCAGTTCCATTTTCTGGTCGATCACCTGTTCATACTGCCCCTGAAGCTTTTCCAAAAGCGTGGCGTCGCTGTCATAGATCCGCTGGACCATATCCAGATTCGTCATGAAGTCGGACATGTCCGAAGACCCCATGAGGACCGTAAGGATCCCCACCTCGCCGTTTTTATACATCGTCCGCAGCCGGGCGTTGAGCCCTTCGTTTTGCGCAGCGATCTCCTCTTCCAGTGTTGCCAGCTCGGCCATCGCCTTGGAAATCATAGACTTGGTCGAATTGATATTCCGCTGCAGGCCGTTCAGTTCGACCTCGGCGGAATAGATTTTCTTTTCCAGGGCCCGGATCTCTGCTTGCAGCGCGCTGGCCTGCTTCTTTCCCGCACTCAATTCCTGTTCCATATCATCGATCTGGTCCTGGATATCGTCCAGCTGGCTCTGATCGGTGCCGGTGGCATAGCCCGGCGGCGTAAAACAAGCCCCGCTCAGAAGGACCAGCAGCAAAGCCCAGCTGCCGATACGCGCCCTTATTTTCATTCGATCCCCCTTGAACATGATCCCTGACCTCCCCCTGCCGGTATTTCTGTTTCCCCTGCCGGCGCTATGCGTTCAAAAAGCGCCGCATGGACAAAATGCTTCCGAAGGCGCCGATGCTCATCCCCAGTGCAATAAAGATCCAGACCAAATTGCTCATCATAAAGCCCACTGCGACAAAAGAAGTGGAAAACAACAGAAGCGCCTGCGTTGAGAACAATTCTACGACCCGGGAATAGATCACCCAGATCAATCCCAGCGAAATGCCTGCCGATATGCATCCGATCATCATGCCCTCGGCCAGGAGCGGACCGCGGATGAACCAGTTCGTGGCTCCTACATATTTCATGATCATGATCTCGCGCTGCCGGGCCATGACCGTCAGTTTGACGGTGTTGGACACCACGACGACGGACACGATGATCAGGAACAGAATGATGATCAGCGCGCCCTGCTGAATGAAATCCGTGATCGTGAGGATCTTTTTCACTTCATCCTGATAATAACGCACGTCTTCCACGCCGATGAGATTCCGGCAGGCCTCATAGATGAGTTGCCCGTCCTCCAGGGAAACCAGCTCCACCCGCAGGGAATTGGGCAGCGGGTTTTCCGCCAGGCCGTCCAGCAGATAAGCTTTGTCGCCCCAGCGCTCTTTGAAATGCTCCATGGCTTCTTCTTTGCTGACATACGTGACGCCGGCGATCTCATCCATGGACAGCAGACTTTGCGTGATGATGTCGGCGTCTGACCGGCTCGTCTCTTCCAGAAGGTACACTTCAATAGTGTTAAACTGCTGTTTGGCGCCTTCTGTGGCAATGTTGATGTTGACTGTCAGAAAAAAGAACAGCCCCAGGATCAGCAGCATGGCTGTGATGGAGAAAATGGAAGCCAGGCTCATTCCTTTATTCCGGAACACCTGGACGAATGCCTGTGTGAGCGCGTACCGCAAGCCTCTAATCATCGTAGCCGTACTCTCCTCCCCAGGCATCCCGCACGATGCGGCCTTTGTCGATGGCCACGACGCGCTTGCCCATGCGATCCACGATATCCTTGGCGTGGGTCACCATCAGGACTGTGGTTCCCCGACGGTTGATCTGGTTGATCAGCTTCATGATCTCCCATGCGGTATCCGGGTCCAGATTGCCTGTGGGCTCGTCAGCAATGAGCATCATCGGATTGTTGATCAACGCCCGGGCGATGGCCACGCGCTGCTGCTCGCCGGCAGACAACTCCGCCGGAAATTTATCAGCCTTGTCGCTGATGCCCATGATGGAAAGGACCTGCGGGATCTGCCTGCGTATCGCCCGCTGGGTCGAGTGGACCACCTCCATGGCAAAAGCGACATTTTCGTAGACGGTTTTATTCGGAAGCAAACGAAAATCCTGAAACACCATGCCGATGCTCCGCCGAAGCCCGGGGATCTCCCGATTGGACAAATGGGTAATGTTCCTGCCATTGACGTAGATCTCGCCTTCGTCCGGCTCGATCTCCTTCAGTACCAGCTTGATGAGTGTGGACTTTCCGGCACCGGAAGGGCCTACCAGAAATACGAAATCCCCTTTTTCTATCCGGATCGTTGCGTCTGCAAGTCCGACATTGCTGCCGTACATTTTGGTGACGCCCTCAAATCTTATCACAAATGACCCCTTCTTGTGCTTTTTCGATAATTTGACGCATTTAGTATACTATATATCCCCTTTTTTGAAAACAGCATTTATTGAAGTTTCCCCGGGCCGGCCATCATTCCATGCTGCGGATCCTGCGCCAAAGCGCTTCCAAAAGTCTGTCCGTCTGCTGTCTCACCGGGGAGATGGTGTAGGGAAGCACACAGTTGTACTGCGCCCGGTAGAGGTGCTCCGGGGCAAGAGAGGGGATCTCGACCCAGTCCACGCCGCCAAGAAACCGTTTCAATTCTCCCCGATGAACACCGCTGTTCATTTTGTTGATCACCCAGATCCCGCGCGGACACTCCAACCGCAACCGTTCGATCTCCGAAGCGGCAGGGATCAGTTTGGAAGGAAGAGGGTCCACAACACAGATGACCGCGTCCATTTCCGGCAGGACCTCCCACAGAGCAGGAATAGGCACACCTGAGCAGTCAAAAATGCGCAGTGTGCCGGCAATATTGTAAACCAACCGAAGCATGTCAGCCGCCGCAGCGATACTGCCGTTCTTGCCCGGAGAAGAATCTTCCGGACACCGCAGCACCCAGTTGATGCCTTCTTCCATGTTGGACAGCCCTTTGATGCTGGACTTCTGCGCCATCAGCTCATAGAACCGGTAAAAGTCCCTGTGCATAAAACGCTTTTCCACACCGTAGGCCTCATAAAAATAAGAAGACCCCATTTCGATCAACGTAACGGCCTCTCCCGGAACGTGCTGCCGAAGCCAGGAAACCAGAAGGCCGGCCGTCAGGCTGACACCGCTGCCGGGGCCGGTACCTAAAACCGCTATTTTTCTATCTTCTTTGACGGGTAAAGTCGCCGTTCGGTTCCGCCCGCTGTCGGGTATACGGAAGAGCACGTGGTGATCCATGAGTCGATCCTCCCGCCGCATCCGTTGTCAAGCCGCTTGTATTATACATTATTTCCCATTTTTGTCAAGAACATGACTTGCGCAAAGGAAGAGCCTGCACATGCATGCAGGCTCTGTTTTTTTGCATATCGTATGGACGGCCCCTATGCCATGGCGCGCACCGCATCGGCAATGGCGGCGGCGGTGAGTCCGTATTTTTCCAGAAGCTCATCGGGCTTTCCGGACTCGCCGAAGGTGTCCCGGATCCCGACGAAGGACACCTTGGCGGGCGCCTTCTCGCAGCAGATCTGGGCCACAGCGGCGCCCAGGCCGCCGATCACAGTGTGCTCCTCCACCGTCACGATGCCTTTGGTTTCCCGGGCTGCCCGCACGACGGCGTCTTCGTCCATGGGCTTGAGCGTATGCATATCCAGCACGCGGACTTCGATCCCTTCGGCGGAAAGCTGCCCGGCTGCCTCCAGTGCCTGGTTCACCATAATGCCGGTCGCAATGATCGTATAGTCTTTCCCCTCTCTCAACAAAAGGGCTTTCCCTATTTGCACATCGGTCTCTTCGTCGTAGATCACAGGAACGGCGGCCCGGCCCAGTCTCACATAAACAGGGCCCTTCATCTCCGCCGCGGCCTTCAGCAGTTTCCTTGCCGATATGTCATCGGCAGGATTGATGACCGTCATGCCCGGGATAGTGCGCATCAGTGCCAGATCCTCGATGGCCTGGTGACTGGCGCCGTCCTCTCCCACGGTAAGCCCTGCGTGAGTGGCGCAGACTTTGACGTTGGCGCCGGTGTAGCCGATGGAGTTGCGAATGATCTCAAAAGCCCGGCCCGCAGCAAATATGGCAAAGGTGCTTGCAAAAACCGTCTTGCCGGAAATGGCAAGCCCTGCTGCCATGCCATACATGTTGGCTTCGGCGATGCCTGCGTTGAAGAACCGCTGGGGATACACCTTGGCAAACTCCTTGGTCATGGTGGACCCGGAAAGATCCGCATCCAGCACGACGACATCCTGCCGGGAAGCGCCCAGTTCCACCAGCGCTTTTCCGTAGCTTTGCCTGGTCGCGATTTTTTCTGCCATTACAGTACACCCCCCAATTCCTTCATCGCCTGCTCTGCCTGTTCCCGATTCGGAGCCTTTCCGTGCCACCCGGCATCATCCTCCATAAAGGATACGCCTTTTCCCTTATGGGTTTCCGCCACCAGGACCGTCGGCGCGCCTTTATGCTTTCTTGCCGCCGCAAAACCGGCCTGGATCGCGTCCAGATCGTGACCGTCAAGCTCGATCACATTCCAGCCGAAAGCTCTGAACTTTTCCGCGATGGGCATCACGCGCATCACATCGTCGTTCCGGCCGTCGATCTGGAGTCCGTTGTGGTCCACAACAGCGCAAAGATTATCCAGTCCAAAGTGGGCGGCTGCCATGGAAGCCTCCCAGGTAATGCCTTCCTGAAGCTCTCCGTCGCCCAGCAGCACATAAATCCGGCTCGACTTATTATCCAACCGGCCGGCCAGCGCCATGCCTACGGAAGCGGAAAATCCCTGACCGAGAGAACCGGTGGACATTTCAACGCCGGTCAGCTTGGTCATGGAAGGGTGTCCCTGAAGATGACTGCCCAGCTTCCGGAACGTCACCAGCTCCTCCGGGGGAAAGAATCCCGCTTCGGCCAGACATGCGTACAAAACCGGCGTTGCGTGGCCTTTGGACAGGACGAAGCGGTCCCGGTCCGGATTCCCGGGATCGCGCCCGTCGATGTTCATTTCATTGAAATACAGGACGGTCATGATATCCGTCGCCGACAGCGATCCGCCCGGATGACCCGACCCGGCGTGGTAGACCTCCCGGATGATGTGCTGCCGGATGAGGGCTGCCTTGTCCTGCAGTGCTTTCTTATCCATAATTCCTCCTTCATTTCTATGAACAGCCGCCGTCTATGCGCCGGCCTGTCTCCATTTTTGCCCAGCAACCTTTAACAAAAAAAGGGGCAACACGCGTATCCTTGAGACCCTGGAAGGCTCCTGGAACAGACGATACAGCCATTCCAGACCATGGTCGCGATAAAACGCCGGCGCCCGTTTCAGCGTGCCGGACCAGATATCGAAGCTTCCGCCGATCCCGATGCCTACTTTTGCATTCAGCTGTTTTCGATGATCGTCGATGAACCGTTCCTGTGCAGGCGAACCCATGGCAACGCAGATAAAATCGGCCTGAGAACTGTTGATTTCCGCGATGACCGAAGGGATCTCATCACCGGTGAAATAACCGTGGCGAGTCCCCGCTACGCTGAGTCCCGGGATCCGTTGCTTCACGTTTTCTGCAGCCTTTTCCGCGATCCCCGGCTTTCCGCCCAAAAAGTACACGCTGCGGCCCAATTCCGCTGACAGCTGTAATGCGCGGAAGGCGAAATCGATGCCTGCGACCCTCGCTTTCAAGGGCTGGCCCAGAAGCTTCGACGCCAGAAGAAGCCCTACGCCGTCCGGGATCACAAGCTCCGCCCGCTTCAGGATGCCGGCAAGCGACGGATCCCGGGAGGCCCGCATCAGGATCTCTGAATTGGGCGTGGCGATCAACGCCATGCTGTCGGAAGCGAGCAGGTCCTGAAAAACAGACAAGGCATCCCCCAGGGCAACGCAGTCCACGGGAATGCCCAAAATATCGATTTTTGTGTTCTCGCCCATATCCTTCTCCGTTAACAGAATTATTCTATCATAAAGAAGTCTCGGGATAAATACGAATTTCAACAAAGTAATAGAATCCGGAGGACGCTTGTGCTATCATGTACGGGTACTGATTCAGGAGGAACAACATGAAAATATGCGTCATCGGCCTGGGCTACATCGGCCTTCCCACAGCAGCAATGTTTGCCCGCTCCGGAATGGACGTCCTGGGCGTCGACCGAAACAACATCATCACAGAAGCCTTGAACGAAGGCCGTATCGTCATCGAAGAGAACGGACTGGCGGAGCTGATCCGAAGCGTTGTATCCGAAGGAAGGCTGCGGGCAGCAGTACAGCCGGAAGAAGCTTCGGCGTTCATCATCGCCGTGCCCACACCCATCAGGGAAAACAAAACAGCGGACATGACGTTTGTGGAATCCGCCACCCGGTCCCTGGTCCCGTATCTCCGGCCGGAAAATATCGTAATACTGGAATCCACCTCACCGGTCGGCACCGTCGACGAGCTGATGAAGCCCATCCTGGAAGAAAGCGGCCTGAAGGCCGGTGTGGATTTCTATTTGGGACATTCTCCCGAGCGTGTCATTCCCGGAAGCATCCTGCAGGAGCTGGTCTGCAACGACCGGATCGCCGGCGGCGTCAACGAAGCCTCGGCCCGTAAGATCGCAGAGCTGTACCGCACCTTCGTCCGGGGAGAGATCTACGAGACCGACGCCCGTACCGCGGAGCTGTGCAAGCTGTCGGAAAACACCTACAGAGACGTGAACATCGCCTTTGCCAATGAGCTCGCAAAGATCTGCGAGGATCTGGGCATCGATGCGTGGAATCTGATCCGGCTGTGCAACCGGCACCCCAGGGTCAATATCCACCAGCCAGGCCCCGGCGTCGGGGGACACTGCATCGCTGTGGATCCCTGGTTCATCGTGGAAAAAAATCCGGAGGAAGCCCGCATCATCCGGTTGGCCCGGGAAACCAACGACAGCATGCCTGCCTATGTGGCCGGCAAGATCGATCAGATCCTGAAAGACTGCAAGGATCCGGCAGTAGGCGTGCTGGGCATCACATACAAGCCCGACGTGGACGACGTCCGCGAAAGCCCTGTTCTGACGCTGATGGAACTGCTTCGGCAAAGAGGGCTCGACGTGACCTATTTCGATCCCCATGTCAAGGACCGGCCGGGATCGACGGCGGATGCCGTGGAAGCGGCCAAAGGCAAAGATCTTTTGATCGTCGGCGTAAACCATCAGGCCTTTAAAGAGTTGGATTACGAAGCCCTGGCACGCGTGATGCGCAAGGCTAACCTGCTGGACACCCGAAACTGCACAGATGCAGAGGCGGCTGCCCGGGCGGGTTTCACGACATACTATCTGGGCCGGTGATACCCGCCCATGCAAAATCCGCCGGATCGATCCGGCGGATTTTATATTGGCTCCGAAGGAGCCGGCAGCCGCACGGGAACCGCATCGGCGATCACCATGCTGTCCGGCGTCACGACGCAGTCCCTGGCAAGGATCTGCACACCGGCCCTGCGGGCATAGTACAAGGCATCGGCAAAAGCAGGATGTGTAGCGCGGTTGGGTTCAAAATACGCCACACCTTTCATTTGGATCACAAACAGAACACAGGCTTCGAAGCCTTGCGCCAGGCAGGCCTCCAACTCCCGGACATGCTTGAGCCCCCGCTCGGTGGGCGCATCGGGGAACCGCACGACGCCCTGTTCTTCCAGGGTCGCGCCCTTGACCTCCATGAACATTTTCCTGCCGTCGCCCTCAATGTAAAAATCGAATCGGGAGCTCCCGAAGACAGTCTCAGGGCGGATCAGCGAAATGCTGCGAAACAAACCGCTGTGCGGAAGCCATTCCCGGACGGCGGTATTGGGCGCAGAAGCATCGATATTGATGATGCGGCCGCCCTTTTGTGCAGCGATCACATCATATCGGGTTTTCCGATGAGGGTCGTTGTTTTTTCTGACCCAGATCCCGGCGCCGGGTGTCAGGATCTCCCGGCAGCGCCCCGTATTTTTAACATGGGCGGCCTGAAGCAAACCATCGATCTCTATATTGGCGATAAAACGATTCGGGCGGTCATGAAAGACCGCCGGAACCAGATTGTTATATTGCACGCTGAACGCTCCGCTTCATTACTGTATCCTGCGGAACTTATGATACCGCTGCCGGAGGAGTTCATCAACCGGGATTTCTTGTTTTTCTGCGATGAAGGCAGCGATCTCTTCCTTCAAAAAAGCGAAGGTTCGGTCAAAATCGCCGTCATTCTCGGGAATGATCCTTTCTGCCACGGAAAGCTCTGTCAGATCTTCGGCCGTCAGCTTGAGGCACTCGGCCGCCTCCGGTGCCCTCGCCGGATCCTTCCAAAGGATGCTGGCGCAGCCCTCGGGAGAAATGACGCTGTAAAATGCATTTTCCAGCATCCAGACCTGATCTGCCACGGCAATGCCCAGGGCGCCGCCGCTGCCGCCCTCACCGATAAAAATGGCCAGCACCGGGACGCGGAGCATCATCATTTCCATCAGATTCGATGCGATGGCCTGACCCTGGCCCCGTTCCTCGGCACCGATACCGCAGAAAGCCCCTGATGTGTCTACGAAGGTGACTACCGGCCTGCCGAACTTTTCGGCCTGCTTCATGAGACGCAGCGCTTTACGGTAGCCTTCCGGATGAGCGCTGCCGAAATTCCGGCTTGCCCGTTCCCGCGTAGTCGTGCCTTTTTCCTGGGCGATGACCGTCACATAGGACTGTCCAAGACGGGCGATCCCGCCCACCATGGCCGGGTCGTCACCGAAGCAGCGATCACCGTGGAGCTCAGTGAACTCGTCAAAGATGCCTTTGATATATTTTCCCGCCGTAGGACGGCCCTGGGCTCTGGCCGCCGCCACACGATCTTTTGCATTCATATCCTTATCCCTCTTTCCGCTCTTTTCCATGGGCACGGAGCATCCGGGCAATAAATTTCCGCTGTTCCCGCCGGGGTACGATCTTGTCGATGAATCCGTTTTTCAGCAAGGATTCCGCCCGCCCAAGACCGGGGGGAAGCTTCTGACGGATCGTTTGTTCGATGACCCTGGGTCCGGCAAAGCAGATGAGCGCATCCGGTTCGGCGGCGATCACATCCGCCTCCATGGCGAAGCTGGCGGTAACGCCGCCGGTAGTTGGATCCGTGAGAACGGCCAGGTAGAAGCCGCCGGCATCGGAGAACCTCTTTACGGCCCCGCTGGTCTTGGCCATCTGCATCAGGGAAAGCATCCCCTCCTGCATGCGGGCGCCGCCGGAGGCGGTGAATCCCACGACCGGCAGTCTCTTCTCCGCCGCATATTCGAACAGCCGGGCGATCTTCTCACCGGTAACGGTCCCCATGGATCCCATCATGAAGGCTGATTCCATCACAAAGACGGCTGCAGGCTGTTTTCCGATGCGGGCCGTGCCCGTCACAACGCTCTCGTTTTCACGGGAAGCCAGCTCAGCAGCCCGGAGCTTTTCTTCGTACTCGGGAAAACCCAAGGGGTCGGTCCCCCGCAGGTCGCCCCAAAGTTCCTGGAAGCTCTCCGGGTCGGCGATCATGTGGATCCGCTGCCGCGCATTGAGACGAAGGTGCTTTCCGCAATTGGGACAAACATAATGGTTTTCCTGCAGATCACTGGAAAATACCGATTTTTTGCAGCCGGGGCAGACGGTGCAAAGCTCATGAGGGATGTTTACCTCTGTCGGCTTGACGATTTTCCCTGAAACAGAAGGTTCCAGGTCATTTTTTGGTTTTTTGAACAATCCTTGGATCATGATTGATTCCTCGATTCCAGATAGCCGGTGGTATAGACACCCTTGCGGAACACTTCTCCGGAAAGGATGTCGATGTGAAGCTCAATATTTGTGTCCACGCCGGTGATGACCAGCTCGGCCAGCGCCGCCTGCATTTTTCGCACGGCTTCTTCCCGGGTATTGGCATGGACGATCAGTTTCCCTAAAAGGGAATCGTAGTAAGGCGGAACCGTGCAGCCCGGATACAGGGCCGTGTCAAAGCGCACCCTGGGTCCGCCGGGAACGTGGAGGAAGTCCACCGTTCCGGCCGATGGTCTAAAGTCCATGGCCGGATTCTCGGCATTGATGCGGCATTCGATGGAATGGCCCTGAGGGCGGATATTCCGCTGATCGAAGGAGATCGGTACGCCGGCGGCGATCCGGATCTGCCATTTGACCAGGTCGATGCCGGTGACCATTTCCGTGACCGGATGCTCCACCTGAAGACGTGTGTTCATTTCCATAAAGTAGTGATTCCCGTCGGCATCCACTAAAAACTCAAGGGTCCCCGCATTGATGTATCCGATCTTTTTGGCAGCCCGGATCGCGTCCCGCTGCATATTCTTGCGCGTCTGAGCGGGGAGATCCACCGCAGGGCTTTCTTCCAGTACCTTTTGCTTCCTGCGCTGCATGGAGCAGTCTCGCTCGCCGAGGCACACGGCTTTTCCGTACGCGTCGGCCAGGATCTGCACTTCGATATGCCGGACGCCGTCCAGATATTTTTCGATGTACAGGCCTTCGTCTCCAAAGCTGGAAGCTGCTTCTCGGGAGGCATCGAGAAAGGCGCTCTCAAAACTGCTTTCTTCGCGGACGAGACGGATGCCCCGGCCGCCGCCGCCGGCCCGCGCTTTGATCAAGAGAGGATAGCCGGTCCTGCCGGCCCATGCGCGGGCTTCCTGGAGGTCCTCCACAGTTTCCGAGCCGGGCACCACCGGAAGCCCCATTTTTTTCATGGTCTTGCGCGCATTGTCCTTATCGCCCATGGCCGAAATATGGGCGCTGTCCGGCCCTATAAAGGTGATATTGCACTGGGCGCACAGCGAGGCGAACTTTGCGCTTTCCGACAGAAAACCATACCCGGGGTGAATAGCCTGAGCATGGGTGACGGCGGCAGCCGAAAGGATCGCCTGCATATTCAAATAGCTGTCCTGCGCCGGCGCTTTGCCGATGCAGATGCGCTCGTCGGCCAGCCCCACGTGAAGCGCCTCTTTGTCAGCCTCGCTGTAGACTGCTACCGTGGAGATCCCCATATCCTTGCAGGCCCGTATGACGCGCACGGCGATCTCGCCTCTGTTTGCGATCAGTATTTTCTGAAACATTTTATTCCTCCAGCACGGCAAAGGAAAACGTTCCCTCCGCCGCTGTTTTGCCTGCCACAGTGACTGTGCCCCGGGCGAAGTAGAACGGCGGCTTGCAGTTGGAAAGACTGCAGCGGATCTCCAGTTCATCCCCGGGCCGCACTTTTTCCCTGAATTTTACCTGCTGGATCCCGGTATAGTACGGTGTGGCGGAGGCGCTCATCTCGCTTTGAAGGAGCACACAGCAGGCCTGCGCCATCATTTCACAAAGGATCACGCCCGGGACAACCGGGTACCCGGGGAAATGTCCCTGCAGGAAAAATTCATCACCCTTTACGGTATAGAAAGCCACCGCTTCCGCCCCCAGAAGCTCAGCCCGGTCCAGCAGAAGCATGGGCGGCCTGTGGGGAAGGATCTTTTCAAGTTCTTTCCGGTCCATCTCTATGCCTCCTTCAGGCGGAACAGGCACGCGCCATAATCGACGACCGCGCCGTTTTCCACGCAGATCTCACCGATGACGCCGGAAGCCGGCGAAGCGACTTCGTTGAGCATTTTCATGGCGTCGATGATACAGATCACCTGACCTTTTTCCACGCGCTGTCCCAGCGTCACATAAGGCTCGCTTTCCGGAGAGGGCGCCAGATATACCACCCCCACCAAAGGCGACGGGACCTCTGTCATCCCGGGCTCCGGCGAAATGATCACCGGCTTCTCATCCTGTCTCCCGGCGGATGCTGCGGGCTCCGGCACATGGTCTTTTTGTGCGGACACTGCACCTTGGGCATTTTTTTCAAGTCGGATCCGAAGGCCGCTCTCTTCGACTTCAATGGCTGTCAACCCTTTATTCAGCAGAATATCTGCCAGACTCTCCACTTTTACCAAATCCATGACAACCTCTCCTTTATGCTTTGACAAACGCCAGACAGGCGTTGTGCCCCCCAAACCCAAGGGACAAAGACAAACTCACATCCATATCGGCTTTTCGCGCCGTGTTGGGGACACAATCCAGATCGCACTCCGGATCTGCGGTGCGATAGCCGATGGTGGGCGGCACCTGCCCTTGGGAAAGGGCCAGGATAGCGGCAATGGCCTCTACGGCTCCTGCGGCGCCCAGCATGTGCCCCGTCATGGATTTCGTCGAGCTGATGATCACATCCTGATAAGCCCGCTGCCCCAAGGCTGCTTTAATCGCCATGGTTTCGCCTTTGTCGTTCAAAGGCGTGCTGGTGCCGTGGGCGTTGATGTACATTTTCTGAAAACCATCGCCGATGTTTT
>CALLHZ010000101.1 GCA_938009115.1 uncultured Clostridia bacterium
AGGTCGGCGCATCCGTAAGCCCTGCGGAAGAAAAAGCGCTTGCAGACTTGCTGTCTGCGTGATAGTATGAAAAAAAGTAAATAGACGGGCACAACAGGGTGTCCGTGGAAATGGCAACAAGGCCAAAGCTGTGACGTACCGTCGCGGTTTTGGTCTTTCTTTATTTTCGGCCGGAGGGCGTGGGCCTGTGTCTGCAGAAAGTGTTTTGAGCGTCGGCATCGATATTGGCACTTCAACTACGCAGGTCGTATTCAGCCGGCTGACGCTGGAGGATACGGCGGGTTATTTTTCCGTACCGAGAGTTTCCATCGTCGATAAGCAGGTCATCTATGCCGGTGAAATCTACCGGACGCCTCTGCTGGACGCGGTCCGCATCGATGCGGAAGCAGTCAAGGCGCTGGTGGCCAGGGAATATGTCTCGGCAGGATGGACGCCGGCGGACGTCAGCACCGGCGCTGTGATCATCACAGGCGAAAGCGCCCGCAAGGAGAATGCACGAGCGGTATTGGACCGGCTTAGCGAGTTCGCCGGAGAGTTCGTGGTCTCTACGGCGGGACCGGATCTGGAGGCTGTCATCGCAGGGAAGGGCAGCGGCGCATGGCAGCATTCCCTGGACACCATGGATTCGGTGATCAACATCGATATCGGCGGCGGGACCTCCAACATTGTGGAGTTTTACTGCGGCGATGTCCTGGCGAAAGGATGTCTGGATATCGGGGGACGGCAGGTGTGTTTTTCCCGGGAAGGGATCTTGACCTATGTCAGTCCCAGCGCGGGGATCATCGCAGACGCTTTGGATCTCGACCTTCGTACGGGGCAGCCTGCGGAAGAAAGCGCGCTGCGGTCACTGTGCCGGACCATGGCGGATCTGCTCTTCGAATGGGCCGCGGGACAGCGGTCCGAATTGCTGAAGCGTATCGAAACGGCAGGCAGCACGCCGTTTTTACCGCCCCGGGAAGGGAAATATGTATTTTTTTCCGGCGGTGTGGGAAAGTGTCTCCACGCAAGCGAGCGTGATACAGGCAAGTACGGCGATATCGGCGTGCTGCTGGCTCAGGCCCTTCGGGAAAGCCGGTTTTTTCAGCGGTTTACCGTTGTGGAAAGCAGGGAGTCCATTCGCGCCACAGTGGTGGGCGCAGGCAGCTATACCACCACCGTGTCTGGCAGTACGATTTTTTACAGTGAGCCGCTGTTTCCGCAGCAGAACCTTCCGGTCCTGAAACTGACGCCCCAGGAGCAGGAGAAATGTTTTGAGGGCAGCGCGACAGAGCTTGCCGCCCGGATCCAGTGGTTTCTGGAGCAAGTGGACGGGACTCGCATGGTCCTTGGGCTGCCGGGGGTCCAGGACCCCGGCTACGAGGCTCTGAAGCGCATGGCCTCGTCCATCGCCGGCGCCGCCGGCGCCGCGATGCCCAAGGATGCTCCGCTCTTTATCGTCATCGAGTCCGATACCGCAAAAGCTCTGGGGCAGGTCCTTTTTGCAGCATTGGGACGGGCAAGGCCCGTCGTCGTGATCGATGCCATTCATGTGGAGCAAAATGATTATGTGGATCTGGGCAAGCCGCTCATGAACGGACTGGTGATCCCCGTGATCGTCAAAACACTGATTTTCGGATAAACGGATAGGAAAAGCTATGAGTTACAGAACAGTACTGGTCGGAAAAACCTATACCTTCGATACGGTCAAGGAAGTGCTTGCCAAGGCCAATGAGCTGAAGTCCGGGGATGTCCTTGCCGGCATTGCCGCCGGTTCGGACATGGAACGTGTCGCGGCGAAGGCCGTATTGGCCGACATGCTGCTGTCGGACCTTCGGGAAAATCCCGTTGTCCCGTACGAGGAAGACGACGTGACGCGTATCAACCAGGACGGGATCAATGAATGTGCTTATGGCAAGATCCGAAACTGGACCGTGGCTGAACTCCGGGAGTGGATCCTGGATTACCGCACGGCGGAAGCTCAGCTTCGGGACATGGGAAAAGCCCTGACAGCGGAAATGATCGCAGCAGTGGCAAAGCTGATGACGAACCTGGATCTGATCTACGGAGCAGGGAAGCTGCAGGTGCCTGCCCGCTGCAACACGACGATCGGTCTGCGGGGCACGCTGGCTACCCGGCTGCAGCCCAATCATACGACGGACAACATCGAAGGCATCACCGCGTCCCTGCTGGAAGGGCTCAGTTACGGCTGCGGAGACGCGCTGATCGGACTGAATCCGGTGAACGATACCGTGACCAGTCTGGGCGAGGTGCTTCGCCGGTTCGACGACATCCGGGTACGATTTGAGATCCCGACCCAGATCTGCGTGCTGGGCCATATCACGACACAGATCGAGGCCATCCGCCAGGGGGCCCCGGCGGACATGATTTTCCAATCCATTGCGGGCAGCCAGAAAGGGAACACCGCTTTTGGATTCTCCACGGAGACGATCCTGGAAGCCCGGGAGCTTCTCCGCAGGCGCGGAACGTCCTGCGGTCCCAATGTCCTGTACTTTGAGACGGGGCAGGGCAGCGAGCTCTCCTCCGAGGCCCATTACGGGGCGGACCAGGTGACTATGGAGGCCCGCTGCTATGCCTATGCCCGGCATTTCGCGCCGTTCATGGTCAATACCGTCGTCGGCTTTATCGGCCCGGAATATCTGTACGACAGCAAGCAGGTGATACGGGCCGGCCTGGAGGATCATTTTATGGGCAAGCTGTCCGGCATACCTATGGGCTGCGACTGCTGCTACACCAACCATATGCAGGCCGACCAGAACGACATCGAAAATCTGGCGCTCCTGCTGGGCGGCGCCGGCGTCAATTATATTCTGGGCGTGCCCTCCAGTGACGATATCATGCTGAATTACCAGACCAATGCTTATCACGACGTGAATGCGGTTCGGGAAATCTTGGGCAAACGGCCGATCCGCGAGTTTGAAAAGTGGCTTGAGCGCATGGGCATCATGGAAGACGGAAAACTGACCGAAATCGCGGGAGATCCCACGATCTTTACCGCAAAGGGGATCTAAGTATGCTTGACGAAAAAACAGTAGAGAACATCGTCGCCGAAGTGCTCCGGGAGATCCGGTCTCTTCAGGCGGTCTCCGATAAGCCGGCTGTGCCGGCCGCTCCCTGTCCGGAATGCGAAATGCCGAAATGCAAGTCGGCTGAGCGGGCCGTTCCGCCGCCCTTTGCGGCGCCGCCTTGTCATTCGGCAGCCGGAAGCCTGCCTGACGCAGACCGGCTCCAGGATCCGGCCTCGCCGGAGTCCAAAGCCCGGATCCTTTTGGATTCGCCAGTGGATCGGGATGCCTTGATTCGGATGAAAAGCAGCACCACTGCGCGCATCGGCGTCGGGGCCGCCGGCCCCCGTCTCAAGACTCGGACCCTGCTGACCCTGCGGGCCGACCATGCGGCGGCCCGGGATTCCGTATTCACCGACGCGGATCAGGCTGTGATCGACAGGCTGGGACTGTTCACCGTACAGACGAAATGCAGAGACAAAAACGAATTTCTGACCCGCCCGGATCTGGGCAGACAGTTCGACAGTGAGGCGCTGTCGATGATCCGTGAAAAATGCGCTGCCAAGCCCGATGTGCAGATCTTTGCGGCGGACGGCCTGTCTTCTACGGCCGTGAACGCAAATCTGGCAAACATCCTGCCGGTCCTGACCGAGGGCCTGCGGGGCAGAGGACTGCGGGTGGGTACACCGTTTTTTGTCCGGTTCGGCCGTGTGGCTTCCATGGACGCGGTTTCGGAGCTTCTGGGGGCCAAAGTGACCTGCGTCCTTCTGGGAGAGCGTCCGGGACTGGCCACGGCCGAAAGTATGAGCGCATACATTGCCTACGAGGCGACGGTGGGCATGCCGGAAGCGCGGCGCACGGTCGTTTCCAATATCCATCGCGCAGGGATCGCCGCCGTAGAGGCGGGCGCTTATATCTGTGACGTGATTGGAGCGATCCTCGAAGCAAGGGCCAGCGGCGTTGCCCTGCAAAAGCCATGAGAGGAAAAAAGATCCAAACGAATGTGCTGTCCGTCAGGCTGATCCCCAACGCAGATCAGGCTTTGCTGGACAGCCTTCAGGCAAAGCCCGGAGAGCGAAGTCTTGGTATCGTCACGACAGACTGCGATGATGTATCCTACACTGCTCTGGACGAGGCGACAAAAAAAGCGCGGGTCCGTGTTCTATATGCGGAAAGCATGTACGCCGGGTCCAAGAATGCCAGCACCCGGCTGGCGGGTGAATTTATCGGCATTTTGGCGGGCGCAGATCCGGAAGAGGTGCGGGCAGGACTCGCTGCAGCCATCAGCTATATGGAGAGCAAGGCTTCGTTTGAAAGCGCTTGCGGCGACGATTCGATCGTATACTTTGCCCATTGCATCTCCAGGACCGGGTCTTATTTGTCGGAGCTTGCCGGCGTGGAGGAGGGCACAGCCATGGCCTATTTGATCGCGCCGCCCCTGGAGGCGCTGCTGGGCATCGACGCTGCATTGAAGGCAGCGCAAGTGGAGCTCAAAGTGTTTTACGGACCGCCTACGAACACCAACTTTGCCGGCGGGTTGCTGACCGGAAGCCAGGACGCCTGCCTGGCGGCCTGCGAAGCCTTTGCCGGGACCGTCTGCGAAGTGGCCGCCCGGCCTAAGGAGTTATAAGGGAGACATGACGATGATGCAATTGGATAAAGATCTGCAGTCCATACAGGAGGTCCGCAGCCTGATCGCGGCGGCAAAGAAAGCTTCAGAGCAACTCTCTGTCATGAGTCAGGAAGAGCTGGATGTGATGGTGAAAGCCATTGCGGAAGACTGTGCCGCCCAAGCCGAACGCCTTGCAAAGATGGCAGTCGAGGAAACCGGCTATGGAATATGGCAGGACAAGGTGCTCAAAAACCTTCTCGGCAGCACGATGACCTACGATTACATCAAGGATATGCGGGTGATCGGCGTGCTGAACGAGGACGTCCGTCAGGGGATCCTGGAGATCGGCGTGCCTATGGGCGTCATCGCGGCGCTGGTTCCTTCGACGAACCCTACATCTACGGTCATGTACAAATCCCTGATCGCCGTCAAGTCCGGAAACAGCATTGTTTTCAGCCCTCATCCCAGCGCAGCGGGCTGCATCACGGAGACCGTCCGTATCGTCCAGGGCGCCCTGAAGCGCGTCGGCGCGCCGGAGGGTATCGTGGATTGCATCGGTACGCTGACCCCTGAGGCGACAGACGCTCTCCTGAAGTCGCCGGATGTGGGGGTGATCCTGGCCACCGGAGGAGAGGCCATGGTCCATGCTGCTTACAGCTCCGGGAATCCGGCCATCGGGGTTGGTCCCGGAAACGGCCCGGCTTTCATTGACCGCAGCGCCGACATTTCCCTGGCCGTGCGGCGGATCATCGAAAGCAAGACCTTCGACAACGGCACGATCTGCGCTTCCGAGCAATCCGTGATCGTGGAGCGCTCCGTGGAAAAATCCGTCGTGGAGGCCTTTGAGCAGATGGGCGGTTACTTCCTTCCACCGGAGGATTCCCAAAAGCTTGCCGGCTTCATCCTCCGGGCCAACGGGACGATGAACCCCCAAATCGTTGGCAGGAGCGCTGCGGATATCGCCGCCCTTGCCGGCATCAGGATCCCGGGAGGGACAAAGGTCCTGCTGTCGCGCCAGACCGATGCGGACCGGAAAAATCCTTATGCCCGGGAAAAACTTTGCCCCATCCTGGCCTTTTTCGTCGAGGAAGACCGGGAAGCGGCCTGCTTGCGGAGCATCCAGATCCTTCACATCGAAGGGGCCGGGCACACGATGACGATCCACGCCAGCGACCAGGACGTGATCCGGGACTTTGCCATGAAAAAACCGGTGTCGCGGCTGCTGGTGAACGTGCCGGCCGCCCTGGGAGGCGTCGGCGCCCTGACGCACCTTGCCCCGGCGCTGACATTGGGCTGCGGCGCCGTCGGAGGCAGCTCCACCTCGGACAACATCTCTCCGAAGAATCTTATCAACATTCGAAGAGTCGCCTGGGGCTTCCGGGAACTTTCGGACCTGCGCGGCAGCAAGCCCGCGCCGGCGCCGGCTCCGGCAGCGGCCGGTGCAGTCAGCCGGGAGGAGATCGAGCTGATTACGCAGGAAGTGCTCAGAAAGCTTGGACAATTATAGTTTGCACATAAGATAGAGTTATCACAAAAAAGAAAAATGGAGGAAAAAATGGCAGAAACATATCAGGCTCTCGGAATGATCGAGACAAAAGGGTTGGTGGGCTCCGTCGAAGCAGCGGACGCCATGGTCAAAGCGGCCAATGTGACGCTGATCGGGAAAGTGCATGTGGGTGGCGGCCTGGTGACCGTCATGGTCCGGGGCGACGTAGGCGCTGTGAAGGCGGCTACGGATGCGGGCGCCGCGGCAGCGGGCAAGGTGGGGGAACTGGTATCCGTCCACGTGATCCCAAGACCCCACGGCGATGTGGAAATGATCCTGCCCACACTCAAAACAACAGATAAATAGCGTAAAGCGAAGGAGAAAAGAAATGGCAACATTATTTGCATTGGGAATGATCGAAACAAAGGGTCTGGTAGGCGCTGTTGAGGCGGCGGACGCCATGGTCAAGGCTGCCAACGCGTCTCTGGTCGCCAAGGTCCACGTAGGCGGCGGCCTGGTGACCGTCATGGTCCGGGGCGACGTAGGCGC
>CALLHZ010000102.1 GCA_938009115.1 uncultured Clostridia bacterium
GTGCTGGTGCCGTGGGCGTTGATGTACATTTTCTGAAAACCATCGCCGATGTTTTCCGCCAGCGCCTGGACTATGGCCCGGGATCCGCCTGCGGCGTCGGGATCCGGCGCCGTCATGTGATGCGCGTCGCAAGTATTTCCGTACCCGACGATCTCGGCATGGATCCGGGCACCTCGGGCTTTGGCATGCTCGTATTCTTCCAGGATCAGAATGCCGGCGCCTTCGCCCATGACAAACCCGGAACGATCCAGGTCGAAAGGAATGGACGCTCGGTCGGGATCTGTTTCCTGGGTCAAAGCCATGCAACTGGTGAATCCGGCCACGCTGATGGGGTTGATCGCCGCTTCGCTGCCCCCGGCGATCACAGCGTCGGCATAACCGTGCCCGATGGCCCGGTAGGCTTCTCCGATGGAGTGGGACCCCGTGGCGCAGGCCGTCACAACAGGAAGGTTGATCCCCTTCGCCTGATAACGGATCGCAGCCAGTCCCGAGGCCATGTTGCCGATCATCATGGGAACCAGGAAAGGCGAGATCCAGCGAGGGCCCTTCTGAAGAAGCTTTTCCGTCTCCTGATAGGTCGTGCCGATACCGCCTACGCCGGAGCCGATATAAACGCCCAACCGCTCTTCGGGAACTGTGCCGAGGATCCCGCTGTCGGCCACGGCTTCATCCGCAGCAGCCAGCGCAAATTGAATGAACCGGTCATAGCGTTTATACTCGTTTCCGCCCAAAACCGCCTGGGCATCGAAGTTCTTGACTTCCGCCGCCAGCTTGACCTTAAATGGCTCCGCATCAAAATGGGTGATCGCTCCGATGCCGTGCCTGCCTTCCAGCATGGAAGCCCACATGGTGGCGACATTGTTGCCGATGGGGCTGATGGCGCCCATTCCCGTGATTACCACTCTTCTCATGATTCTCTCCCCGATTCGTACTCGGCTTTCAGCCGTTCAAATACTTCCGCCACCGTCAGGATCTCCTCAGCAAGATATCCCTTCGCCCCCGTAAAAACAAAGGCTTCTTCCATATTGCCCCGATAGGCGTTGATGAGGGCATGGGCGATACAGTAAGGTGCCTGGGTCTTTTTGCAGGGCACCAGACAATTGAATTCGCAGAACTTGGGCCGCTTTTCGTCTCTGGCCACAGCCTGAAGGAAATCGCCCCGGAAAGCTCTTCCGGGAAGACCCACCGGGCTTTCGATCAGCCCCACGTCCTCCTTCTTGGCCCGGATGTAGGCTTCCTTGAATTCTTTGGAAGCATCGCATTCCACCGTGGTGACGAAGCGGCTGCCCAACTGGGCGGCGCTTGCGCCCAGCTCCAGGATCCTTGCCACATCACCGCCGTAATAAAGGCCACCGCCGGCGATGAGCGGGATCGCCCCGAAAGGTTCCAGCTCTTTCTTGACATCTGCAAAAATCGACTCCAGCGTGCAGCCGGGATCCTCCAGTTCTTCCTTCTTGAATCCCAGATGTCCTCCGGCCAGGGGCCCCTCCACGACCACGGCGTCCGGCGTGTAGCCGTAGTGGCTCTGCCAGCGCTTGGCGATGAGCCTGGCCGCTTTGCCCGAAGATACGATGGGCGCCAGCTTCGTCCGGCAGTTTTCCGGAAGCAGAGCCGGCAGCTCCAGCGGCAATCCCGCGCCGGCGAAAATGATATCCGCGCCGGCGGCGATGGACTCCCGGACCAGTTTGTCAAAATCTCTCAAGGCGACCATGATATTTACACCGATGATACCCCGTGTTTTTTCCTTGGCAGCCCGGATCTCTCCGGCAATGGTGCGGCCTTGCTTCATAAAATCCAGGCCGGTGGCGGAAATTACGCCAACACCGCCTTGCATGGCTACGGCCGAGGCCAGCCCGTGAAGCGAAATGCCCACGCCCATGCCTCCCTGCACAACGGGCAGGGGGATCCGCAGATCACCGATGGACCAGCTGTTGTCTTCCCACTTACGCATTCGTCCTCCTAAATATACAGGCCGCCATCCACGCGGATGACTTCCCCGGTGATATATCCGCCGGCTTCGCCGGCCAGAAACACCACGACCTGAGCCACGTCTTCCGGCGTTCCGAAGCGCCGGAGGGGGATCTGCTGACGGATCGCTTCCTGCTTATCCTGGGGAAGAGCGCCGGTCATTTCCGTCTGGATAAAACCCGGCGCAATAGCGTTGCAGGTGATCCCTCTGCCGGCCAGCTCCTTCGCCACGGATTTAGTGAAGCCGATGAGCCCTGCTTTTGAAGCCGCATAATTGGCTTGCCCGGGATTGCCCATGAGGCCCGAAACGGAAGAAATATTAACGATCCGCCCGGAGCGTTTTTTCAGAAAATGTCCGTACAGACTTTTAGTGAAATGAAACGCGCCGCCCAGATTGACGTCCAACACCCGGGAAAAGTCCTCTTCGGACATGGAGGCCAGCAATCCGTCCCGGGTGATGCCGGCGTTGTTCACCAGGATATCCACACCGCCGAATTCCGACAATATGGCCGACACCACAGCGGGCACCTGCTCGGGATCCGCCACGTTGCATGCATAGGGAACCGCTTTGACGCCCTGCCGTTCAGCCTCTTCGCATACTGCCCGGGCAGCCGACTCCCCACCGTTATAAATCACGGCGATATCCGCGCCCTCCGCCGCCAGCGCCAGAGCGATGGCCCGGCCGATCCCTCTGGATCCGCCCGTGATCAGGGCCGTTTTATCTTTCAGCATTTTTTTTGCTCCTCTTTCCATTGTTCCAGATCGCTTAAAGAATCCACCGAGAGGATACGGGCGTCCGGCGCGATCCTTGAAACAAAACCGCTCAGGGTCTTGCCGGGTCCGGCCTCCACGAAACAGTCGATCCCCTGGCCGGCCATGCTGCGGATGATGGCTTCCCACCGGACGGGATGATTGATCTGATTCATCAAAAGATCCGCCGGATTTCCTTCATACCGCTGCCCCGTGAAATTGGAGTAGACCGGGAACCGGGGTTCTTGAAAATCCATTTTCGCCAATTCTTCTTTCATCCTGGTGGCCGCTTCATTCATGAATGGCGAATGAAACCCGCCGCTGACAGGAAGCAGGATACTTCTTCCTTTGGCTTCTTTGACCGCTTCCTGAAGATATTCGATATCCTCCGGGGAGCCGGCCACCACCAGCTGGCCCGGACAATTATAATTGACAGGATACAGCGTTCTTCCTTGACAGAGAGCTTCCACTGTCTCAGTCTCCATTCGGAGCACGGCCAGCATCGCGCCGGGATTTTTTGCGGCGGCTTCCGCCATCAAGGCGGCCCGCCGGCAAACGAGATCGAAGCCTGTCTCGGCAGAATAATACCCGGCATAAGCCAAGGCCGCCAGTTCTCCCAGAGAAAAGCCCGCGGCGGCGTTGGGCGCCATGCCCGCTTCCCTGGCCGCCGCGGCAGCAGCCAGATCCACCGCATAGACCGCCGGTTGTGTGTTTTCCGTCCGCGAGAGCTCTTCGGCCGTTCCGTCGAAACACAGGTCCAGAAGGTCTCCGCGCCGGGCGTTCAGGCGGTCCAGAATATCTCTGGCTGCCGGGCTGTACTCGTACAGCGCTTTTCCCATGCCCGGATATTGCGCGCCTTGCCCGCTGAATAGAAATGCTATTCCAGCCATCGGTCGCTTCCTTTCAAAAGAGTTTCCGCCTCGCGAACGATCGAATGGACGATCTCTGCGGCAGTCTCCTCATTTTTGAGCATGCCGGCCACCTGACCGGCCATAAAATAGCCTTCTGCTTCCGAGCCTTCCAAAACAGCTTTTCTCAAGCCTCCGGCCCGCAGGGCCGTCAGCTCCTGGTCATCGACGCTGCTGTCGAATTCCCATTCCGCATATTTACGGGTCATGGGACTCTTCAGAGCCCGGATCGGATGACCCGAACGCCTGCCGGTCACAATGGTGGCCGTGTCGGAAGCTTTGATCAGCTTGTTGCGGTAATTTTCATGGATCTCACATTCCCGGGCCATGAGAAAGCGGGTGCCCAGCTGAACGCCGGAAGCCCCCAGCATCAGGCAGGCCGCCATTCCCCGGCCGTCGGCGATGCCGCCGGCCGCCACTACTGGGATACGAAGCGCGTCGCAGACCTGGGGGACCAGGACCATGGTAGTCAAGTCACCCACATGGCCTCCGGATTCTCCGCCTTCCGCGATCACCGCCGAGGCGCCGATGCGTTCCATGAGGCGCGCAAAGGCTACAGAGGCTACGACCGGGATCACTTTGATGCCCGCAGCGCGCCAGTCTTCCATATATTGGGCCGGATTTCCGGCGCCCGTGGTCACTACGGGAACGCTTTCCTCGATCAAAACCCGGGCCATTTCGCCGGCGGAAGGACTCATGAGCATAATATTGACGCCAAAAGGTTTGTCCGTGAGCGATCTGGCCTTTCTGATCTCTGTCCGCAGCCATTCACAGTCTGTATTCATCGCAGAAATAATACCCAGCCCTCCGGCTTCGGAAACCGCGGCCGCAAGCCTTGCGTTGGCGATCCACGCCATGCCTCCCTGGAATACGGGGTATTGAATGCCCAGCAGGGCAGAAATTTCAGAACGCAGCATCCGGACCTCCTACACCAGCTTGGAGATGGCGTCGATCACATCCTGGACCGTCTTCAGCTCTTCCGTGATTTTCAATTCGATCCCAAACGCCTCTTCCAGGTTCATGACGATCTCCACCGTATCCAGTGAATCCAATTTCAGTTCTTCGAAGCTTTGGGAAGCATCGATTTCCTCGGGCGCGCAGTCTTTGTACTGTGCCAAAACTTCGATCACTTTTTCCTTAATCATGTTGTTTTCCTCCTGATTCTCTGATTATTCAGTCTTTCGACCATTTTATAATGCAAGCTCCTGTGGTGAGTCCGGCGCCGAAAGCGCTCATCACCAAAAGCTGTCCTGCCTTGATCGTGCCGGCCTTCCGCGCCTCATCCAACAGGATGGCGATGCTGGCAGCGGATGTGTTGCCGGTACCGCGGATATTGTTCAGAAACTTTCCGGCCGGGATCGGCAGTTTCTTTGAAGCCGCATCCAGGATACGCAGGTTTGCCTGGTGAGGCAAGACATGATCCACCTCTTCGGCTTCGATTCCTGCATCCTCGATGACCTGAAGGATATCCCGTACCATGGCGTTGACGGCAAATTTGTAAACTTCCTGGCCGTCCATGTGCAAATAGACGTCTCCGGTTCGCGGCGGAGCATAAGGGCAGTTGCCGGCAGGCCTTTTCATGAACAGGGGATCTGCCTGGCCCAAAGCGCCCACGCGGATCGCCAGAAGGTCTTCGCCCTCCTCCAAAACGACGGCGCCGGCGCCGTCTCCGAACAGGACGCTCACATCCCGTTTCGTCCAGTCTACAGTGCTGCTCATGGACTCTGCGGCGATCAGAAGAATGCGCCGGGCCTTGCCCGATCCGATCAGCGCCTGGGCCATATCCAGTCCGTAAATGAATCCGGAACAGGCGGCGCCGATGTCCAGGGCCGGGCAGGTACCGCCCATTTCCTGCTGCACCATGCAGGCCAGCGAAGGGGTGGCATAGTCCGGGCTGACAGTGGCACATAGAATGTAATCGATCTCTTCGATGGTCCGCCCTGCGTCCTTCAGCGCTTCCGCCCCGGCCTCGGCAGCGATGGGCGTCAGGCCGTTTTCGCAGATATGCCGGGATTCGATGCCGGTGCGGCTGAAGATCCATTCGTGGCTGGTATCCAGTATTTTGCTCAGTTCTTCGTTCGTAACGCTCAAGGGCGGAAGGCAGCTGCCTGTCCCTGTGATTTTGATGCTCATGGCTTTTCCTTTGTCAGTCTCTTTTCAAAAAATCCGTTCATCTTCTGCATGGCGGCATAAAGGGCTTCCTTTTCGCTCTCGGTCAGACCGGAAGCGATATTGCTGACCAGCTTCTTGTGAAAAAAACGATGGACCCGGTCCATCTGCATGCCCTTATCCGTAAGGAATACATAGACCCTGCGGCCGTCATTTTCGTCGCGGACCTTGGAAACATATCCCTTTTTTACAAGCTTATTGATCGCCACCGTCACCGAAGGCAGGGTGATGCGAAGGTCCTCGGCAATGTCGCTGATCGTGCGCCCCTGGCCCTGGTCTTCCGCCGCGGCCTCCAGGATGTGAACTTCGCTCACGGACAGGTCGTGACCGGCCCGCTTGATCGATATCTCTTCGATTTTGGTGATGGTCTTGAATGTATCCACCAGGATGTCGTTGAGCTCTTTGTTGAACGAATCCATTGCTTCCTCCGCTTCGGTGTCGCGCAATTTAATTAGATTATCTAATTAGTTTATATAAGCATTATACACGCGCCTGCCACGCTGTCAATAAAAAAAATAGGAGCTATATTTTATACAGCTCCCAACGGCATTCCTGGATCAGATATTTCAGCTGATAACGCTTCTGGACACCCTCCACCGTGCTTTGGCAATCATAAACCAGCGTCCGGATGCCGGCAATGCGCCGCTCTTCCACCAGAAAAATCTAATCTACCTGCACCTCCAGGGCAGCGCCGCCGTCTCCCCTGAACCGGAATTTATAAGGAAGCGGGCGGGCCGTTCCCTTGAATATGGCCACGGCATCCACGGGCTTTGCAACGATCTTCATGGTCCGTATCCTCCCATCGTAAGAAACTGACCCTCGTTGACCCCGCCTTCCATGGGCTTGAGGGTGGTATTGGCAAATACGCCCCTCATGACGGCACTATCGCCGTAGCGCTGCCGGATCCGGTCGATCCATACGTCTGCGGCGCGATCACGGGAAAGTCGGGTGCTGTCGAAAAAGGAGCACTGCTCCTGGTTGTCACGAGTCAGAGCCCCCAAACCCACACCCAACTGACGGAGGGGCTCGCCCAACCAGCATTCGTCCATCAGCAAAGCAGCAGTCCTGTAGATCTCCGAAGTCTGATCCGTGTAACAGGAAAGCCGGCGTTGGTGCTGTCTGCTGACAAAAGCATCGGTCCGGAACCATACAGAAACCAGGGAGGCCCGGGCCTTCATGGCCCGAAGCCTGGAAGCTGTACGCTCACAGAGACTCAGAAGATAAGCCAAAATCTCCCTGCGATCCGTCACATCATAAAAGACGGTCATGCTGTTCCCGATCCCTTTCTGCACGATCCGCTCGTTGAGCTCCACCGGAGAAGGATCGATGCCGTTGGCATACTGCCAAATCCTTTCACCGTAGCTTTTGAACATATCCCGGAGCTGGCCCCTGTCCATGGCCGCCAGGTCTCCGATAGTCCTGACGTTGATCGCCGTCAGCCGCGCCGAGGTCGCCCGGCCCACCATAAAAAGCTCGGAAACCGGAAGCGGCCACATTTTTGCTTCGATCTCCCTGGGATACAGCGTGTGGACCCGATCGGGCTTTTCCAGCTCCGAAGCCATCTTGGCAAGGAGTTTGTTGCTGGAAACGCCGACGTTGACCGTAAATCCCAGCTCCTCCCGTATCTGTGCGCGAATGCGGTGGGCGGTCTGCAGCGGATCGCCCCAGCGACCCTCCGATGCGGTATAGTCGAGAAAGCATTCGTCGATGCTGTAGCGCTGGATCAAGGGGCTGTAGCGTTTCAGAACAGCGCACATAGCGTCGCTGCAGTTCATATAAAGGTCGTAATCCGGCGGGACCACCACCAGAGCGGGATATTTTTGCCTGGCCTCGAAAAGGCTTTCTCCGGTCCTGACGCCATATTTCTTTGCCGGGATCGATCGGGCCAAAACGATCCCGTGACGGCTGGCCTGGCTGCCGCCCACGACCGACGGCACGGTGCGCAGGTCCAAAGAACCGCCCTGTTCCAGGAGGGCGGCGGCGCTCCAGCTCAAATAGGCCGAATTGGCATCGATATGAAAAACGACCATGGAAGATCCTCCGTTGCGCCATCATTATAGCGAACATATGTTCTTTTTTCAAGTGAAAAATAAGCGCTTTCCCAAGAAAGCGCCGCCTCTATTCTTCAGGCTGCGAAAGGGGCCTTCCCGCCTCAGTCATGGTCCTGTCCGCAAACATGCACAGGCCCTGGACGCCCAGCAGGATCCCGGTGGCGATCAAAAGGCGTTCGATGGGGATCCGGTCGGCCAGCGGACCGAAAAACAGCATTGCCAGAGGCATCAGAGAACTGGACAGCATATTCAGCACGCCGAAGACCCGCCCCATGTAATCGCCGTCCACCCGCTCCTGCATCAAAACCATGAACGGCGTCTGAAAGGCCAGCATGGCCACCCCCAGGATGCCCATAAGGATCGAATAGAGGGCAAAAGACATGGGCAGTCCCAAGGCAAACGTACAAACCGCCGTCACCAGGGCCGAGGCCGCGATGGTGTGAAGCCGGTTGGAGAAGCCGCCCCAGGCAGCGATGAAAAGACCGCCCGCCGTCATGCCCAGAGAAAAGGTCACCTCGATCGCCGTCAGGCGCCACACATCCGGGCCGAAGCTCCGGGCCACCTGCAGCGGCGTCAGAAAAGCCAGGGGAGAGATCAGGATGAAGTAGGCGGCGCAGTGGACAAAGCTCCGCTTGACGAATCCGTTCCCGGCGATATACCGAAAACCCTGCCGAAGATCCTGCCAATAACCGGTCTTCCCCGTCTGCAGAGCGCCGCTATGGACCGGCACCCGCAAAAAGAAGATCAGAATGGCGATGGCGGCGGCAGCCGTCGCCACGTCGATCAGAAAAATCTTGTCCAGCGTGACGAGGGTCATCAGCGCGCCGCTTGCCACCGGAGAAAGGAGCGTGATCAGAGACTGGATGCTGCCGTTGATGCCGTTGACCCGCATCAGCTGGTCTGCGGGAACGATCTGGGGAAGAAAAGCGTTGACGGCAGGCGTTTGCACCCCCGATCCGAAGGAACGGATCCCCATGGCCAGAAATAAAAGCCACAGGACGTCGTATCCCCGGCTGAACATGAGGGCAATGACCAGAGCTGCCGAGGCGATCAGGGCGTCTGCGGCGACAATGAGCTTTTTCCGGTCATAGCGGTCGGCCCAGATGCCGGCAAAAGGAGAGATAAAAAAGGACGGCAAAAACCCGCAGACGATGGACAGGGTCATCATGGCCCCCGACTGCGTTTCCAAAGTGATATGCCACAGGATGGCGTACTGCACCAGCGAGGAGCCGAAAAGAGAAATGGTCTGGCTGGCCAGGAACAGTACGGTTTGTTTTTTCCACGCGTTTGTCAAATGCGCCGCTCCCTGCTATCTTCTGTCAGGGGCGGCTTTTGCCCTTGACAAAATCTCTTGCATTTTTGATCCCGCCGAATTCGGCGAACATCCGGCTGATTTTTTCGTTTTCGATCTGCCGGGAATTCAATCCTTCGTAGACCGCTTCCTGCAGAAGTTTCTTATAATTCTGCAGCCGCTCCTCCGGGAGAAGCCCTTCTGCGATGGCCTGCCGCACCCTGCAGCCAGGCTCCTGCTCATGGCGGCAGTCGCTGAACCGGCATTCCAGGGCCAATTCCTCAATATCGGCAAAGGTCGTCCCCAGATCAACGCTTTCCACGCCGACCTCCCGCATGCCCGGCGTATCGATCAGAGCGCCGCCTCCGGGAAGGATCACCAGTTCCCTTCTCGTGGTGGCATGCCGGCCCTTTCCGTCTCTGTCCACCGAAAGGGTCTCCATGCGCTCCTGACCCAGAAGCCTGTTGATCAACGTGGACTTGCCAACGCCGGAGGATCCGATAAAAGCCACCGTTTTCCCCGGACGGATCCAGGCCATGATCTCTTCGCAACCGGCGCCGGAAACACCGGAAGATACGACCACATCCACGCCGATAGCGGCATTTTCCACGGCACGCAGCTGCTGGGAAACATCCTGGTGCAGATCGGACTTCGTCAGGATCACCACCGGCACCGCGCCGCTGTCCCAGGCGATGGCAAGATAGCGCTCCAGCCGCTTCAGATTAAAATCCCGGGTCAGAGCCATACAAATAAAAACCGTGTCGATGTTGGCCGCCACGACCTGGGAATCGCCGGTCTTTCCCGCCGCTTTGCGTATAAAGGCGCTCCGGCGGGAAAGAATGCGGTGGATCGTCCCGTATCCCTCCCGGTCATTGTCTCTGTCTACCAGCACAAAGTCTCCCACTGCCGGAAAATCCGGCGGCGCGGCGGACACGTGCCGAAGCTTGCCGGAAACCTGGGCCGTCAGTTCTCCCCGGCCGGTGACCACCTTATAAAGATTCCTGTGCTGGAGAATGACACGTCCCGGGATCCATTCCGGAAATTCAGCGGCCTCTTCCAAATAGCGGTCGCTCAATCCCCATCCGTTATATTCATTGGATTCATTCATTGAATGTCTCTCCCTTGAGGGATGCTTTTATTTTCCGAAGAACTGGAGTTTGAAACCGTTGGGATCCTGAATGTAAAAGTATCTCGAACCGCCGCCCGTGGTGAAAGGCCCGCTGTGGATCGCGACCCCTTTCGCCTTGACGAAACCCATCATTTCGTCCACGGAATCCACGGTGAAGCCCCAGGAAATGTCCGGCCCCACCTGGATATCTTTCTTGTTTTGATTGCAGATAAGCTCGATCTGAGTCGCTCCTTCACCAAGAAAAGCGATCTCGACCCCCGGTCCCGCAGGGAAGCGGCTGCTCACCGTCCATCCGATGACTTCTTCATAAAAACGGATCGATTCTTCCAGATCCCGCACCATCAGGGTGCTCCATGCAAATTTCAGCATTCTCGTTCCTTTCCGGCCGCAGAGCGGTCTGTGCTTTCAGTTTTCCGGTATTTCTCCCACACCCGCCAGCACGAGCCGCGGGCGATAAGGGTATTGCTCGATGCCTTCCAGCGTCGTGACACCGCTCAGGACCAGCACGGTATCCAAACCGCTTTCGATCCCCGCGATGATATCCGTATCCATGCGGTCTCCGATGATCGCCGCTTCGGCAGAGTGCACCCCCAGGATCTTCAGCCCCGTGCGCATCATCAGGGGATTTGGCTTGCCCACATAGTAAGCCACTTTGCCCGTAGCCGCTTCGATTGGCGCCAGCAAAGCCCGGCAAGCCGGAACGAGACCGCCTTCGTCGGGACCGGTCAGGTCGGTGTTGGTGCCGATGAGCTTTGCGCCTTTCATCACCAGCCGAACCGCCTGGGTAATGGTGTCATAATTATAATTGCTGCCCTCGCCCACGACCACATAATCCGGATTGATTTTGTTTATCGTGATACCGGCATCGTGAAGCGCGTTCAAAAGACCGGCCTCGCCGATCACATAAGCGCTGCAGCCCGGATTCTGATTGCTCAGAAATTTGGCCGTCGCCAGCGCGCTGGTGTAAAAATGTGTCTCTTCCACCTCCATGCCCATGCGCCGCAGCTTCTGCTGAAGCTCTTTGGGCGTGGAGCTGCTGGAGTTGGTCATAAACAGAAAGGCCTTTTCCTTTTTATGCAGCCAGGCCACGAATTCCGTCACCCCCGGAAGCAGCTTGTTTCCGTGATAGATCACCCCGTCCATGTCGATAATAAAACCCTTTTTTTCTCTCAGTGTTTCCATTGATTCCCGTCCCTTTCCTTTATGACAGAAAGACCTTTTTTGATCTCGATCTTCTCCCGATACATTTTTTCGTCTGCCAGGCGGATCAGCTCATCCATCTCGGCACTGCGGCGGTCTTTCCGCTCCACGATGCCGTGACTGGCACTGACCAGATACGGACGATCCTCCGACCGGTTGATCTCTTCAAATTTTTCGACGATGCGGCTCCAGATCTCTTCCGCTTCTGCCGCAGCAGCGTCCCCGAAAACGATCATGAACTCGTCTCCGCCCAGCCGTATGACCTGGTCTGCCTTTCTGACCATGCGGGACATGACGCCCGATACGGTCAGGATCAGCTCATCGCCAAGATCGTGGCCCAGAAGATCGTTCACCTGCTTCAATCCATTGATATCGATAAAGCACAAGCTCACGGGATTTTTGCCTGCTTCACCTTCCCGCAGGACATCCTTCAGCGCCTCATAGCCTGCCCGCCGGTTGAGCAGTCCGGTCAGCGGATCGTGCTCTGAAAAATATTTTACCTTATAATACTGTCTCCGGTTCAAAAATACAATGAAACCGATGAGACCGGAGAGGAGCCCGGTCCAAAGAAATTGGTAGCGGTTCTTGACCAGGATATCCCTGGCAATAAACAGAGGATCCTGACTGAAGGCGTAGGCATGCTCCGAATCCGCCGGCACGACCGACACGATGAACCATTTTCTGTCGGCGGCGGCGATGCGCACATCCTCCGCGCCGCTTGTACCGTGTAGAAAGAGATGGTCCAGGGAGACCGGCATATAGGTGAACATGCCATTGTCCGTGATGATCTGGCCTGGGCCCTTGCGGATCAGCCCCCATTCTTTCGGATAAACATCTCCAAAGGTCAAGTCCTTCCGGTCATCGTACATAAAGGCCCACTCGTTGTCCGGGTTTCCGCAGGAGAGCCAGTAGCCGTCGTAGTTCAACAGGGCGACAAAGCCGTTCCCGGTCTCCGCCAACGCCTTGAAATTCGAAAGCACCTCGCCGGTCAGATGATTCAGGATCAGGATGCCGGAAAATTCATATTCGTTTTGAAACAAGGGAACGGCAAAACGGATGACCGGCTTGAGGGGCTGCTCCACCACGCCGTTCTCCATATTCAGATCCAGGGGTGAAGCATAAATAACCCCGGCGGGGAGCTTCGCCGTTTCCGTAAAATAATACCGGTCCCTTTTGTTTTGCAGCGCTGAAGCTTCCACAGCCCGGGCCTGTTCTCCGTCAAAATTGATCCGGATGATCTCATCGCCCTGACTGTCGATGTAGCGGATCTGATCATAGATCCCGCGATGCTGGGAGAATTCCATCCAGTGCCTTCCGATCTCCGAATGTTGTGCCGGATCCGGCAGCATCGCCTCATAGGTGTGCTGCAGATATTGCAGATCGCCCAGGATCAGGGAAATGTCCCGGCTCAGCAGCTGGTTTTCAAGACGGACCACACGCTGCTCATTGGTCTGGATCTCTCTTCGGGCAAAAGAAGCCATCTGGTATTCAATGATGAAGATCGCCGCGCAAGATAGAAGGAATATCACCAGAAATCCTCCGATAAAAAAACGTTTCAGCTTCCTGTCCGGACTCCTTTCCTTGCTCTTCCCGTCGATTCCCATCATGCGTCCTTTCCCTCCGGCACCAGCCGGAACCCCGCTTGAAGCAATTTGCAATTGGACGGGCCCAAACACTGCCAGAGCTCCGAGGCGGATTTTTCGGACGTCCGATAATCGTCGATGATTCTGCCGTCCTTCATTTCGATGACCCGGTCCGACTTTTCCGCAATATGCCTGTCGTGGGTGACGATCGTAAAAGCCGTGCCGCTCTCCTTATTGATGTTGCGAAGCAGCTCATAGACCTGCTCTGTGGAATCCGAATCCAGATTGCCCGTAGGTTCGTCGGCCAGCACTAATTTGGGATCGTTGATAAGGGCCCGGGCAATGGCCACCCGCTGCTGCTGCCCGCCGGACAGATTGTTGGCCGGATTGTACATCCTGTCCTTCAGCCCTACGATCTCCAGGAGCTCTTTGGCCCGCTTTTCCTGCCTCAGGTCTGCGACACCGCTCTGGATCCAGGTGGGGATCAGCACGTTTTCCAGCGCGGTGAAATCCGTCAGCAGGTAATGAAACTGGAAAATAAAGCCGATGGTGCGGTTCCGAAAAGAAGCCACCTGATCGTCATCCACAGAAGAAAGATCCAAGCCGTCGATGACGACGTTGCCCCGGGTGGGCTGGTCTAAAGCCCCCAGCATGTTCAGCAGCGTGCTTTTCCCTGAGCCGGACTGGCCTATGATGCTGGAAAACTCTCCCTCGTTGAGAGTCAGGCTCACGCCGTCCAGGGCCCGGGTCACCACAGCTGTTCCATATTCTTTATAAAGCTCGCTGGTCTTTACCAGAACTTTGTCATCCATTCTTGATGGCCTCCATCGGATTCAGCTCCGCAGAGCGCCGCGCCGGGATCACCGACGCCAGCGTGCTGGCTGCCACGGCGATCACGGCAATGCCTGCGATCTGGAGAAAATTGTAGCTGATCGTAAGGCTTCCCGCAAAGCGATTGAAGAAATAAAGCAAAAGGATCCCCAGCAGGATACCTGAGGCGGCTCCCGCGACCCCCAGGATCAGGCCCTGATACACAAAGATCCGGCGGGCGCTTTTTTTTGTGGCCCCCATGGCTTTCATGATGCCGATCTCCCTGGATTTCTGTACGACCGATACCGCCAGAACACTGGAAATACCGAAGGTGATGGAAAGGATCACAAAAAATTGGATCGTATAGGAAGAGCTGCCCTGGCTGGACAAGGCGCTCAGCAGCTGGGCATTCTGATCCTTCCAGTTCTGAATGCGCACATCGGGGATCAGCGCCGCCCATTCACCGGCGATCAGATCCGCATCGAAGGGACTGGTTACCTGGATCTCCAGCTCCGATACGCCGTTCCCGATATTGAACAGCTTCTGAGCGCGGCTCAGATCCATAAAGACCAGCGTGGAGTTTACCGCTTCGCTCTCCAGATCGAATATGCCGCTCACCAGGAGCCGGGTGCTCTCTCCGCTGGGAAGCAGGACGTTCAGCCCGTCACCGGCGACAAGATCCAGATCCTTGGCCAGCTCTGCTCCAATCAGCACGTTGCTTCCGTCCAAAGACGCAACGCCTTCGGCCAGCCGGCCGGATATCTCATAGATCGTATCCGCTTTCTGTAAATCGATCCCCTTGATCTGCACCGAGCGGTCTTTCCCGCCGCTGCGGATGAACGCAGTCCCCTGAACAGAAGGCGACAGCGCAGTGATGCGCAGATCTTCCTCCAGCTGACGGCTGATCTGCGGCCAGTTGTCCAGGCTTCGGATCACGTTCGTGTCATTTCCCCGCAGCAGGAGCTGTCCCTCCTGTCCGGGGCTCTCCAGACGTCTGGTGATCAGGTCCTGGGGAGCGCTGATGGTGATATGTGCGTTATTCCCGATGGTCTGGTCTACCAGGCTGGCCTGAAGACTTGTGATTAGCAGGCCCAGAAAAATCATCACGGCCACGCCGATGGCGATACCGGAAGCGATAAAAATCGTCTGGGAACGGCCGCCCCGCATAAAGCGAAGGGCGATCTTCAGTTCAAAAAGCATCAGCATCCCTTCCCTTCAGCTCAAACAGAACCGGAAGCGGCAGAAGCGTCGTCAGGCAGCAAAAGGGTCTGTCCCTCTTCCAGTCCCAGCGTCACCACAACCTCGGAGCCCGGGCCGCGAAGCGTTTCCACCTGTTTTGATTCAACGGAAGCGCCGGTCTGCAGCAGGACGTATTCCTGACCTTCCGATACGAAAATGTATCTGGATGGGACCACCAAGGCATCGGACGCGTCCAACAGTACGATATCGATGTTGACCGACAGTCCGGAGGCCTGATATGGAAAATCTTCGGGAACGGCGATCTTCACTTCAAAGGTTCCGGTACCCGGATTGATCGACGGCGTGACCCGCAAGATCCTGCCGGCCATGGATCCCTTATGGCCGTCCCCCACGGATATCGTTACTTCTTTATCCTTATCGATAAACGGAAAATATTTTTCATCCAACTCTGCGGTCACGTAATACCCGCCCTGCTTGCCGATGCGGGCCAAAACCTGTCCCGGCTCCACTTGATCCCGTGGGTTGACGTAACACTGGAGAAGCACCGCGCCCCAGGGGGCTTCGATCTGGTATTTCGCAGCCTTGGCTTCGGCTTTTTCGTATTGCGCCTGGGCCGCATTCAGATCCGCCAGGGCAGAAAGCCGCTGGGCGCCCCCCTCGCTCATGGAGGAAAGACGGAGGCTGGCCGCGCTCCACTGGGCATAGGCCGCGTCAGCCTGAACCTGTTTCAGGCTCAGGTCGTCTCTGGATATGGCCCCTTCGCCGTACAAGGCCTGGGCGTCGCGATATTCCTTTTCCGCCTGTGCCTTTGTCGAGTTCCGATAGCTCAATTCCGCCACGGCGGCAGGGTAATCCACGGTGAGAAGCCGGTCATATTCGGCCCGGGCATTTTCATAGGCCGCCAGAGCCGTGTCCAGATCCAGGCGGTTGTCCTGGCTTTCGATGGATACCAGGATCGCGCCTGCCGATACCGTGTCACCGGCCTGGGCGCCTACAACATCCACAAGACCGGACACCTCCGCTACCAGATCTGTTTCTTCCTCCAGCTTCAGGATGCCCGAAGCGATGACAGTCTCCGAGTAGTCCCGGGCGGCAACACGAAAGACCTTCTCTTCGCCAGGAGCCTTCCCCCAGGCAAAGGCAAATGCCACGGCCAGCAGAATGATGCCGGCAAGCGCCATATACTTCCGCTTTTTTGTTTTGAAGACCGCGCTCCGTATCTTTCCTGCGCGCCGGTCCCATTGTTGTTTGAACGCCGAAAGCAATTTTCTCATGGATATCCTCCGATTTGCATGGACATGCCGGACTGCGTTTTGCAGTTCATTATATAATGTATATTATATCTCATCATAGGGTGGCGAGTGTATTAAATTATTGTTAAAAGACACAGGACACCGGAAGAATCGGCGCAGTCTTCGCGCAGGAGGATGCTGCTTCTTGAACTGCTCATAAATCATGGTATAATGTAACACAACAATATCCGCAGGAGCGTTTCTGCTCCCGGAACTAATCTGACGGAGGAATAATTATATGAGAAAAATCACTGCACTCACCCTCGTTCTTCTCCTTCTGCTGAGCAGCTTTGCCGGCTGCGGCGGCGGCGGAGCGGAAACAGAAAACATCATTAAAATCGGCGTTTTTGAACCGGTCACCGGCGAAAACGGCGGCGGCGGCTTCCAGGAGGTCCTGGGCATCCGCTATGCGAATACCGTTTATCCCACCGTTGACATCGGCGGTGAGACTTACACCGTCCAGCTTGTGGAAGTCGACAACAAATCCGACAAGACCGAAGCGGTCACTGCGGCCCAAAGATTGATCAGCGAAGGCGTTTCCGCTGTGATCGGCTCCTACGGCTCTGGCGTATCCATTGCAGCCGGTGCCATCTTTGCCGAAGCGCAGGTTCCTGCCGTCGGCGCATCCTGCACCAATCCCCAGGTAACTGCCGGGAACGACTTCTATTTCCGTGTCTGCTTCCTGGATCCGTTCCAGGGGACCGTCATGGCTAACTATGCGTTCCAGAACGGCGCCCAAACCGCTGCAGTCATCACACAGCTGGGGGACGACTACTCCTCCGGGCTCGGTTCCTACTTCGTACAGGCCTTCAACGACCTGGCCGGTGAAGGCGCTGTCGTGTCCGAACAGCAGTTCCAGACCAACCAGACCGATTTCAAGGCGATCCTGACCAACATCAAAGCAGAAGAGCCCGACGTCATCTTTGCCCCCTCTTCCATCACCACGGCGCCGCTGATCATCAAGCAGGCCAGGGAACTGGGCATCACCTGCCCCATCATGGGCGGCGACACCTGGGAAAACGCCACCATCATCGAGAATGCCGGCGCTGATGCGGAAGGCATCGTGCTCTCCACATTCTTTGACGAAGCAGAACCCGCCACAGACGAGGCAGCGTCGTTCATTACCGGATTCAAGCCCTATCTGGCCGAAAACGGCCAAGACGAGATCATCCCCGCTGTTTCAGCGCTGGGCTATGATGCTTACATCACCGTGCTGGAAGCGATCCGCCAGGCCGGCTCCGCAGACAGCACCGCCATCCGCGACGCTCTGGCAGGCGTATCCATCGAAGGCGTCACCGGCGCTATCTCCTTCGACGAGAATGGAGATGCCAACAAGGACATGGCCTTCATTAAAACTGTTGAGAACGGACAATTCAGATTCCTGATGAACGTTTCCGTCGAATAATCCTGCTCTATGCGCAAGCGGGCGGGAGCGCGCAGCTCCCGCCCCTTTCTTGCGGTTTTCGAAACAAATCAAAAAGGAGTTTTCCATGAGCGGTGTCACACTACTGCAGCACGGACTGACCGGGATATCCCTGGGCGGCGCTTACGCGCTGATCGCCATCGGATACACCATGGTGTACGGGATCCTGCGTCTGATCAATTTTGCCCACGGCGATATTTTTATGATGGCCGGCTACTTCATGATCTTCGCGGTGGCCTCCATGCCGTGGTTTCTGGCCATCCCTCTGGTCATGTGCCTGACGGTGCTGCTGGGCGTCGCCATCGAACGCGTGGCCTACAAGCCTCTGCGCAGCGCGCCCAGGATGTCCATCATGATCTCCGCCATCGGCGTATCTTATCTGCTGCAGAACCTGGCAACTTATCTCTTTACAGCGCTGCCCCGGGGCTATCCGGATATACCATTTTTAAAGAAGATCCTTCATATCGGTGATTTATCCGCCTCGCTGGTCACCATCGTCACGCCCTTTTTAACCATCCTGCTGACCCTGCTGCTGATCGCACTGATCAACCATACGAAACTGGGTATGGCCATGCGTGCCGTCTCCAAGGATTACGAAACGTCTCAGCTCATGGGCATACGGATCAATAAAGTGATCAGCGCAACCTTCGCTATTGGCTCGCTGCTGGCGTTTGTCGGTTCGGTCCTGTACTTTACAGACCGCATGACCGTCTTTCCCTTCAGCGGCACACTGCCGGGCCTGAAGTGCTTCGTTGCGGCAGTGCTGGGAGGGATCGGCAGCATCCCCGGCGCTGTGATCGGCGGCTTTATTCTGGGCATCGGAGAAACTGCCCTGGTCGCGCTGGGGTATTCGACCTTCAGCGACGCATTCACCTTTGCCATTCTCATTGTGATGCTTCTTTTCCGGCCCACAGGCCTCTTCGGGGAGAAAGTGACGGATAAGGTATGAAGACACTGGACAAAAAAACAAACTACATCCTTTCCGCAGTCTTTGCGGGCCTTGTGGTGGCGATCCTGGTTTTCATGGACAGCGACCGGGCTGCCTACAGCTATCCGCTGGCGATCCTCCAGCGCAGCGCCATTTATGCCGTCGTCGCCGTTGCCATGAATTTACTGACGGGATTCACCGGGCTGTTTTCTCTGGGCCAGGCAGGATTTATGGCCATCGGGGCCTATACCGTGGCGATCCTGACGATCCCCGTTGCCCAACGCCCTGCGGTTTACTACATCAACGGCATTGCCGAGCCTTTGGCGGAAGCCTCGGCGCCGCTTTGGGCCGCGCTGATCCTGGGCGGCCTCCTTGCCGCCTTTATGGGATTCTTGATCGGCTATCCTGTCCTTCGCCTCAAAAGCGATTACCTGGCCATTGCGACCCTCGGTTTTTCCGAGATCATCCGGGCCTTTATCGCAGCGCCCATGCTGGACAAGGTGACGAACGGATCTTACGGGCTTAAGAGTATTCCCGGATTTCCATCCACTCTGATGGTTTTCCTTGTCGCCGCCCTCTGTATTTTTCTGATGATCCTGGTGATCCGGTCTTCCTACGGCAGGGCCTTCAAAGCGATCCGGGAAGACGAGATCGCAGCGGAATCCATGGGGATCAATCTGTTCAAGCACAAACAGATGGCCTTTGTGATCAGCTGCTTTTTCACGGGGATCAGCGGAGGCATGCTGGCGGTCTTTATGCGTTCCATCGACTCCAAGACCTTTCAGATCGGCCTCACCTACGACATCCTGCTGATCGTGGTTTTGGGCGGGATCGGAAGCATCACCGGCAGCATCCTGGGCTCCTTTCTGATGACGGCGGGCCGGGAATGGCTCCGCTTCTTCGACGATCCTCTGGTGATCGGGGGATTCAGCGTGCCTCTGTTCCGGAGCGGCTTTCGCATGGTCATTTTTTCACTGATCCTTATGACGGTTGTGCTCTACTACAGAAAGGGGCTCCTGGGGAACCGGGAGTTCTCCTGGAACGGGATCTATGCTTTCCTTCAGCGCCTTGTTCAAAAGGGCAAGCACAAGAAAGGCGGAAAGGAGGCGAAGAGCCATGACTGATACTGTACTAAAGCTGAATGACGTCACCATGCAGTTCGGAGGCGTGGTGGCAGTCAACAACCTTTCCATGCATGTCGACCGGGGAGAGATCGTTGCGATCATTGGCCCCAACGGCGCGGGAAAAACGACGGCTTTCAATGTGATCACCGGCGTTTACGCACCCACAAACGGGTCTGTGGAATTCTGCGGAAAGACCGTTATCAGCAACTGCCCCCAGGGTAAAATGCGCAAGCTGTACGCAGGGGAAAACATCGGTTCCTACGACCAGATCGTCCGCAAGACACCGGACAGGATCACCAAGCTGGGCATAGCCCGAACATTCCAGAATATCCGCCTGTTCAAAAGCCTTACAGTCTTTGAAAACGTACTGATCGCCAGGCATATGAACATCCGCGCCAATCTCTTCGCCGCCGCTTTTATGCTGAACCGCCAGGAAGATCAGAAAATGCGCCGGGAGACCGACGAGCTGCTGAACATTCTGGACCTTTATGATGTGCGGGATGAGATATCAAGCTCCCTGCCTTACGGGAAACAAAGACGCCTGGAAATCGCAAGAGCCCTGGCAACGGAGCCCAGTCTCCTGCTGCTGGATGAACCTGCTGCCGGAATGAATCCTCAGGAAACCAATGAGCTGACCGGATTCATCCATCGGCTCAAAGAGGAGTTTCACCTGACCGTTCTCATGATCGAACACCACATGAACCTGGTCATGGAGATCTCGGACCGAATCTATGTACTGGACTTTGGAAAGCTGATCGCCGCCGGCACGCCGGAAAAGATCCAAAACGATCAGCGAGTGATCGACGCCTATCTGGGGGTGGCTGAAGATGAACAATGACCGCTATCTGACACTCACCGATCTGCGGGTGGACTACGGCGGGATCCATGCCGTCAAGGGGATCTCCCTCGAGGTCCCCAGGGGAAAGATCGTGACGCTGATCGGCTCCAACGGAGCCGGAAAAAGCACCACGCTGCGCACCATTGCCGGCGTCGTGAAAGCCAGCGGCGGTTCCATCGAATTTGAAGGGATGCAGCTCACGGGAAAAGCCCCCGATGACATCGTCTCCATGGGGATCACCCTGGTGCCGGAGGGTCGTCGTGTCTTTGCCAATCTCACTGTGTTGGAGAATCTCAAGATCGGCGCCTACGTACACACCCACAAGCTGGAGGACGATCTGGAACGGGTCTATGCGCTCTTTCCCCGGCTCAAGGAGCGCGCCTGGCAGTTCGCGGGTACCCTTTCCGGCGGAGAACAGCAGATGCTGGCTGTGGGCAGAGCGCTGATGAGCCGGCCCAAGCTCCTGATGATGGATGAACCGTCCCTGGGCCTTGCGCCCCTGATCGTCCGGGACATCTTCGATATCATCCGCACCATCAACAAAGAAGGCATCACAGTACTGCTGATCGAACAAAACGCCAACCATGCGCTGAAGATCGCTGATTGGGCCTACGTGATGGAGACCGGAACCATCACTATGGAAGGTACCGGCGAGGAGCTTTTGGCCAACGAAAGCATCAAGGAAGCTTACCTGGGGAAAAAAAAGCAGTAGCATTGCCTGGAAAACGCACCCTTCGGGGTGTGTTTTTAATTGTTCCGGCTTTGTACGCCGTCTCCCGGAAAATGTTGAAAAAAATCCCGCAAATGCTTGACACGGGCAGTACTGTATGCTAAATAATAATTAGCACTCATCAATAGAGAGTGCTAACAATACGTCGTAACGACTGGAAAGGAGTTGTTGATCATGACAGGATTGATCCCGTTCAACAGAGGCAGAAGGGAAATGACGCCTCAGACAAGCACCGACAGCTTTTACAACATGCTTGATGACTTTTTTTCAAGCGACTGGCCCTTCAGGCGAAATCTGTCCTATGACACATTCAAGGTAGATGTGGTCAGCGAGGAGGCAAATTATGTTGTGGAAGCCGAACTCCCAGGCGTGGAGAAGAAGGATATCAGCGTTCAGCTGAACGAAGGAAGGCTTCAGATCTCCGTCACCCGGGAAGAGTCCAAAGAGGACTCGGACAAGCGCTACATTCATCGTGAACGCCGCTATTCTTCCATGAGCCGTTCGGTTTATCTGGAAGACGCCCAGGCTGAAGGCATCTCAGCCAAACTGGAAAACGGCATACTGCGGATCCTGGTCCCCAAGCAGAACAAAACCGTTCACTCCGTGATGGTGGATGTAGAATAACAGGTCCAATAAAAGAAGGGCCGCACCGGTAAAGGCCGGTACGGCTCTTTGTTTTCATTTCAGCCTTCGAGGGCATGATTCAGCTTGACGACAAAATCCTGAACGTTCGTCACAATGGATGTCACTTCCAGGCTGCCCCGGTCCCGCAGTTTGTTCACCACGAACTCCGACATATCAACCGTGTAGATAAATACCGGACGTATGCTGCCGTCACGCTTTTGGTAGACCGGCGTCATGTTGCCTGCTGCGATCGTGTGAAGCTGGGTAGCCAGCGCGATGACGGTGGTGGCTTTTCTCGTGTGCCTGCGCATTTCCTCCTGAGCTTCGTAGACATCGGCAAAGACACCGGGCAGGGGTCCGTCATCCCGTATAGAGCCTGCCAACACCATGGGAACACCCTTCTGCAAGCACGCATATACCACGCCGTCCCTCACGCCTTCGTTTTTCACAAAGCGCTCCAGACTCCCGGCCGACCGGGCTTTGTTGATCACGTCGAGATGGTTATAATGGCCGTTTTCCACAGAACATTGATCGTATATATCCTGTCCCAGAGCCGTTCCCAGCACAGCGGCCTCCAGGTCGTGGGTCGCCACCGCATTGCCGCCCAGCAGCGCATCCACATACCCTTTTCCGATCAGCTCGGACAGGGCTTTTCGCGCATAATAATCGAATACCACCGCAGGACCCAGGACCCATACCACATATCCGTTTTCGCTTTCGTGACGAAGCAGCGCCGCCAGCTGGTCATAATCTTTGGAATAGGCAGTTTCCCGGGACCTCCCTGCACGAAAGGCAAACTCTTTGCCGCCGGCGCCCGGGCTGCAGAAACAAGCAGCGTGAACATAGATCCCACAGCTTCCGTCATCCTGCCGCCCCACAACTACCGGGTCGCCTTTCCGAAGGTTGCGGAATTCCCTGGCGTCGGGAATGCCGTCTGCGCCGACCACAACAGCGCAATCCATGCGGCTTTCCTCCAGCAGCACCCACTGGCCGTTCCTTTTGAAATATTCCGGATAAATGGTGGTCGCATGATAGTTGTCAGGCGCAACGCCGTCTGCGGGCGCCGGCTGCAGCATTGCGTCCGGCGCCGCCGTGAACGCGTCGCCGCGAAAATCCGGTTCCTCATACTGAGGAAAAGTAAATATATTTTTATCTGAAGTAATCATTTTTATATTAAACCTCCGGTTTCTGAAAGGAAGACCGGACGGGTTTTCAGCTCATTCTGTACGCATGCAGCTGGACATCCCGGATCGGCCGGCCTTTTTCATGAGACGATATGCCCCCGTTATCACGTTAGCGAAATCTGCCGTATCCGGCATCAACGGTCGAGCCGGTTCCGGATACGTCAAAAGCATAAGGATGCAGGCCAGGCGTTCCGCAGCACCCGGCCCGGCAAACATTTCGCTCCGGACTGCATCGATGGAATTTTTGTCACGCAATACTTTCAAAGTAAAAGGCTCCTGCCCATTTAGGCCAATCTGCCCGGCAAATGAATAGAAACAGTATAAATGATATGGATTTAAAATTCAAACAATAATATCATCCGCAGCAGCTCCTTTCAGATTTCCATTTTTTGAGATAAAATTGCCTCCTTATGATTGACGTAATACATCATTAATGTATAATAAAAGGTACGTGTGAATAACGGAGGCAACATGACAGCATTGACGATAGGTTCACTAGGATTTGCTTGCCTGTTCGTGTACGACATCAACAGCGTAAAATGGAATCATAAACTGCTTCACTGCAGCTTTGCGGCGGGGGTTTTTTGTGTCGTATCCGCCACTGCGCTGATCGTGGGCAGAGACCTGCCCTCTCCGTTTTCTCTTACCGCGCCCCGGTTCGCCGGCATTATGCTGGCAGCCCTGTTTCTGGCAGCGCTGGTCTACACCCTCTTTGTTGCACTTCCTTTCCGGTCGACTTATCTGTGCGACGATGAACCCAAAACCGTATGTGACCGCGGCGTGTATGCGCTTTGCCGTCATCCCGGATTCTGGTGCTTCAGCGGCCTGTACGCTTCTTTGTGCCTGATCCGCCCGGACAGGCAAGTTGCGGCCATGGCGCTTCTTTTCATATGCTTCAATTTTTTATACATACTGATGCAGGATCGCTGGACCTTTCCCAGCACGCTCCGCGCTTATGAAAGCTATCGATTATCCACCCCGTTTATCATCCCAAACCGCCGCAGCATCCGAAAAGGACTGCGTACGATCAGGGTTTCGCCGGGAGAGTGCCATGAATCTGAAGGATAAGCTGGAAAAAGAACAATACGGGCTGATTTGGGAAAACTATTGCGGGTTCCTTGATTTGACCATGGACGAATATATGGCGATCCAGAAAAGGCTTATGGAAGAGCAGATCCGGATGTGGTCCCGTTCAACGCTGGGGCAGTCGATCCTGCGAGGCCGCTCGCCCAAAACCATCGAAGAATTCCGCAAAATGGTGCCTCTCACTTCCTACGAGGACTATTCCGATATCCTTTTACAGAAAAAGGGCGATCTGCTGCCCGACAACCCGGTGATCTGGATCCAGACTACCTGGGAAGGCGGCAAACATCCGATCAAAGTCGCCCCTTATACACGAAGCATGCTGGACACTTTCAGCACCAATGTGGCTGCCTGCCTGATTCTTGCCACCACAACCCAAAAGGGCCACATCAATGTGGACCCCCGCGATAAACTTCTCTACGGACTGGCGCCTTTGCCTTATGCCACAGGACTGCTGCCCCATGCGCTCAACGAGCATATCGATATTCAGTTCCTGCCGCCCGTCAAGGAAGCGGAGCACATGACTTTTTCGGAGCGGAACAAGCTGGGCTTCAAAATGGCCATGCAGCAGGACGTGGAGCTGTTTTTCGGCTTGGGAAGCGTTGCTTATGCCATCAGCTTGAGCCTGGGTTCCACTTCTTCCTCCGGAGGATTTTCCTCGCTGCTGAAATGCAAGCTCAAAATGGTCTGGCGGATCCTCAAGGCCCGGCAGGCATGCAGGAAAGAGAGTCGCAGTCTGGAGCCCAGAGATCTTTTCAAGCTGAAAGGATTTATGGTGGCAGGAACCGACAACAACAGCTATAAAGACGATCTGGAAGCCTTGTGGGGCATTCGTCCCATGGAAATTTTCGCAGGCACGGAGCCGTCCCTGATCGGTACTGAAACCTGGACCCGGAGCGGGATGTATTTCTTCCCTGATTCCTGCTTCTATGAATTCATCCCCGAAAAAGATATGCTGCGGAGCATGGACGATCCTGACTACGTCCCGCCGACTTACCTGATGGATCAGGTGATCCCCGGAGAAAAATACGAAATCGTCCTGACAGTTTTAAAGGGTGGCGCCTTTGCCCGTTACCGGGTGGGCGACGTGTACCGCTGCGCAGGCCTTTCCAGCAAAGAAGACGAGACGGTCATTCCCCGTTTTGAATATGTTGACCGGGTCCCGTCCATTATCGACATAGCCGGCTTTACGCGCATCTCCCGTGACAGCATCCAGCACGCCATCGATTTGTCGGGCTTTGCCGTCAGCGGTTGGACTGCCTGCAAGGCCTACACCGAAAAAAATCACCCTTATATGCAGCTGTTCATTGAAATGGAAAAAGAAGAGCTGGTTCAGCGCGCGGTCACAACGGAGATCATTAAGGATATCCTGACTACTTATTTCAAATATATCGACCAGGATTACCGCGACCTGAAAAAGATCCTCGGCATGGATCCGCTGATCGTGACAGCCCTCCGGTGCGGTACCTTTGCAGCATATGAAAGAAAATACGGAAAGACCATCGTTAAAATGAATCCGGCAAAATATGATCTGGACGACTTGCTGCGCCTGCAGGAGATCGACCCTGCCGAAAGGCGGGTGCACCGATGACCAGCGGTCTTTTCGAGTATTTTTCAAGTATTGCGGTCCTCAGTTATCTTTTCATGTTGATGATTTTCATCAATGCGGAAAAAGACAACCTGATCCAGGCTTTCAAGCTTCTTCTGCTGGCCATGATTTTCTGGACCGGCGGCTCCCTTCTGATGCGGGTGCAGTTCTGGCCGACTTACGTCTTTTGGTATCACGTCTCGCTGGGCGGCATGTTTCTCATCATGTTCAGCTATTTCAAGTTCATCACTGCGTTTATCGGCGCCGAGCGGAAATTCTTTAACCGGCTGTACTTTGTCCTGCTGCTTGCCTGCTTCTTAATCAATATCCCCTCCGGCCTTCTGATGCGCTGGCCGACCATCGTCACCGTAAACGGTGTATCACAGATGGTCTACGATGACATTTCCGCTTTCGCGGCGGTGGTGTTTATCATGCCTGCTGCCATCGCCATCCACCTGCTGCTTTTGATCTATGAAAAGTGCAAACGGAATATGGCGCTCCGAAAGAAAATAACGCCCATATTGATCGGCATCCTGATCCTTTTCGCCGGGAACTTTGCCATCGTTCTTCCTTTTTTTCGCGGATTTCCCATGGATATCCTGGCTGGTGTGGTCAATGCGGTCTTCCTGATCTTTACGTTGGTAAAGCGCAAGCTCTTCAAGCTTAAAATGATAGCCTCGGAAAGCGTCGGGTATCTGCTCTGCGTGGTTTTAGGATTTTTGGCGTTCTACTCCCTGCTGCCGTACATGGACAAGATCATTTCGGCATGGCCGCGACTGCTGGACGGCAACGCACTTCCGCTCTATCTTGTCAGTTTTGTGTTGATCGTTTCCCTCCTTTTGATATTGTGGAAAAAAGTCATCACCAACATTTTTGTAAGGGAAGAAGAACACCAGAACGAGATCTTGCGAACCTTCAGCGCCGAGGCTTCCCGCAGTCTGGACCTGAAGACCATCTTCGAAAACACGGTCTCCGCCATCGCCCGGGCAACCGATATACTGGGGATCTTTATCAGCATCCCGGAAAGCGAAAACGGCGATTTTATCATGCGCTACAGCGACCAGTCCCTGGCCGATCTGTCCTTCGTCATACGGAGGGACAGCCCCATCGTCTCCTGGCTGGAAAAGCACGAGGAATGCCTGAGCATGGAAGAGTTCACGCATTCCGTTGCCTACAAATCCATGTGGGAATCGGAAAAAATGCAGCTGGCGAAAATGAACATCTCCCATTGCATCAGCCTGAAGGACGACAGCAGTCTGATCGGCATCATCCTGTTTTCGCAGCAAGGCAGAAAGAGCAAACTGTCCGAGCGGGATCTCAGTACCATTTCTTCCATCGGCGCAGTGGCGTCCATTGCCATCAAAAACGCGCACACCTACGAAACGGCTTATTGGGAAGCCAGGACCGATCATTTGACAGGCACCCTGAACCGGAGATATTTTTACGAAACGCTCCAGGATGAATTCAACAAAAACCGGGACCTGTCACTGGCCCTAATGATCATCAATGTTGATGATTTTAAACTGTTCAATCAATTATATGGAGTCAAAAACGGGGATCAGGCGCTGCAGACGATCGCCCAGTTGATCCGTGAGACGGTCGGGAAAGGCTGTCATGTGGCTCGTTACGGCGGAAAAGAATTCGCGGTAATCATGCCGGGGTACGACGTGTATGCCGTCAAACGCATCGCCGAATCCATCCGGGACCAGATCGGCGACATTCGCCGCTATTCTGCGGACTACCACCAAAAGCGTCTGACAGTGAGCATCGGGATCAGCGTATATCCCTACGGGGCCCAGTCCGTCAAGGAACTGGTGGAAAACGCCGATCAGGCGATCTATCAAATCAAAAGAAAAGGTAAAAATGCCATCAAGGTTTTCGATACCTTTGTTCAGAATCGGGAAATCGTGGTTCAGGAACCTGACTACGCCAACATCTACGATGAGTACAAATCGACCATCTACGCGCTGACCGCCGCCATCGATGCGAAAGACCATTATACATTCAACCATTCGGACAATGTGGCCGTTTATGCCACAGAACTGGCCAAGGCCGTCCGCCTGAGCGAAGACATCGTTGAAAACATCCGTCAGGCTGCCCTGCTCCACGACGTAGGGAAAATCGGTATTCCCGAACGGATCCTGAACAAGCCGGAGAGGTTGTCGGCCGATGAATTTGAAATCATGAAAGGACACGTGGAGGCGTCCATCGACATCATACGCCACCTCCCGTCCCTGGATTACGTCGTTCCTGCCGTTTTGGGGCACCATGAGCGCTTCGACGGGACCGGATACCCCAGACGCATTGCGGGAGAGGACATTCCCTTGACGGCCCGCATCCTCTGTGTGGCGGACTCCTTCGACGCTATGATCTCAGAGCGGTGCTACAAGCCTGCAGTACCGATCCAAGAAGCGCTGATGCGGATCGAGGAAAGCGCCGGCTACCAGTTCGACCCTGTCCTCGCAGACCGCTTTGTGGAGATGGTCCGTACCAACAAGCTGGAGATCCGATCCAGACGATAAACTTTTAGATCACCGCCAGAGACCGGGCAGATCCAAATAATAACGAAACGCAGCCGGAACCGGATAGCGGGCCGCCAAATCTTCGGCCGAAACCCAGACCCAACGCTCCGGTTCTTTGTTTTGAACCGGGGCAATACGAAATGCATGCATATGCCACTCCAGATGAGTGAATACATGTTTTGCAGAAGGCAAGGGCTCGATATTCGGCGCCGTGATCCCCCATTTTCTCAGCATATGCAAGCAATCCGCTTCGTCCGGCCATCCTTCAATGCCCGGAGGCTCCCACAGATTCTCAAGCAGGCTGCCTTCTACCCTTCTCTGCAAGGCCAGCTTTTCATCCAGGAAGATTAGAAAAAATGTTTTCCTTTGAACTTTCCGGGCCTTTCTTTCTGTACGGCGCGGAATTTCTGAGGTCTTCCCTTGTTCATACGCTCTGCACTGCCCGCATAGCGGACACTTTTGGCAAAGAGGCATGCCGTTGGGAAGACAGATCGTAGCGCCCAGATCCATCAAAGCCTGATTGAAATCTCCCGGCCGATTTGAAGGGATCCAGGAGGAAAGCTCCGATGTCAGTTTCTTGCGAAGGATGCTGTCATCGATGCTCTCTTCAAGACCCTTCAGACGGGCCATGATGCGAAACACGTTTCCATCGGCTGCCGGAACGGGCCTGCCGAAAGCAATAGAGGCAATAGCACCGGCCGTATAAAGTCCGATCCCGGGCAGTCGGCGCAGTTCGGAAACATCCCCGGGCAGCCGCCCTGCATATTGTTGGATCACCTGTACGGCAGCTTTTTTCAGATTCGCCGCTCTCCTGTAATAACCCAGGCCCTCCCATAGTTTCAGCAACGCCTCGTCGGAAATCTGCGCCAGGCATTCGACCGAGGGTACTGCCTCCACGAAACGTAAGTAGTAAGGTATAACTGTCTCAACACGGGTCTGCTGCAGCATGATTTCCGAGACCCAAACCCGATAAGGATCTGTGTCTTTTCTCCAGGGCAGATCCCGTCTGCCGCTGTCGTACCATTTCAATAAACTTGTTTGTATCATTCCGACATCCATCACTGCCGCCTCCGTTCTGCCGCCTTTGCATCCAGAAATTATATCCGGATTCGAGTTCTTTCGCAATCTTTGCCTTATGAAGAAAAACTTCTTTTCATTTTCAATGGAAGTAGTATAATAAATTACCAAAATATTTGCGTTTTTTTATATACAAAACGCTGGACATTTGTGTTAAATAGTATACAATTCAATTAAATAAGAATAATTCTTATTTAACCTCAAAAAGGAAGCGACCGGAACCTGCGGCACAGAGTAACATGCGATACAGACAAAACTACAAGCGAATCTTTTGCATCCTATGTTTGAGCCTTTTGATTTCAACGCTTGCAGCCTTTGCCGAAAGCGAAGTATCTGTGTACGTCAACGGATCACCTGTCGTAGCCGATACGCCGGCAGTTATCCAGAATGGAAGGGCCATGCTCCCGTTCCGAAGCATATTGAACGCTTTAGGCGTGAGCAACGAGTCCATCTGCTGGAACGCCGGCTCCCGGAGCATTGAGATTCGGCACGAGGGCACTTACATATTTCTGATGATCGGCAGCGATTTCGCTTTGGTCAACGATTCGCCGATGACACTGGAATCTCCGCCGTTGATACGGGACGGCCGGACACTGGTGCCGATCCGATTCATTTCCGAAGCCCTGGACGCAGCAGTCGCCTGGGACGCCGCCACGAAAACCGTATCCATCACGCAATAGGAGTATCCAAATGAGAACACGCCGCCTCCTTTCCATAGGATTGACAATCGTCCTGCTGCTGGCGAATACCGCTGCGGTTTTTGCTGTTCCTGTTGCTGAGCCGGATCCGGAAGCGATGGCGGTTTATATCAACAACAATTTCAACGCCGCAGCCGGATCCTCGGGCATCGAAGGGGATTTGTATACGGCAAACGGCAGCATCACCTTCAGCGGAAGGACTTTCGTTACGGGAACGATTTATCGAAAAGCCGGAACTCCTTATTCTTACCCTCTCTACGGCACGGACTATTACGATGTCAGCTATACCGAATATGCGGATAAGGATGTCGAACTTGCAGAGACCTCTTATGACGCCGCTTTTCCGAACCTTGCGGATGCCCCGGCTATTGGGAATTATACAGCCGTTGAGTCGAACAACAAAGCGCTGCTGATCGACCAGGACATTCACATCGGCAAGCTCGATATTACGAAGTCGAAAAGCGTAACATTCAACACCGGCAGCGGCGACCTGCACGTCGTGATAGACACGCTCAACATTACATCCTGGCTCGTGATGCAGGTCACAGGCGCCAACACATTGTACCTTTATGTGAATGATTACACCGGAACCCAGCCGGTTTTGATCGACAACACCTCCGACGACCCGGGACGAGTCTATATCGTAGCGCATGACTATCTGCCGCTTCATGCATCCGTTCCTTTCTACGGGAACGTGGTTTATACCGGCGTCGCCGGCATTGTCAGCCCCACCAATTTTTCCATCATCGGAAGCCTCATCACCGACGCTTCGTCCGTAAGCCTCCCCAACAACGATGGACTTACCGGTCTGCTCTATGCACCCAATGCAGCCGTCACCCTGGGCGGATCCAGCCATGTCACGGGACGTCTGGTCGCCGACAGCCTCAATATGGCCGGCAGCAACACCCGCGTCAATTACGGCTCTCTATATGCTTCTCTCGATCTGCCCGAGGCAATGCTGGAGGCCACCGTTTATACAGTGAACGCTGCGGTCAGCCCCACAGGCGCAGGCACCGTGACACCCACTTATGCCGAGATCACCGAAGGCGAGAGTGTCCATTTTACGGTTTCTCCCGCGGAAGGCTATCAGTTTACCGGATTTACATCCTCGGATCCGTCGATGGTCCCCGATGCCGGCGGCAACATGACAGTGACAGGCAATGTGACGATCACGGCAGTCTTCGCTCCGGTAGTCGTGGATCCGGAATATCCCAACGGACTTTTGGGCGAGTATTATGACGAAAGCAATCTGACCAACCCTTCCGCGCTTCGCATGAAACGGATCGACAGCAGCATCGCTCATAATTTCGGTTATGCGGCTCCCGACCCTGTCATGGAGCCGGGCTACTTTTCCATTCGCTGGACCGGCTATCTGAAACCGACTGTAACCGGAGAATACACATTTAAAACCTATTCCGACGACGGTGTGATCGTCACCATCGGCGATACGACTGTCATCGACAACTGGGGCTTGCTGAGTCTTGCCTACAGCATCTCCGACACACCCATCCATCTGGAGGCCGGCACTTATTATCCAATCACAGTGGATTACCAGCAAATGCCCCTTTACGCTGCCGTATTCCTTTTCTGGGAGGCGGAAGGCGTACCTATGGGGCTGGTTCCGGAAGCCAACTTCTTTGTGGAGCAAGAAATCTATGACGCTTACATCACGCCGCAGTATTATAACCTTCTGCAGAAGACCGGGACAGGCCTGCGCACTGCGTTTTATGAAGTGAATGCAGGTGGCGAGATCGCCGAAACTCCTTCGCATACCACCGTCGGAGCCATCGATTATGACTGGATCCTGGATGCGCCGGACGGCATCACTACGGACCGGTTCTATGGTGAAATGGATGGGTATATCGAAGCGAAATTTACGGAAGACACCACCTTGGTGTTTACGGTGGATGACGCGCTGCGGGTCTGGCTGGACGATGTGCTGGTGATCGATGTCTGGACATGGAACAGCAAAGAATCCTATGAGTATACATTCCCGGCTGTCGTGGGCACGAAGTATAAGATCCATATCGAATACATGGACAAAGGCATCGCCGCCTCCCTCTCCATGGGCTGGCAGGGTCAATCCCTTGAGTCCGAGGCGATACCGGCAAGGTACTTATACCAGCCGGCTGAATAACCGTTTATCAGCAAAGGCCTGCTTCGAGAGAAGCAGGCCTTTTATTTTTCAACGGCACATTGATCCTTTATTGCTGCTCCGGGTCCATAAATGCACCGTCCATGGCCGAAGCGGCGAGCCTGCAGTAGACTGCCAGAATGCCGCGCTTCTTTCTGTTCGCCGGAGGCTGAGCACATGCTTGCCGCTTGCGCAGCTCCTTTTGGACCTCTATCTCAGATATCCGGATCCCGTCGACCCCGACCCATTCCAACGCTCGGCCTGGAATGTCGATGCGT
>CALLHZ010000103.1 GCA_938009115.1 uncultured Clostridia bacterium
GAAGATATCAGCCTGCTCCAGCATATGCAGCAGCACCTCGCCCTTGCATCCCAGAAATCCTATATTCAACACCGACGGAGCGCTTTGCTCCGGTGTGTGGAGCGACAGATCCGGCACCTCTTCCGTGAGGCGCTTCAACAGATAGGCTTTGACTTCTGCAACATAGGCCCTCCTGCCCTCAGGGTCCTTCCACTGCTCCCTCGCTGCCTGGGCAAACCCTGCTATGCCCGGAACGTTTTCCGTCCCGGAGCGAAAGCCGCTTTCCTGGCCGCCTCCGTAAACATAGGGCTGAAGCGTCAGGCCTTCTCTTATGTAAAGCGCCCCGATCCCCTTGGGACCGTGGATCTTGTGGGCGGACAGACTGATCATATCAACGGGGCAGGCGCGGACATCGAGATCCAGCTTACCGTAAGACTGGACGGCATCGGTATGGAAAATCGCCGAATGATTTCGGCGATGAAGTATCTCAGCCACCTCCGAAACAGGCATCACTGCGCCGGTTTCATTGTTGACATGCATCAGGCTTACAAGGATCGTGTCCTCGTTCAGGGCTTCCCGAAAAACATCAAGTTCCAAGATCCCCTGGCCATCGACAGGAAGATAGACTACATCTGCGCCCATCTTTTCCAGCTTTTCGCAGGTGCGCAGCACAGCCGGATGCTCCACCTGGCTTGTAATGATCCGTTTTCCCTGGCGCTTGCGGCTCTCCCAGGCGCTGAACAGCGCCGTATTGTCACTTTCGGTGCCGCCCGAGGTGAAGTAGATATTTTCCGGCGAAGCGCAAAGAGAACGCGCTATCACGGCGCGGCTCTCCTTGACGATCTGCTCTGCCTCAAGGCCCATCCGATGGAGGGACGAAGGATTTCCGTACTCGGTCTCCATCGCCCGGGTCACCGCCTGTACCACTGAAGGATAAGGCCGGGTCGTTGCGCTGTTGTCAAGATATACGAACATAGGCTCCTCTGATGAAAGAAGCCCGCAACCGATGCTGCGGGCCTCGCTTTTCGTATGGTTGTAACGATTATCTGGCAAAATCCACGGCCCTTGTTTCCCGGATGACATTGACCTTGATCTGTCCCGGGTATTCCAGCTCGCTTTCGATCTTCTGAGAGATCTCCCGCGCCAGCAGCGCCATGGCGTCGTCTTTTACATCTTCCGGCCTGGCAATGATACGGATCTCCCGGCCTGCCTGGATCGCAAAGGACTTGTCGACCCCCGGCGTTGTGTTTGCGATTTCTTCCAGCTTTTGCAGTCTCTTGATATAGGTGTCCAGCGTCTCTCGTCTGGCGCCGGGCCTGGCGGCCGAAAGGGCATCCGCCGCGGCGATCAGTACCGCTTCTGCACTTTTAGGCTCGTAATCTCCGTGGTGGGAGGCCATTCCGTCGATCACTGCTTCCGATTCTTTATATTTTCGAAGCACGTCGATGCCGATATCCACGTGAGTTCCCTGTACCTCGTGGTCCAGGGCCTTGCCGATATCGTGGAGGAGCCCCGCTCTTTGGGCCAGCTTTATATCCATCCCCAGCTCGCCGGCCATCAGACCGGCAAGGTGAGCCACTTCGATGGAATGCTTCAGCACATTCTGCCCGTAGCTGGTGCGATATTTCAGCCGACCCAGCAGCTTGACGAGTTCTGGATGAAGGTTGTGGATCCCCAGCTCGAAAGTGGCAGCCTCTCCTTCTTCCTTGATGATGGCATTGACTTCTTTCTCGGCTTTTTCCACCATCTCCTCGATGCGGGCCGGATGGATGCGCCCATCCACGATGAGTTTTTCCAGAGCGACTCTGGCAATTTCCCGCCTGACCGGATCGAAGCCTGACAGGATAACGGCTTCCGGTGTATCGTCGATGATGAGGTCCACACCCGTGGCCGTTTCGATTGCCCGGATGTTGCGCCCCTCGCGGCCGATGATCCGGCCTTTCATTTCGTCGTTGGGAAGCGGGACCACAGACACGGTGGTTTCGGCCACATGATCGGCAGCACATCGCTGGATCGCACCCGTTATGATCTCTTTCGCCTTTTTATCGCCCTCTTCTTTGGCTTTGCTCTCGATGTCCCGGATCATGACCGAGGCTTCGTGCCGCACCTCTTTTTCGATGCTGGACAGCAGCAGCTGCTTGGCTTCTTCCGCAGTACAGCCGGAAATTCGTTCCAGCTCCTTGATCTGCCTGTCGATAAACGTATCGATCTCTTTTTCTTTATCCGCCAGAGACTGCTGCTTCTTCGTGATGCTTTCTTCCTTTTGCTCCAGCGCCTCCAATTTGCGATCTACTGTTTCTTCTTTCTGAAATAAGCGGCGTTCCGATTTCTGGATCTCCGCTCTCCGCTCGCGCACATCCTTTTCCGCTTCGGTCCTGATTCTGTGCGCTTCTTCCTTCGCCTCGATAACGATCTCTTTTTTAATGGTTTCTGAACGATTTTCCGCGTCCAGGATCAAATTTTTGGCCATGGTCTCGGCACTGCCGATTGTCTTCTCTGCGTTATTTTTCCGGATCAAATATCCCACAAGCATTCCGACGATCAGAGCAACAAGACTGACAATGATTCCCAGTCCTTCTATTGTAACACACCTCCTCTGTGGTTTTTATAAGCCTGAAAACAGGCGGTGCAATCTTCTATGCGGTAAAATTTCTATGTGAAATCTTTTCCATGACAGAAAATCTATTGATATAACAAATCTATCTATATTATAATGAAATGCGTATTTCTGTCAAGAATAACCCCACCCGGGCGCTCCGTTTTTGCTGACCGAACCGAAGGCTTTCGCCCCGTGCAACATCTTAGAAATCTGTTGAAAAACATGGATCCGTACCTGCTTTTATGGCCCTTTGTCCTGGCGATGATCGGTTTCGTTATGATCGGATCCACAGCCTACGAAGGGGGTTTTGTTCTTGACCGGAATATGCTGAAGCAATTTCTTGCTTTCGGTTTGGGGATCACCGTACTGATTTTGTCGATCCTGTTTGATTACAAAAGGATCTTCGATATTGAAAAATTTTTATACCCGCTGACAATCCTTTTTTTGCTCAGCGTTTACACTCCGCTGGGCAGCGTCCAGAACGGCACCCGTGGCTGGCTGGAGCTGGGAAGTCTTCATCTGCAGCCGGCAGAACTTGGAAAAGTGTTGTTTATCCTGCTTTTTGCAGGATATCTCACGCGCCATCGCAAGGAGATCCTGGACATCAAAGGGATTCTGAAAGCCCTCCTCTACGCTGCGCCTGTGATCGTCATCGTGGTGCTTCAGAACGACTTGGGCAACGCTCTTGTTTACTGTTTTATCGCGGCGGTCATGCTCGTCGTCGCCGGCGCCGCGTATAAGCCTCTGGGAATGATGGCGCTGACAGCGGTGATCTTATCCCCTTTGGTCTACATGGTCCTGCAACCGCATCAGCAGCAACGGATCATTGCTTTCTTCCATCCCAATGATACGACTCTGGCAGGGAATTATCAGGTTTGGCAAGCGAAAATGGCGATCGGCTCCGGCGGGCTTGCCGGTAAAGGGCTGTTTATGGGCACTCAAAAAGGCCTGGACTGGCTGCCGGTGCAGGAATCGGATTTCATTTTCGCAGTGATCGGTGAAGAATTGGGGTTTTTGGGAGGCGGTTTTCTATTACTCGTGTTCGGCGCATTTCTCTACAAACTGTTGAAAGCCGGTGAAGCGGCCGAGGACACTTTCGGCGAATACATCGTTTATGGGATCTTCGCCATGCTCTTTTTCCAAGTGTTTGAAAATGTCGGCATGAACCTCGGCATCATGCCGGTCACCGGCATCACGCTCCCCTTTGTAAGCTATGGCGGAAGCTCGCTCCTGACCAATATGACGGCGCTGGCCCTGGTGCTGAATGTCAACATCCGGAGCAGACTGATCACGTTTTAAGCTCAGTTATCCGAACAGTCTTTTTCCGATCATATCAAAATTTCTTGCGATGTAAGTGTCCCTCTTGCAAACAACCGGATATCCCTGATTGTTTGCAATATTGACATTTTCGTCATACTGCACGATCCCTGCCATCGATGTCCGGAAGATATCTGCCATTTCACCAAGATCCGGAACGATATTGCGGCCGAAAAGCTCAGGTTTCACCATATTGACGACGTAACAGCGGCTCTCGATGCCCATTTCCTGAAGCTTCCGGTCCACCATGTCCCCGTTCCGGAGCGCGCTGTAATCCGGCGTCACCACGACGATGGCCCGGTCGACCCCGGAAGCGCAGAGCTTCAGATTATCTCCGACTCCCACAGGACCATCCACCAGCACGATATCAAAGTTTTCTCTCAGCTTGTTGAACAGGACTTTCATATGGGCAGGCGTAATGCCGATCACTTCTTTGTATTGCGCGGCAGAAAGCAGATAAAGCTCCGGAAAACGGTGGTCACGGATCAGCGCCTTGCGTACGTTGCAAACACCCGAAATCACATCCTCCACATCAAAAAGGACTTCATTCTCCAGTCCCAGATAAATATCCAGGTTTCTCAACCCCATATTCAAATCAATCAGAACGACCCTGGCGCCGCGAAGGGCCAGAGTAGCTCCGAGATTTGCCGCAAATGTGGTTTTTCCGACGCCTCCTTTACCGGAGGCAAGAAGGATGACTTCGCCCATGATGACCTTTACTGTTCTTCAGACTGCCTGAGTGCATTCTACCACTTTTCAGCATGGATTCAAAGCAATTATGGCTTTGCAAGGTCGAAATATTTGGCCAGGATCTCCCGGGCCACCGGCGCGCCGAAGCTCCCCTGTCCGCCCTGGACAAGAAGAATGGCCACAGCGATCTGAGGATCCTCTGCAGGCGCGTAGCATACAAACCAGGAAAAATTATCATAGTCTTCCTTGTAGGCATCCAACTGCTCCGGCCCGATGGCATAACCGGACAGCTGCACCACGGCACTGCGAACGGCGTCGTTGAGGGATGGAAAAGCAACCGGGTTCTGCCTCATCAGCTCGTCTGCGCGCTCTTCCACAGCTGTCCATTGAAGCGCCGGCGCGATCCGGTAAAGGTTTTTCTGAAGATAGGCGGCCTCATCAGGCGGGTTGATCTTCCCGCTTTTTTCCGCGGACCCGGTCTTGGCCGCCACGTCCACAGGAAATCCCCTGAAAACCGGGGACGCGCTTCCCGCAGTTCCGTGGGCTACCCGATACATGCCATCCAGGATCGCTTCGAATACGGCAGGTTCAGCCTCCACATAGCCCGCAGCACCGGATTCTTCTGCAGTCTCTTTATCTGACGGCAGGAGCAGATGCACCTGATTTCGCCGGCCGCCATTGGCCAGCGTTGCGGTATAATTGGCCATTTGCAGGGGGGTATATGCGTTGCCGCCCTGCCCGATCGCCATATTCAGCAAATCGCCCTTGTTCCATTGCGCTTGATTGAAATAGCTGTATTTAAGGAGATCGGTCAATTCATCCAAACGGTCCTTCTGTATCCCCATTTCAACCAAGCGGGAAAAGACATGAATCCGGGGAGGGTCTTCCCTGCACCAGGATGCGATCTCTTCAATGTGCTCATCGAGAAGCTCGCTGTCCTCCATCGCTTGCGCATCAAAGTACCATGCGCTTCTCGCTCGCAAAAATCGGCGCAGGGCCGTGACCGTCGCCTCCATTTTCTGTTCCGGCGAGGGAACCGTTCCGGCAGATTCCGGAATTTCGATGCCGGTGGGAATGCCCAGACCCAACTGCAGAGCGTAATCGGTCACCGCATCGGCGCCCATCGAAGGGGCCATCCCCATGGAAATTCCTGCAGCATGGTCATAATTGCTGATCAGATCGTAAAAATAATAATTGCAGGAAACCTCAATGGCCCCGGCTAAATCGAGGTAGCCATGAGTTTGGCGGAACTCGTTCCAAACCAGACATCCGAAAGTGCGATTGCCCACAGTGATCGCGCCGTCGTCCCGATACTTTTTTTTCGGATCCAGCCCGTTTGACAGCGCTGCGGCGGCCACGGCCATTTTAAAGGCCGAGCCAGGCTGCACTGCCGTTCTGGCGGCTACATTGAAAAGAGGCGCAGGAGACAAGGGATCCCTGGGGTTTTCTGCCTGCAGTGAATCCCAGGCGGCATTGCTGATGCCGGCGGCGAAAAGATTGGGGTCATAAGAAGGCACGTTGGCCATTGCCAGCACTTCACCGTTCTTAACATCCAGAACGACAGCAGAGCCGACTTTGGCATTGGCGTACTTCGGGAATGATACATTACCCCAAACGCTTTGATAGGTCCCGCCATCCTGCAATGCTGCCAGCACCTCCCGAAGACTGCGCTCTGCAGTCTGCTGCAGCGCCACATCGATGGTGAGCGTTACATCCTGGCCTCTTCCGGCACGCGTGTCAGAAACCGTACTGATGCTCTCGCCCATGGAGTTTACCTGAACCACTTTCACGCCGTCTGTGCCCCGAAGCTGATCTTCGAAAGCGCTCTCGATGCCTGCCTTGCCGACCAGATCCGCTGTGCTGTATCCCTGAGCGTAGTACGATTCTTTTTCGCTTTCGGCTATGGCGCCCATATATCCCAGCACATGGGCAGCCGTCTCTCCATAGGGATAATACCTGACGGATTCCGCCACGATATCCACGCCCGGAAACTCGTGGCTGCGCTCCTCGATTTCAACCACTGTATTGTAAGAGACGTCCGAAGCGATGGTGACCGGGATATATCCGTAATAGCCGGAAGCATCCAGCTTGTTTCGTATGATCATCACCTTTTTCGCATCTTCTTCGCTCAGAGCCAGGTCGATCTGGTAATGCGCCCTGATCCGCTGAAATGCCTCCGCCGCCGAAATGTCCGGGGAGAGGCCGTAACGGCCCAGAAACGTGGCCTTTTCCAGCGCCGGGGTGAACGCCATGTGGCGAACCGAAATCGGCGGATAGATACCATAGCGGTTCTGCAGCTCCAGCTGGGCGTCGTACACATCAAGAGACGGGGACACATCATATCGTCGGCGCAGCTCATCGAAGGCCTGCTCTGCCGTAAAACCTTCCGGCATATCCTGGCCGGATAACCAGTTGCTGATCACATTGTCATAACTGAAGGTGAAAGCATCTCCGCCGGTCAGGATCGGAAAGTCATCGACATGAGCATCTTGATTGCGGGCTAATATTTCGATCAACCCTTCGATGACGCGGTTGAGCGTCGAAGAATTCAGCCCGCTTCGGTTGATCGTCAGGTCAAAGGCTGATATATTATCGGCCAGCACGGCGCCGTTCCGGTCCAGGATACGCCCTCTCGGCGCAGCGGTGTACAGTGTTTTCGTCGTCAGATCCGATGCCCTCTCCTGCCAGGCCTCCGTCTGGACCACGGACAGCACAAAGAGTCTGAGCATCAGCACAGCCATCAGAAGAAAAAATGCCAGGGTGATTTGATTGTTCCTGTTTTTCAGCAGCCGGATCATTTCAGCGCAGTATTCCTTTCAGAACGCCAACGATCATGCCGTTGGCCAGGAGAAGACCGGGCAGTCTGGACAACATAAACAATACATGGTAATGCCCCCCGAAAAGTAAAAAAAGCAGCCAGGAGACCACCTCATACAAAAACGTGGCCCACAGCACCGTGGATACTGCCGTCAGCAAATTCTTTTGGTCGAAAGAGCCGGATACAGCCCGAAGAGCGGCGCAGACAGCCAGGTAGGACAAACCGGCGATCCCCACATACTGCCCCAAGCAAAGATCGGCCAGCAATCCGCAAAAAACGGCCCCCGCATATACTGCAGGCCGCTGCTGCCGCGCGTTCAGAAGAACCAGCGCGCACAGCACATAATTGGCCGATATGCCGCCGGGCGAGACAGCGTTCAGCCAGCTCATCTGCGCCAGAAGCGCTGCACTGTAGGCCAAAATGATCTGAATCATCCGAATCTGCATCAGAGCATATCCCCTGTGACGACCACCAGGACTTTTGACAGGTTCCTGAAATCCACAGCAGGCTCGATCTCTATTACTTTCAGCAATGCCTCGCTGTTTTCGGTCACCGAGGAAATGGTGCCGATCGAAAGTCCGGCGGGATACAACCCCAATCCCGATGTGACGAGGCGGTCCCCTGGATTCACTTTCGCATCCGTATCCAGCATATAGCCAGACAATCCGCCCCTGCCATTTCCGGAAGCAATGCCCAGGTAGCTTTCCTCATCGCTTTGATATACGCGAAAACTCACATTGCTGTTCATGTCCGTTATGGATGTCACTTTTCCGAACTGGTCGCCCGTTTCCGCGACCCGGCCGATCAGTCCTTGTCCGTTGACCACCACAGCGTCAGCCACTACACCGGAACGAGTTCCAGCATCGATCGTAAAAATATTAAAATGGCTGGACCCGTCCATGGAAACGACTCCGGCGGCGACCTTCAGCTTGCTTTCCTGCAGTCCCGGATAATTCAGCGCTTCCGACAGCGATCTCAACTCTCGCAGTTCAGTCCGCGTCAACTGCAAATCCAGGATCTTCTCGTCCAGGGCAGCGATCTGCTCCCGCAAGGCCTGGTTTTCGTCGACCAGCGAGCGAAAGTCAAAAACGCCCCGGGTTCCCCGGTCTATGACCCTTCCCAGCTTCGCAAAAGGCTTTTGGATCTCTGCCATTACCGCCTGGATGGTCAGCGCGTAGGGCGGATCCCGATGCGTCCCGTAGGAAGCAACCAACAGGGCGATCAGCAGGGCGGCCGCCAATGCAAAGCATGTGATGGTCCGATGTTCTTTCATCCATTTGAACAAAACGCTTTTCTCCCGTCTGCGTCATCAGTACTTTCTGGAAGTCTGGGCATGATAGCGCAGCCTGGAAATGTCCTGAAGACTTTTTCCGGTGCCTTCGGCTACGGCCGTCATAGCATTCTCCGCCACCAGTACTCTAAGACCGGTTTCCCGTTCCAGCAGTACATTCAGACCCCGGAGCAAAGCGCCGCCGCCGGCCATCACCAGGCCGGATTCCACAATATCGGCCGCGATCTCCGGCGGAGATTGTTCCAACGTGCCTTTGACGCCATCTACAATGATCCTTACCGAATCCTCCAGCGCAAGAATAATGTCGTCGGAATGCACCTCCACCGCCGAAGGAAGACCGGTGATGATGTCGCGGCCTTTGGCTGTCATCGTGACGTCCCGGTACTCCCCGTCGGGCGGAATGGCATATCCGATCTCGATCTTCAGTTTTTCGGCCAGCGCGATGCCAATCAGCAAATTGTATTTTTTTCGTACAAAATGTGCGATGGCTTCATCCATTTTATCTCCGCCGTAACGGATCGAGCTGCTGCTGACGATATCGCCCATAGAAAGGACGGCGATATCCATCGTGCCGCCGCCGATATCGACGACCATGCAGCCCCGGGCTTCGTCGATATCCAGTCCTGCGCCGATGGCTGCCGCCATCGGCTCCACGATGGTATAGACTTCTCTGGCGCCCATCTGGCGTATCACTTCTTCCACCGCCCGTTTTTCCACCTCCGTAACGCCCGACGGGATGCCGACAACGGCCCGAAGCTGTGAAAACATTCTTTTTTTCGGTACGATCCGCTCCACATACTCTTTGAGCATGGTCTGAGTCATCATGAAATCCGAAATCACGCCTTCCTGAAGAGGCCGGATGACCCGGATCCTTTCAGGCGTCCGCCCGCCCATTTCCTTGGCCTTCAAGCCCGTTGCCAGGATCTTGTCCGTGTATACATCCACGGCGATCACGGAAGGCTCATCCAGAATGATTCCCTCTCCTTTGGCATAAATGAGCGTATTGGCTGTCCCCAGATCAATACCGATGTCCCGTGTGTAAAAATTAAACATACACGGATCCCTTTCTGCACAGATGCAACATCTCACAGCATTCGCTGCTGCTTCAAACTGACATAGCGGCCGTCTCCGATCACGATGTGGTCCAATACCTGTATCCCAAGGATCCTGCCGGCCTGAACAAGCTGATCGGTCGTCGTGCGATCGGCCTGGCTGGGCGTAGGATCGCCGCTTGGATGATTGTGTACCAGAATGACCGCATTCACGCCCTTTTTTACCGCGGTCTGGAATACTTCTCTCGGATGGGCGCCGGCGGAATGAAGACCGCCGACCGAGATCTCCTCCTTCATGATGAGCTCGTTCTTCACATTCAGATGGGCAACACGGAATACCTCCCTTTTGAGGTGCCGCATGTCTTCCATAAACAGCTCGGCCACTTTGTCCGGCGTATCCAGCCGAACGCGGTTTTCTGCGGGGCTGACGGCGATCCTGCGCCCCAGTTCCATGGCAGCCACCAGTACGCAGGATTTCGCGATACCCACGCCTCTGAGTTGTTGGAATTCTTCGGGCTGACATGATGTCAGCCTTGACAGCGACCCGCCTTCCAGAGCCAAGATCCGGGCGGCCACCGCCAGAGCCGATTCCTCCCGGTTTCCGCTGGAGATCAGAACCGCCACCAGCTCTGCATTGGACAGGCTGGAAACACCCTGCGCCAGGATCTTTTCCCGCGGCAGCTCATTTCGCGGGAGTTCTCTGAGCATGGGGCCAATGCTGTTTTTTATATTCATGGTCACTCCGTTTCCGAAGCGCCCGTTCCCGTATTATTCAAGAGAGATGCCAAGGGCATGCAGTTCCTCCAGGATCATGCCCAAAGGAAAACCGATCACGTTGTCTCTGGGTCCTGCGACGCGTTCCACATAAGGAGAAAATCCCCCCTGAATGGCGTAAGCGCCGGCCTTATCCATGGATTCGCCCGTTGCCACGTAGCTGCGGATATCCTCTTCGCCGTAATCGATAAACTTTACACCGGTCACGCAGTAAAAGACACGCCGGATCCTGTCCGGCGTTCCCATAAGGCAAACACCGCTGTATACCCAGTGGGTCCGGCCATTGAGGAAGCGAAGCATTTCCATGGCCTCTTTTTCGGAAGCGGGCTTTCCAAGCACCGTGCCGGCGTAAACAACGGTGTCCGCAGCGATCAGCAGGCTCCTGCTCATGTCTGCGCCCTCCAGGCATAACTGCTCTTCCGCAGCCAAGGCTTTTTTCAGCGCCAGACACATGACAAGCTGCTGAGGCTCCAAAGGGAGCCTGACGGCTTCTTCCACTTCCGGGATCAGCACCCGGGGACAGATCCCGGCTTCGCGCAGCATATCGATGCGCCTGGGTGAGCCGGAGGCCAGGATGACCGATGAACCATATTTTACCATTTTATAACCGATGTGCCAAGTCTTTTGTCTGGAGATATAAATCATCGAAAACTTGCTGATATTTTTGATAAACCGCATGTTTTTCCGGATCCGGCCGATAGTTCGGACCCTCTTCTATCACGGCGGCCAGTTCTTCGTATCCGGAAAAATAGCGGATACCCATCGCTGCCATCATTGCGTCCCCGAAGCTGGCTCCGATGGTGTTTTTGGACGTTCGCAGCACTTCTCCGGTGATATCCGAGATCAACTGCAGCCATACCGGATTTTTGGTGCCACCGCCGGTGGCCATGATTTTCCGCATGGGAACTCCGTGTTCCCGGAAGATCTTGAAATGCTGATTGATCGCAAAACCCACTGATTCCAGCGCGCTGCGATAAAGATGATCCCTCGTGTGCTCCAGCGTGAGTCCGAATATAACTCCCTTGGCCAGCGGATCGTTGATTGGTGTTCTTTCCCCGGCAAAATAAGGCAGTGTAACAAGACCGCCGCTGCCGGGCGGAATGCTGGCAGCGCCATGCATTATCAGCTCATAAGCATTTCCGCCGGCCTTTTCGGCCGCGGCAACGACATCAGGAAACAGCTGATCCCGATACCAGCGCGTTAGAGTGCCGGCGGTGTTCGTGCCTGCGGATATATCAAAAGTTCCCGGTATAATAAATTCTTCCCGCCACACCCGGTCGTCGTTCACCAGCCGGTCGGTGCAAAGAAACATATAGACAGAAGATCCGATCTGCAGCATCATGTCGCCCGGCTCCAGCACGCCGGCACTGATGGCTTCGGCGCCGGAGTCGTCAGTACCTACGATGACCGGTGTCCCGGCGGCAAGTCCGGTATCGGCAGCAGCCTTCGGCGTTATCCGCCCGGCCACATCGATGGTCGACAGGACCTCTGCCAGTTGATCCGGCCTGCAGATGGGTCCACAAAGCTTTTCGTCGGGAGTGCCGTCGGCACGATACAGAGGATTAAAACTGGACAAACCCAAAAAACGGTCCACCGTATACCGCCCGGTTAGCTTCGCCGTCAAATAAGAGGATCCGGTCAAAAACTTATGCGCCTTCGCATGGATCTCCGGCTCATGGTTTTTGATCCACAGTATCTTTGGCATCACATCGCTGGAGCAAAGGGGGCGTCCATACCAGGCCTTGATCTGTTCAGCACCGTACAACTCCGTCAGCTGCTCCATCTCTTCTACGGCCCGAGCATCGATCCCGTACAGGATCGCTTTGCGCAGGGGCCTGCACTGCGCGTCTACTGGCAGACAATCTGCGCCCAGGGCGCTGGCGCCAAGCGCTTTGACATCCAAAGGATCGATCCCGCTTTGCGTCAAAAGATCATGGCTGATGGCGCAAAAATCGTGCCACCAGACAGCCTCGGCGTCATGCTCGAAATGATTGGGCTTTGGGTTTTCCATCCCGTGGGGATGGGCGGATACCGCAATGATCCTAAAATCCCTGTCCACCAGGACCCCCTTGCTCTCGAAGGTCCCCGTATCGATTCCCATAAAGTAATCCATCGTTGGCTCCTATTTAAGCATATCGCGGACGCGATCGATGGCCTTCTTCGCATAAAGGCGCGGCTCGCGGATATAAGCGGTAACCAGTTCAATGGTGGCGGTGCCCTCATAGCCTATGGCCTGCAGCTCCTGCATGGTTTCTCTGAAGGGCATGATGCCGTCGCCCGGAAGCACATGAGTCTCGTCGGCGCCGTTGGAGTCTACGATATGCAAGTGCTGCATTTTGCTTCCAAGCTTGTCGAAGTAGGCAAAAATACTTTCGTCCTGGACAAAAGGCGCCACGATATCCAGCATGCCCACGAGATGATCCGAAGGGACACGGTCAAAGAGCTGAACCAGGTCATTGGCATTTTTGATCACGTTGGTCTCCCAGGGCGTGGTGGTTTCCATCAGGACTTTATGTCCGATGCTTTCGGCATAATCAGTAAGTTCCCGGATGGTCCTGACCAGCCGGTCCCAGATCTCCTCATAAGTCGCATAATAGCCTGCGTGGCCGGTGCTTACCAGCGTCCATTCCGCGCCCATGGCTTTGGCCATATCAAAGCACAGCTTCAGATACTCCACAGCGTCTCTGCGCTGCGTTTCTGATCCGATCATATAGTTGAACGGATAGTTGTTGGCTTCCGGAGAATAGCCCCTGACGGGCATTTCATAACGATCGATCAATCGCAGGATCTCGATGATTTCGCCGTTTTTCAGATCCGGCGCATAGGTGCTTGGCCGGCCGCCCCACAATTCCACATAATCGTAACCGAAGCGCTTCGCATCCTCAAAGGCGTGGGCAATCGGATTTCTCTGATATCCCGAAGTAAACAAGCCGATCAGCATATCTGTTCCTCACTTTCTGTTCAAGGGCCGCCGCCACCGCCATTGGCGGTGCGTGGAAACTTTTCCTCAGTATAGCATACAACCCGGGATCCGGTACAGCGCAATTCCCGGGAACATGCTTCCCCTTTCCGCCTCAATGCGCTATAATAAATAAAATTTTGACTGGAAAGGATATCTCATGGCACACTTTACCCCTTTTGCCGTCATTCATCCGAAGGCGGAGCTTGCAGCGGAGCTGTGCGCCCTGCCCTACGATGTGATGGACCGGGCGGAGGCAGCGGAAATGGCTGCCGGGCGCCCTTACAGTTTTTTGCGCATTTCGAGATCGGAGATCGAGCTGCCGGCCGAAACGGATCCCTACGCGGATGTCGTATATGAAAAAGCCAGGGAAAATCTGATGTGTTGGCTGGAGCAGGGGATCCTGGTCCGGGAATCAGACCCGTGCTACGTAATTTACAGGCAGACCTCCGGGAAGCATGTGCAGACCGGCGTCGCAGGCTGCGCAGGCATCGACGATTATGAGCGAAACATCATCAGGCGCCACGAAGTGACCCGGGAAGAAAAAGAGCGGGACCGCACCCGCCATTTCGACGTGTGCCAGGCTCATACCGAGCCGGTATTCTTGACGTACCGCAGCAGTCAAATCATCGATGTGACCGTAAAAAAATGGATCGGAGAGCACCAGCCGCTCTTTGATTTCACTGCGGCGGACGGCGTGAGGCATCAGCTGTGGCTCGTAAAAGATCCCGGCGCCATTGAGGTCCTGGCCATCGGGTTTGAAGAGGTGCCGCTCTTCTATATCGCCGACGGACACCACCGGGCCGCCTCTGCCGTGACCGTCGCTCAAAAACGCCGTCTGGAACAGAAAAAAAATGAAGGATTTCTTGCCGTGTGCTTCCCTGCTTTCGATCTTGAAATCATGGACTACAACCGCCTTGTCAAAGATTTGAACGGGTATTCCCGCGAAGATTTTCTCACTGCAGCGGAACAGGCCGGATTCCGTATCGCGCCGATTAAGGGATCCGTCTACAAGCCTCAGAGCAAAGGATCCTTTGCCATGTATCTCTCCGGCCGGTGGTACAGCGTCAAATGCCGGCCCGGCTTTGAGACCGGCGATCCCATCGCCGATCTGGATGTATCGATCCTTCAGGATCATATCCTGAAGCCGATCCTGGGGATTTTGGACCCCAGAACCGATCCGCGCATCGATTTTGCGGGCGGCATACGCGGCCTGCGGGAATTGGAACGCCGCGTAGACGGCGGCTCCGCCGCCGTCGCGTTCGCCCTGCATCCCGTCAGCATGGAAGAACTGCTCAAGGCAGCGGATGCCGGGCGAATGATGCCGCCCAAATCCACCTGGTTTGAACCGAAATTGGCCAGCGGCTTGTTTCTCCACGCACTGGACTGATAAGAAGACGGATAATGAAAGCCGCCGTCCACGCACCACTGCGGGAACGGCGGCTTTTTCTCTTTTATTAAGCCCTCTTATGCTTTGTAGACGATCTTTCCGCCGCAAAGTGTCATCTTCACCTGGATATCTTTGATCTTATGCGGATCTTCTTGGCAGATATCCCGGTCCAGGACCACCAGATCCGCTGCTTTTCCGATCTCCAGCGTTCCTTTTTGATGTTCGTCAAAAGAAGCATAGGCAGCTTCGTACCCGAACATCCGGAGCGCCTCATCCACCGACAGCTTCTCCTCGGGCATCCAGCCGTTTTCCGGGCCGCCTGTCAGTTTTTCGCGCGTAACGCCGATCTGTATATTTTCCAGCACGTCAAACCGTTCTACCGGCGCGTCGGAGCCGCCGGAAGAGTGGATCCCCATTTTGATCAGCGTCTTCCAAAGATAAGAAGTGGCAGCCCGCTTCTCCCCGACTCTGGGCGCTACGATATCCATATCGAACCCACAAAACACAGGCTGCACCATGGCGATCATACCCAGCTTTTTCATGCGCTCCAATATCTCCATGTCCGTGATCTGCAGATGAATGATCCCGTGTCTGTGATCCGCTCTCGGATTTTTCGCCAAAGCGGCTTCCACTGCGTTGATCATCATATCCGAAGCCTTGTCTCCGATACAGTGCGCTACGGCGGGAAGACCGGCGTCATGGGCCATGCCCACCATCTGGTTCAGCTCTTCCTGATCGTGCATCATGATGCCCCGTTCGCCGGGATAGCCTTCGTAATCCTCCCGAAGCAACGCAGTCCGGGCGCCCAGCGAGCCGTCCTGAAATATTTTGATGGCAGAGATCTTAAAGCGGTCTCCGGTGCATTCATCGGGAAATCCGCTGTCCAGAAAAACCTTAAGATCAGCGGGCGTAGCAAAGCTTGCCTGATTGTTGATTCTCATGTTCAACTTTCCCTGGGCCTCCAGATTTCTGTAGGCTGCCGAGATCGTACGCCAGTCTTTCCCCGGCAAAGACAAGAAATCATCGGTCTGTACCGTCGTAATACCGGCGCGATTCATGCGCTCCACACCGTAAAGGATCATGTCTTCGATTTCCGCCTGAGTCGGAGGAGCCATGATCTCATAGCTGATCTTCAAAGCAGCTTCCTTGAAAAGACCTTTGTCTGCCTCGATCTTGTCCATCATGCCTTTGGCTTTCGGATGCGCCAGCATCATTTCCGTTGCCAGAGAATTGGCGGCGGCAATGTGCCCGCAAACACGGATAAATATAATGGGGATCTCTGTTGAGATCTTGTCCAGATCGTCCCGCGTGATGAATCTTTTTTCATCTTCGAAAAATTCGTGGTTCCACCCCCGGCCGAAAAGCCACTTGCCTTTGGGCCATTCTTCCACGGAATCGATATAAGCTTTGGCATTGTCCAGTATTTTTTGTAAAGAATTGACGCCCAGGAGCGGAAAAGCCCGGTTGATAAAAGAGTAGTGGAGAAGGTGCATATGGGAATCGTCAAATCCGGGCAGCATGCACTGGCCTTGAAGGTCGATCCGTTCCTTCGCGTCCAATCCGGCCGCTTCCAGGTCCGTGCCCGCAAAAACGATCTTGCCGTCCTGTACACCCAGCGCCTGCACTGTATCTCTGTTTTCATTCATCGTGCGGATCGTGCCGTTATAAAACAAATAATCCATTGTCCACCTCCGGTTGCCTAAAATAACCTATGACATTCATGATAGTCTGTAACAGGGAAGAACCAGCCTACGAAATGAAGCCGGGACGAATATATCCCAAAATAACATCCACAACATCTTGTATCCCCATGGAAGAGGAATCGATCTCCACAGCGTCCACCGCTTTTGAGAGCGGATTGTGCTCCCGGGTCGAATCCTGAAGATCCCGGGCGATGATATCCGCCTCGACAGCCCTCAGATCGGGCAGCTCGCCCTTTTCTTGCATTTCCAAAGCCCTGCGGGCTGCGCGGACGCCCGAGGAAGCTGTCAGATAGAACTTGAACTCTGCATCGGTCAGCACGTTTGTGCCGATGTCCCGTCCGTCCATCACCAGGCTTTTCTTGCTGCCCATAGACCGCTGCAGCGCAACCAATTTTTCCCTAATGGCCAAGACCTTAGAGCTGTCGGATGCCAGCTGCGAAACAGCCGGTGTCCGGATATCCGCATCCACGATCTCGCAATCCAGCAGGACATGACCGTCACGGAAGTCTACATCGGTTTTCGAAAGCAGTTGTGCCAGTGCCTTGGCGTCTCTGTAATCCACGTCCATCCGGATCAGCTTCAGCGCAATGGCCCGATACATGGCGCCGGTATCGATATAGTCGATGCCCAACTCCTTTGCCAGCCGCTTGGCTATGGTGCTCTTGCCGGCGCCGGCGGGACCGTCGATGGCGATCCTGATCCGCTCAGTGCTTCCCATTTTTGCCCGCCTTGCTCCCCGCGTCCATCTGCCGGCTTTCCTCTACGGTGCTGGCCAGAAGTTTTTCGATCTCCGCCACAAACGTGTTTACGTCCTTGAACTGCCGATAGACCGACGCAAATCGCACATAGGCGACCTCGTCCAGTTCTTTGAGCTTGTCCATGACGATTTCACCGATATGGGAACTGCTGACTTCCTTTTCCATCATGTTGTTCAGGCCGCGCTCGATGTCCGAGACCAGATCTTCCATGGCGTCCATGGAAACCGGCCGCTTTTCGCAGGCGCGGATGACTCCGTTCAGCACTTTGTTCCTGTCGAAGGATTCTCTCCGTCCATCGCGCTTTACCACCATAAAAAAGACTTCTTCCACTTTTTCGTAGGTCGTAAACCGCTTGCCGCACACTTCGCATTCTCTCCGTCTGCGGATCGCCTGGCCTTCGTCGGTGGGCCTGGAGTCGATCACTTTCGTATCGGGGTTTTCACAAAAGGGACATTTCATCGGAACATTCCTCTCCTGGCAATGCCATACACAAGGTGTTTGCGAACTATTTACATTCTACGCTATATCTTGTGGGTTGTGCAACCGCATTTTTATGATACAATACTCTTCGGATTTTCACAGCCTGTTGCTGAACATATACATTGAAAGGAATCATTATGACCTCTGCACACCTGCCCGCCGAAATCCAGCGGCGCCGCATATTCGGCATCATCTCCCATCCCGATGCAGGGAAAACCACGCTCACGGAAAAATTGCTGCTCCACGGCGGCGCCATCCGGGAAGCCGGAACTGTCAAAGCCCGCAGGAGCGCAAAATTCGCCACATCGGACTGGATGGAGATCGAAAAGCAGCGCGGCATTTCCGTTACCAGCTCGGTGATGCAATTCAATTACCAGGGCAAAGTCATCTCCATCATGGATACGCCGGGGCACAATGATTTCGGAGAGGATACCTACCGGATCCTTACCTCCGTGGACAGCGCCGTCATGGTGATCGACGGAGCCAAAGGCGTAGAGGACCAAACCAGAAAGCTTTTTGCCGCCTGCCGGCTGAGGGGGATCCCCATCTTCACTTTCATCAATAAGCTGGACAGAGAGACCAAGGATCCCTTGGAACTGCTTTCCGAGCTGGAAGAAGTGCTGGGCATGCCGGCGGCAGCCGTTTCCTGGCCGATCGGTTCGGGCCTGAATTTTCAAGGCGTCTATGATATCCTGACGCACCGCCTCCATTTGTACAAAGAAGCCAGGAGCCTGGATCTGAGCCGGCTGGGACCCGATGATCCGGAACTGGAATCCGTGCTCACAGGATATAATCTGAAGACATTCCGGGAAGAAATGCAGCTGCTCAAGGGGGCCGGCAATCCGTTGGACAAGGCTCAGGTCCTCGCCGGCGATCTCACACCGGTGTTTTTCGGCTCTGCGTTGGTTGATTTCGGTGTCACCGAGTTTCTTCATCATTTTTTGGAGATGTCCCCGGCGCCGCAGCCCAGAAATACTTCCAAGGGCCCGGTCCATCCTGAGGACCCGAATTTTTCCGGCTACATTTTCAAGATCCAGGCGAACATGAACCCTGCGCACCGGGATCGTCTGGCATTTTTAAGAGTCTGCTCCGGGACCTTTGAACGAGGCATGACCGCCACGCTTTCCCGCACCGGAAAGCCGGTGAAGCTGACGCAGTCCATCCAGCTGATGGCCAATGAACGAAACCAAGCCGATGTGGCCGTCGCCGGCGACGTGATCGGCATCTATGATACCGGCACCTATCAGATCGGCGACACGCTGACCACGGCGCCCGATCCTTTTCTCCTCGACCCGCTGCCCACCTTCCCGCCGGAGCTTTTTGCCCTGGTACAGCCCAAAGACACTATGAAAGCAAAGCAATTCCACAAGGGCGTCAAGCAGCTGGCCCAAGAGGGAGCAATTCAGGTCTATCACAATATCTACAACGAAGTGATATTAGGCGCCGTAGGGCAGCTGCAGTTCGAGGTATTTCAGTACAGACTGGAAAACGAGTACAATGCCCCGCTGCGCATGACACCTCTGGATTACACCCTGGCCCGATGGATCCCGAAGGAACAGGAGGATCAATTAAAAGCATGCCTCGATTCTCGAAGCATGCTTGTGTTTGATCGTTTTGAGCGCCCGCTGATCCTCTTTGCAAATCTGTTTACGCTGCGCTATTTCCAGGAACGGTTCCCCTTCGCAAAGCTCATGGAGTCCCTGGAGCTCACTGAAGATACGTTGTGATCCCTTGAGCATCCATATATGCTTTTTTCGCTTTCATGAGCCGGTCCAGGGAAGTGTTTCGGTTCCGGCCCATGTCTTCCAGCAACTCCTGCACCCGGAACATATCGTTGTAAGTCAGGTCCGGATAATCCTGCCGGTCAAAAGTCCCCTCAGGCGTATAGCCGTAGTGAAGATCCCCCTCGGGCTTGATCCAGATGTCCCGGGTGATTTCCACGCCTTTCAGCAGCCTGTCCCCCAAAGATATGATTTCAGGATCCTTCAGCTCCGTGCCCATCAGATAGAGGAACTGCATCTCCTGGATCTGATGGTTCAGCGCGGAGTGGACCGGCTCGCTGCCGCTTTCTTCGTGCCAGTAATCCTGAACGAGCCAGCCTTCTTCGGAGAGATCATTGTAGAAAGTGTAGTGGTTGGCGTTGGCAAAGTCTACGTAGAAAGCCAGCAGCTTCTTCGCCTGTTCCAGGAAGTAGGGCTCGCCGTATTTTTGATAAGCCTTGACCAGCGCGACCCCCATGTCCGCATTGAAACGCGTATCGTAATACCCGCCCGGAATACCGTAAGTCTCCTTGAGCCAGCTGCTCTCCGGCTCGGTGGGGAAATAGCCTTCTTCGTTCATATTCCGGCTGGACAGATAGAGCTGCACATACCCAAGATCATGGGAAGCCCGATCGTTGCCGTTGACGATGTAGTTATAGGGTACATGCACGGCGGGACTGCGCCAGTAAGCGTTTTCCTGATACCCTGAATAAGTAGCCGGCGTGCGGGTATAGTATCCATCCAGCAGGAAGCGATGGTCGGATCCGTAGCAGCAGCGCGCCCAAAACTCCGCATTCGTCTCGCCCGTAGCAATGGACGCCTCCGGGTCCTCCATATCCACCAGAGGCTTGTCGCTCTCCAGCGTCCACATTTCCGTATAAACATCTTCTACCATGGGGAATCCGATCACAAAATCAAATCCGTAGCCCCGGGAGTTGAGAAATATTTTGCCGACCTGCTCGTCCCGGGCGATGATATTGCCGTCCTCGCCCTTGCTGTAGGCATAGGGATGGTCGAAAACCAGGTAGGTCTCATTCTCAATATTGATGAACGCCATGGTCGCAGGGATCGATATCCCGCTTCGCAGCCGCTGATTGATGACCCATTCTTCGCTTTCAGGATCATAGTACGTCACCCAGCCCTCATCGAATTCATAATGCACGATGAGCTTATACTGGTTGAAGGCGCTCAGATATTCGGAAAACGGGATCTGGGTATGGTGGTAGACATCTCCGTTGGCCAGCTCGACCACCGTTTCGGTCACAGACAGATCCGACCCTGTAAAATGCTGTGTGGACACCGTCGCGTATTCCAGCTCCACTACCTCGTCGGGATTTGTCACATCTCTGCGATAATACTGGTCTTGTACAAAAACATGCTTTTCCAGCAGAGGATCCCCCTCGCCCCTGGGCGGATCCACGCCCCAGTTGTTGATCATATTCATCATGGAGCCGCGGGCAAAGAAAAGGATGACTGCAAGAAATATCAGCGGGAAAAAGCCGATGGCCTGGGTAAAGAAGCCACCCATTTGATTGTCTTTTTTCATCGAGATTGATCTCCCTTTAAGCAAATATAGGCGAGCATCCGCTCGCGCTCCCGGCCTCGCCGGTAAGAATAAAAAAGGTCCGGAAGGCACACAGTACACAGATCTGAGATCTGGACGGCAGACACACCGCAATCCGCCAGCTGCCTGCGGTTGATTTCTTTCAAATCGATGTGGTATTTCCCCTCGGCGCAACGATCCACGCAGTCCGTAGCCCAGTCGAAGGAGCAAAGAAAGGAATCTGCCACATCGGCATCCACTTCAAAGCAGCACCTGCCGATCCCCGGGCCGATCCACGCCCGGATATCTTTGGCGTCGGAAGAAAAGTACCGGACCATCGCCTCAACCGTTTCCCTGGCAATATTGGCCAGCGTGCCGCGCCAGCCTGCGTGGGCCAGGCCGATGGCGGGAACGGCTGGATCGTAAAAATAGAGAGGCAGGCAATCGCCGTGGCCGCTGGTAAGGACAACATTGCTCAGATCCGTGACAGCAGCGTCCGTCTCCTCACAATCGATGATCCCGTTTTGGGCATGAAGCACATCCGGGAAAGATATCCTCGCCACAGCGGTGCCATGCACCAGGCTAAGGCGCACAGCGGCGCCTGCGCCTTTGGCAGCAGCTTCCGCAAGCTCCCTGCGGCGCTCGGCGCCGATGACGGGCCTGGTGGTAAAACCTGCGAATACGATATCGTCTTGTACGATCATTATGTCCTGACACATCGCTGTTATTCTACCAGTCTTCCCCCATCCTAACAAGTTATTTTACGAAATGTTTGTCCCGGAGCCGGGACCGGAATCAGGCTGAGCTTCCGTCAGCACATTCTGCCATTTCTTCGTTCTGTAGCGGAAATAGAACTGCACTGCTTTGGTGCATTCCGACAAGAACCTTACCAATGCAGCCTGCCACAGCACAAAATCAAAGAACAGGATGCCGGCGAACATGACGGGGATCCCAAAGAGCCATGTCCAGGCAATATCTACGACCATTACATAACGGGTATCACCGCCGCTTCGCAGCACACCGCATATAAACAGATAGGTCATGGCCCGGCCCCACACGGTCAGCGCGGACACGGTAAGGGCCGGGGCCAGGACCGCGGTAGTGACTGCGTCAAAATCATACCAGCCCGGCACCTGGGGATTTACGAGGAGCAAAAGCACGGTGATCACAGAAATCAGCCCCAGCCCGAACCATAAAAACCCTCTGGCGTCCCGGTCTGCGCCGCTGACGTCTCCCCGCCCCAGCTTCTCTCCCAGGATCACTGCTGATGCGTTCCCCAATCCATAGAACATGGATTGAGAAAACTCTCCCAGGATGTGTACGACCTGATATGCCGCCACCGCCACCGATCCGATGATACCAAAGCCGGACAGAAACAAACTGCCCGCCAGGCCATAGGCGCCGTCGGACAATACGATGGGGCCGGCCGTTTTGTAAACTTGATTGCGAAATTCCTTCGAATATCCGGACAGCTCAGACAGACGCGCGGCCAAGGGGTGGTCCGGCGTGTTGTAAATATAAGCGACCATCAATCCGAACTCGAGGAACCTTGCGATGAGTGTGGCCAGGGCAGCTCCTTTGACACCCATGACGGGAAAGCCCCACTTGCCGTAGATCAGGACATAGTTCAATGCCGTATTCAAGATCAGCGCCAGCGCGTTGATGGCTGTCGGCCAGCGCAGACGCTGAATACAGCGGCTGGAAAAGGCCATGCTGAAGGAAAGGGCAGTCACCAGATACGACAGCGATACGATGCGGATATAGTCCACGCCAAGCGCGGTCACTTCCGGCTCCCGCAGGAACAGATTGATGATCCACTCCGGCTGCCACTGGGCCAGGAGCGTCACAGCAAGCCCGAACAGAATGGTATTTTTGTAAATAAGCCCCAGAGTGTGACGGATAGACACCAGGTCTCTGACTCCCCAGTATTGGGCGATGTATACCCCGCCGCCGGAAAGAAATCCGAAACAGATCATAACAAACACGCCGTAGACTTGGTTGGCCGCGCCTACGGCAGCCAAAGCGTCGGTGCTGACGCGTCCGATCATCAGCGTATCGACGATATTCAGTCCGAAGCTGATCATGTGCTGCACGGTCACCGGTATCAGAATAGAAAATGCCTTCAGCCAGTGTTGCCGGCGGGAGTCATTTCCTCCAATTGTATTATTCATTTATTCTCCTCCGCTCTATTGAAACAGCAAACGTATTCGTCTGTTTCGTCAAGCCAGAAGAGCAAATCCTACGATCGTGAGCATGATGACCTCTGAGTGCAGAAAACCCTTCCCTGTCCGCTTAAGAGAGCCGGACCCGGAAAGGGCTCATATTTGTTCTTTCGCTGTGCTGCGCCGTATTACTTTAATGCGCCCTTTGCCTGGCTGACCATCTGCGTAAACCCTGCAGGATCGTGGATCGCCATTTCCGAAAGCATTTTACGGTTGACTTCGATACCGGCCTTGCGCAGCCCGTCCATCAGGCGGCTGTAGGAGATATCGTTGGCTCTGGCTGCCGCATTGATGCGGGTGATCCAAAGTCTGCGGAATTCTCTTTTTCTGAGCTTTCTTCCTTGATAAGCCGAACGGAGGGAACGCATGACTGCTGTATTGGCTGCACGAAAGACTTTGCTCTTTTGGCCGTAGAATCCCTTCGCCAGCTTCAGCACTTTCTTGTGCTTTCTCTTTGTATTAATGCCTCTTTTAACTCTTGCCATGATCTCCTACCTCCTATTTCCCAACCAAAACGCTTTTGATTCTCTTGTGGTCTGCCTTGCTCAAAATAGTGGACTGACGCAGGCCCCTTTTTCTCTTGGGCGTTTTTTTCGTAAGGATATGGCTCTTATAGGCCTTGTTTCTCTTGACCTTACCGGTTCCTGTAAGCTTAAATCTTTTCATCGCTCCCCGATGGGACTTCATCTTGCTTTTCGCCATTTTGATTTGCTTCCTTCCTTTGCTCTATTTTATCTTTTTCTTTCTGCTCTTTTTCTCTATCTTTTTCCGATTTCGGGGCAAGGACCATCGACATATTTCTGCCTTCCAGTATAGGATTCTTCTCGATCACACCCATTTCTTCGACCATGGAGCAGAATCGCAGCATCGTTTCACGGCCCTTGCTCACGTATCCCATTTCACGGCCGCGAAAGCGCATGCTGATCTTGACCTTGTCGCCGGCGGCAAGAAATTTGAACGCATTGTTTGCTTTCGTGACCAGGTCGTGCTCTTCGGTAAAGATCCCAAGGCGGATCTCCTTGATCTCAACGACCTTCTGTTTCTTGCGCGCCTCCTTTTCTTTCTTTTGCTGCTCGTAGCGAAACTTCCCGTAATCCATGATTTTGCACACGGGCGGAGCCGCATTCGGCGATATGTTCACCAAGTCCAGGTTTTGCTCGTCGGCCATGGCTCTGGCTTCCTGTATGCCCATGACACCCAGCTGGTTTCCCTCCGAATCGATAAGCCGCACTTCTTTTGCTCTTATCTGCTCGTTGATCAGATTTCCTTTACTAATGGTTTTGCACCTCCGGTAAACTAAAAAAAGCGGACGCCGAAGCTCCGCCCTAAACACGTCTGAAACGTGCCCGTATTACCGACCCAAGCAGCCGAAGCCCTGAGGTGAGAGGCGGAAACCTCTGCTTATTACCAGAGAACAATATCATATCATCGATGCTATTGTCAATCATAATCTTCGCATCGGCAAGCTGTAATTTCATTGCGAACATTTGTTTACATTCCGATTGTATTATGCTACAATGCAAGTGTATAGATTTTCTGTTTCAATCATGGGAGTGCAAGCATGAACCAGTTATCCGCCCGAGAAAAAAAGATCCTCGATTACATGCGCGCAGAAATCGCCAAGAGAGGCTATCCGCCCACGGTCAGAGAAGTTTGCTCCGCTTTGGGCATACGGTCCACCTCCACAGTCCACAAGGCGCTGGGCTCCCTGGAATCGCAAGGGTATATCCGAAAAGATCCCAGCAAGCGGCGGGCGGTGGAAGTGCTGACCGGCGACGAGGCGAGCGCTCCGGCGAGAAAGAGCACCGGGCAGTTGGGTGATACCGGATACCCGGATCGAACCGACGTTGTGGAAATCCCTGTTGTGGGCCGCATTGCGGCGGGATCTCCTGTCCTGGCGCAGGAAAACATCGAAGAATCGATCCCGGTTCCTTCCAGATTTCTTGGAAAAGGCAATCATTTTATGCTTACGGTCAAGGGCGAAAGCATGATCGAAGCCGGCATCTTCGACGGAGACTATCTTCTGGTACAAATGCAGAATACGGCAGAAAACGGCGATATCGTTGTGGCGATGGTCGACGGTTTTGAAAGCGAAGCCACCGTCAAAACTTTTTATAAAGAAAAGGATCACATCCGGCTTCAGCCGGAAAACCAGAGCATGAGCCCCATTCTGGTCAAGGATGTAAAAGTCCTTGGCCGCGTAAAAGGCGTGTTTCGCTACTTGTCTTGATCTGCGGCCGGATCCGTTTGAACCGTGTCCTTTTCCGCCGGCGGCTCCTCGGCTGGATCCGGCTGCGGCGGTTCTGCCGCGTCAAGGGATGCTGTCGCTTTAAACAAATCACCGTCGATGGCGATGGCCAGCTCACCGTTTTGGAGTTTTAACAGATCCTTTGCGATCGCCAAACCCAGTCCGCTGCCGTCCGTAGCGCGGGCTTCATCGCCTCGTTTGAATCTTTCCATCAACTCGTCCGCGTCGATATTCAATGGCTGTCCCGATACATTTTTCATTTCCAGCGTAACGATACCGGGCGCCGCGGCGCCGCCGGAAGAGATTTTGATATAAACTCTCGTTCCGGGCATGGCATACTTGAGCGCATTGCCTACCAGGTTTTCCATAACGCGATACAACAGCTGTCCATCGGCCCTGACGTAATGCTTTTCTGATTCTGAGGAGATCAGGAATGTCAGATGACTGTCCTGGATCCTTCTGTCAAACTCCCCCAGCGTCTGGCGAACCAGCGAGATCCATTCCACTGTGGTGAATTCCACCGGCATCGTCCCGCTGCTGGCTTTCGCCGCCTCAAAAAGATCATCGGTCAGCTGCTTTAGACGATCGGCTTTTTTCTCCAACACATCCAGATACTCTACGGCCCTTTCATTCTTCAGCTCTTCATTTTTCAACAGATCCAAATATGTGATGATCGACGTGAGCGGCGTTCGCAGATCGTGGGACACATTGGAGATGAGCTCTGTCTTCATCCGCTGGTTCCGGATCTCATTCTGCACAGCCCGGCTGGAGGAATCAAAAATAAGGTTGATTCCTCGCCCCAGCGAGTCCAGTTCTGACGACGATTGGGGGTCCACCGGGATCTGATAGGTCAGATTCCCCTCATTCACCTGCCGGACACCTTCCTTGATCGCTTCGAATTTTCCCACATACCTGGGACCGACAATGAGAACAAAGGCAAATACAAGAGGCGCCCCCACGACCGTCATAGACACGAGCGTTGCGCACAATGCGATCAAAATGATCTTCCGCATAACGCCGCTGCCGTGATACAGTCTCCTGAACGGCTCATACAGGAGGAGCCCGAAAAGGGAACGGGAAACGAATTGACCGGCCCGAATCTTGCGGACAAGGGAAAGCATCAGCCAAAGGCCCATTCCGGCAGCGCAAAGCCCCGTCACGACAGCCACTGCATACAGTAGCATGGCCGGATACACTGTCGCATAGGAATCGTAAACAGCGGGGTCATACAAACCGACCCATCGCGTGCGGGCTGCCGCGGCGGCAAACACCCTCAGAAACACGACCCCGCCTGCAGCCCCGGCGGCGCCCAGCAAAAGTATCTGGATTTCGCTCCACCAGCGGTCGGTACGCTTCATCTGGATGGCGCCGGTCGCGTCGGGACCGGTAGTGCGCACCAGCAAAGCGATCAGGCTCATCAGGCACAGCAGCGCCAGCCCGACGGCCATGCCCAGGAATACCGCCATTTCAATGCGGATATAATACAACTGCTCCCCATAAGCAGCCCAAAGCTCCCTCACGCGTCCCGTGTCAAATTCGTCCGGTGTCAGCAAATACCAGAGGTTTCCGTCGTAAAGCGGCCCGGCGTTGTTATTCAGCAGCAAAGCATACACCGCGCCCGCGATCATCCCCAAAAAACTGACCACACAAACCGCAAACAAAAAGCGATTGCCGGTCTCTCTAAATTTTCTCGATTTTGTATCCAATTCCCCATACCACCTTCAAATATCGCGGCTCTCGGGGATTGATCTCGATCTTTTCCCTGATTCGCCGAATATGTACTGCAACCGTGTTTTCCGGATTGAATGCCGGCTCGTTCCACACCGATTCGTAGATCTGCTCCATGGAAAACACTCTTCCCGCATGCTGTGTAAGCATTTTCAGGATCCCGTACTCGATGGGCGTCACGGCGACCGGGTTCCCCTCCACGGTCACCGTCTTTTGCACATCGTCGATCACCAATCCGCCGGATCGGTATACCCCTGTTTCAGTTTCTCTTTTCCCGAAGTCCGTGTAACGCCGAAGCTGGGCCCGCACCCTGGCGATCAATTCCAGGGGATTGAAGGGCTTTGTCACATAGTCGTCGGCGCCGATGTTCAGTCCTGTGATCTTATCATAATCCTCGCCTTTGGCCGTCAGCATAATGATGGGTATATTTTTGCTTTCACGGATCAGCTTAGTCGCCTGCATGCCATCCATCACCGGCATCATCAGGTCCATCAGGACCAGATGTACCTCCTGCTCCTTGCATATATCCACGGCTTCAGCGCCGTTGGCCGCCCGCAGGACATCATATCCTTCGTTTCGAAGATAGATCCCGATCGCATTTGCGATCTCATGATCGTCATCACAGACCAGAACGTTCATCGTTACCTCCTTTGTGATTTCATCATAGCGAGGAATTCTTACAAGCCCTTCGATGGAATCCTTACGATATTCTTAAATAAGAAAGGCGCACCCGGAATCCGACTGCGCCCTGCATTCTTCATACTATGCTTACTTTTCATCCTTTTCGTAGGGCTCGCCGTCAGCCTTGGGCGCCTGGGCTTTTCCAACCACGCCGATGAGAACCAGGATCGTTGCCACATAAGGGATCATGGCCAGGAATTCATTGGGTACATTGACGCCAAAGGACTGCGCCAGAATATTGACCGCCGAGCACAGGCCGAAAAACAGGCATGCAAACATGGTCTTGACCGGATGCCATTTCCCGAACACCAAGGCAGCCAGCGCAATGAAGCCTTTTCCGGCCACCATTCCTTCCCGGAAAAGTCCGACAGTGCCTACCGAAAGCGTCGCGCCGGCCAGGCCTGCCAGGGCCCCGGAGATCAGCACGCAGATCCATCGCGTTCTATACACATTGATACCTACCGTGTCAGCCGCTCTGGGATGTTCGCCCACGGCCCGCACATGCAGGCCCCAGGGCGTTTTCCACAGCACAAAATAAGTAAGTCCGACCATGATAAAAGCGATATAAACGAAGGGAGTCAATTGGCTGAAAAACGTACCAAGAAGCGGTATCCCTTCCAGAAACCGAAGCGGATTGGTCGTCAGCATGGACGGCGCCGTAGGCGTAGACCCGGATCGGTGCCAGATGATCTCCAGCAGAAATGCCACTACCGCCATCACCAGAAGATTGATCGCCGTACCGGCAATCACCTGATTGCCTTTCAGATTCACGGCGATCAGGGCTAAAATGGATGAAGTGATGATGCCGAAGACGACGCCCATCAGAACCCCCAGCCAGGCGCTGCCCGTCACATGCGTGAACCAGATGGAGAAAAAGGCGCCGGAAGTCATGATCCCCTCCAGAGCGATATTCACCACGCCGGAACGTTCTGAATAGACGCCGGCCAAAGCGGCCAGGAGAAGCGGCGTGGCCAGGCGTATGGCCGAAGTAAGCAGCGAAATAAAAATTGCCGTCGTCATGCTATGCGCCCTCCTTTTCTGTATGGGCAGCAGGGCGCTTCCCAAATGATTTGAGACGATCTCCCGCCAGCTTGATTATAAGCGATCCTGCAATAAAGACGAGGATCACACCGGATATGATGCTTGTGATCTCACTGGGGATCCCGGCCAGCTGCATTTGTCTGGACCCGTTCTCCAGAATGCCGAACAACAGCGCCGAGGGGATGCAGCCCAAAGGATGGGACAAGCCAACTAATGCCACGGACAAGCCTGTGAAGCCGTAGCCGGGCAGCGCCGGCGATTGATTCACCATGAACACAAGACCTGTGATCTGCACAGCGCCTCCCAGTCCTGCCAGGCCTCCGGATAGGAACATGGCCAGCACGGTGTTTTTCGCCTTGCTGATACCGCCGTATTCCGCCGCCGAGGCGTTTAAGCCTACTGTCCGTATTTCGTAGCCGATGGTCGTTTTAAACAGGACGTACCACATGACCACCGCCGCGGCCAAGGCTATGAAAATGCCTGTATGGGCGGAAGAATAGCCGAAGGCGGAAAAGATCTCCTTCAGTTTCGTGAGCTTGGCGGCATCGGGGATGATCACGGAATGCCCGGCTGGCGGAAGCCCGGCGAGCACATTGGGGCTCAGCGGAAGCCGAACGATATAGTTTGCGATATATAAAGCGATCCAGTTCAACATGATCGTGCTGATGACCTCGTTGATCCCCCTCTTGGCCTTGAGAAGGCCTGCGAAGCCGCCCCATGCGCCTCCGGCGAAAAATCCTGCGATCAGGATCAAC
>CALLHZ010000104.1 GCA_938009115.1 uncultured Clostridia bacterium
ACCCTCGCCGATTTGCGTATCCTGCCCTGCAAAGGCTGCGGGCATTGCCAGAACGTTCAGGACGAGTATGGCTGTCTGATCGACGATGACATGACCTTTGTAGCGGACAAGATCCGGGAAGCAGACTGCATCGTGCTGGCTACGCCCATCTACAGCTGGTATTGCACAGCAGAGATGAAGGCATTGCTGGACCGGCACTACGGGCTGAATAAATATTACGGAACGGCCACCGGATCTCTCTGGGCCGGAAAGGCCCTGGCTCTCATCACGACCCACGGCTATGGCGACGCCTATGCCAACAGCCCTCTGGAGGATGGCATACAAAGGCTTTGCAAGCATTCTAATTTGAAATACCTCGGGCGCTGTTCCGCGCGGGATCTGGGTAATGACGAGGCATTTTTAACACAGGAGGCTGCGGCGAAAGCGAGGGATTTTGCAGAAAAATTGGTGCGGCTATCTGCGGAAGCCGGACTGAATACAGCGGAAGTGGTGCTTGAAGGAAATCGGTTTCATGATTTGGATGAGTTTACCGAGGAAATCGAAAGACTGCTGAAGAACGCTGCCCAGGATCGGGCGCTTACAGTACGCTGGCATGATTTTACCCAAAGCCTCCGCGTTCTGGGCCAAAGCAACGCGGAGGCTTTGATTTGCTTGATGGAAAGCAGCAGGCCGGAAGGCGGCTGCGTGGTCAATACGAAGGATTGAGGAGAGTAGCTATGAAAACGCTGGGCCTGATCGGCGGCATGAGCTGGGAAAGCACGATACCCTATTACAGGATCATCAATCAAACGGTAGCTGCGCGCCTGGGTGGACTTCATTCCGCCAGACTGATTCTTTACAGTGTGGAATTTTCTGAGATCGAAGCGATGCAAGCGGAAGGAAAATGGACAGAAAGCGGCGAGGTCCTTGCCGATGCCGCCGAAAAGCTGGAGGCTGCCGGCGCAGAATATCTGGTGCTTTGCACCAACACGATGCACAAGGTCGCTCCCCAGATTTCCGCCCGGGTACGAATTCCTTTGCTCCATATCGCCGAAGTTACAGCGGACGCGCTGGAGGAAGCCGGGATCGGCTGTGTGGGCCTGCTGGGCACGAAATATACTATGACGCAGGATTTTTACAAAGAAAGACTTCTTCAGCGAGGGTTTAAGGTGCTGATTCCTGCTAAAGAGAATATAGAGGAAGTGAACCGTATCATTTTTCAGGAGCTGTGTTTGGGAAAGATCCTGCCGCAATCTAAAAAGCGCTTTCTCCGGGTCATCGAGGAGCTTTCACAGGGCGGCGCCCAAGGAATTATTTTGGGGTGCACGGAGATCGGCTTGCTGGTCAGCCAAAAGGATACGCCGGCAGCGTTGTTCGACACGACGGAAATCCATGCAACCAGAGCCGCGCTGACAGCCATTGAGGACAGCCGGGAGGCTGAGAAGATATAAGCCAAGGAAACCCAGGAATCAGGAGGAACTTATGGACACGATTTTTTACAACGGCATCATCAGAACGCAGGACAGGGCTTATCCCGTGTGCGCTGCAATGGCAATCAAGGACGGTATCATTATGCGTCTGGGCACAGATCAGGAAATATTGCCCCTGGCCGGCGAGCAAACCAGGGTGGTGGATCTGGCCGGAAAGCTTATGTTGCCCGGGTTTATCGATACCCATCTCCATATGCTCAATTATGTGGAGTTTCTGGAGCAGGTCAATTTGTCCGGCGCCCGGTCCCTGCGGCAGGTGCGGGAGCTTTGTGCTGAACGGGTCCCTCAGGCGGCAGAGAAAGGCAAATGGCTGGGCGGCGTTTCCTTTAATCAGGACTATTGGGATGTGCCTGTAATGCCGACGCGCAAGGACCTTGACGAGATTTCCACAGAAGTTCCCATCGTCATTCGCAGAGCCTGCTACAACATGTCAGTCGTAAACACAAAGGGTATGGAAATGCTGGGCATCCTGGGGGAGCGCCAGGAAAGCACCGAAATGCTTTTGGGTTTTTACGAGGACGGAACACCGAACGGCATAATCCGGCAGCATTCTCAGGATATTCTGTCCAAGGCCGTGACGATCCCGCCTTTGGAGGATATCAAAGAAATGATCCTGAAGGCTTCCGGGCTTATGGCAAGGCAAGGGATCACTTCAGTGCATACGGAAGATTTCCTCAATTACGCCGTAGACAGCAGCGAACTGGTCTCCCGCGCCTTCAAAGAACTGGCGGCAGAGGATAAGTTGCCCATCAGGATCTATCAGCAGTGCGCATTCCGAACGAAAGAACAACTGGAAGCATTTTTGGCCGCAGGCAATCAGCCCGGCGCGTCCTTCGGGAAATATAAGATTGGGCCCCTTAAAGTATTTGAGGATGGCGCTCTGGGAGCCCGGACCGCGCGTCTGAAGAACGGCTATCTGAATGATCCGGGAAAGAAGGGGATCCTGATCCACCCCGAAGAGGAGCTGTATGGACTCTTTGCCGCAGCGCACAAGAACGGCATGCAGATCGCGACACACTGCATCGGCGACGAGGCCCTGGAATTAACGATGGACACCTACGAACGCGTGATGAACGACTATCCAAGATCAGATCCGAGGCATGGCATCATTCACTGCCAGCTCATGACCCGGGAGCTTCAGGAGCGTTTCCGTCAGCTGAATATCGTAGGTTATGTGCAACCGGTGTTTATTGAAAGTGATATGAATATCGTCGATGATTGTGCGGGAAGCCAGCTGGCAAAGCAGAGCTACAACTGGCGCGCCTTTATGGATATGGGTGTGCATATCTGCGGAAGCTCAGATTGTCCGGTTGAAGCATTTGACATATTACCCAATATATGTTATTGTGTGACCAGAGCCAAAAAAGACGGATCAAGAAGCTGGTACCCGGAAAACGGGATCACTGTGGACGAAGCTGTTCGCATATTTACATTGGAAGGGGCCTATGCCTCTTTCGAAGAAAGCGTAAAAGGAAGCATTACCGTAGGCAAGTATGCGGATCTTGTTGTTGTCGACCGGGATATTTACGAAACAGCCCCTGCTGAAATTCAGCGGGCAGAGGTTCTGATGACCGTGGTGGACGGAAAGTTCATATACGAAAAATAATGGACAGCAAAGAGATGTTTCACGTGAAACATCTCTTTCTTTTTCGGACGGGAACTGTTTCACGTGAAACATCTCATCGTGTCAAGAGAACCCGGCCCGGGCATGGCAGCAATTTTCAGGACGATGGAGGAAATCATGAAAACCGCAATACTGTATTATTCCTTCGGCGGGCGCACGAAGGATGCCGCAGAAAAAATGGCCGCAGAGAGAGGCGCTGCGTTGGAAAGGGTCGAAGAAGAGAGAAGCAGAAGTTTTTTCAGCGCGGTGATCCCCGGATGCATCCACGCAAGATGCCGTAAGGCGTCGGCGATAAAACCTTTAACGCTGAAGCTGGATGACTTCGACCGTATTTTGATCGGTGCGCCGATCTGGGGCGGTTTTCCGGCGCCGGCCTTTAATGCTGCAGTCGAGCTTCTACCACAGGGAAAGGACGTGGAGCTGTTTTTCTGCTCCGGCGGCGGCTCTTCGTCTATGAGCGAAGAGGGAACGCGAAAGCTCATAGCAGGGAAAAAATGCAGCCTGATGAAATATCATGATATAAAGACGGGGAAATAACGAATAATTATTCCCTTCATTGAAAACCTCTGGCGTTTATACGGAATAAGCAAATCCCATAGCGCAGACGTCAGCCTTGAGGTATAATAAACCTGCAAAACTATTTGAGGAAAGCGGGAATTTATGGGGAAAGCAATTGCAATATTCAACCAAAAGGGCGGCGTAGGCAAAACGACGACCAATATCAATCTGGCGGCTTGCCTTGCTGTGAAGGGAAAGAAGATCCTGGTGCTGGATATCGACCCGCAGGGAAATACCACCAGCGGTCTTGGCATTGCCAAGAAAACACTGGAAAATACCAGCTATGACCTGCTTATCAACGACCAGCTGGACCCCAGAGACGCTATTTTAAAGACCGGCGTAGAGAATCTGCATATTCTTCCTGCCAGCGTGGACCTGGCCGCCGCCGAAATCGAACTTGTCCAGTTGGAAGGTCGCGAAAAGAGGCTTAAAAAAGCGCTGGACAAGATCCGTAATGATTACGACTATATTTTTATAGACTGCCCGCCGTCGTTAGGCTTGCTCACCATCAACGCTCTGACTGCCGTTGACAGCGTGCTCATTCCCATACAATGCGAATTCTATGCGCTTGAGGGTGTAAGCCAACTGATCAGCACTATTGAACTGGTGCGCAAGAGCCTCAATCCGACGCTGCAGATCGAAGGTGTCATTCTTTCCATGTTCGACGGACGGACCAATCTGTCTATTCAGGTCGTAGAGGAAGTGAAGAAATTTTTCGGCAGCAAACTGTACTCTACCGTGATCCCCCGGAACGTGCGCCTTGCAGAAGCGCCCAGCTTCGGAATGCCGATCACACTGTACGACCCTAAATCCAAGGGCGCCATCGCCTACCAGGCGTTTGCAGCCGAATTTCTGGAATCGGAGGGATGAGGATGGCAAAAGTCAGACCGGGCGGCCTGGGCCGCGGACTCAGTTCCCTCTTCGACGATATCGATTTTCACCCGGAAGCCGTCAGCGTCAAACAGCCGGAATCATTGGAAAATAAGGAAACAGACGGCGCAGAACGAATAGTGGAAAACGATCGCATCGTTTATATTGGACTGGACCGGATCAAACCAAACGCCAATCAGCCCAGGAAGCAGTTCCGGGAAGAGGCTTTACAGGATTTGACAAATTCTATTCAGGAGCATGGCGTCATCCAGCCGATCCTGTTGCGTCCCACAAAAAAAGGTTACGAGATCGTAGCCGGCGAGCGGCGATACCGCGCGGCAAGGCGTGCCGGACTCAAAGTCATCCCTGCTATCGTTCGGGAATTGGACGAACGGCAAAATATGCTGTACGCCCTCATCGAGAACATGCAGCGGGAAGATCTGAACAGCATCGAAGAAGCCAAAGGGCTTCAGGAAATGCTCGAAACCTATGGTCTCACCCAGGAAGAGGTGGCTAAAAGCGTCGGAAAGTCCAGACCCTACGTTACCAATGCCCTTCGGTTGCTCAAGCTTCCCGAAGCGGTGCAGTTTCTTGTGGAGGAAGGCAGGCTGTCCGCGGGGCATGCCCGGGCCATCGCAGGCATCGAAGGGGAAGACCGCCAAATCGACGCGGCGGAAAAGGCCGTCAAGCATGGATGGTCCGTGCGGGAAATGGAACGGTATGCCGGGCACACACCGCATAAAAAAAAGCGCAAACCGGCCAGGGATAGTCAGATCAAGCGTGTGGAAGAGAATTTGTCGGGCAGACTGGGCACAAAAGTCAGGCTTTCCGGCACTTCTGAAAAGGGAAAAATCCAGCTGGAGTATTATAGCCGGGAAGAACTGGACCGGCTGCTGGAATTACTGTCGGGCATTTCATAAAGCAAAAAAGGAGCGAGAAAACCATGCAGCCAAACACCAGGAAACATTTACTCACCCCGGAGCAGAACGAAAGTCTGCTGCTGTCCCAGCACGTGGGGCATTTGGCCACAGTCAACCCGGAGGGGCATCCTTATGTGACACCGGTCCATTACGTGTACATGGATGGCAAGATCTATATCCACGGCCTTGGCGCCGGCCAAAAGGTCGAAAATCTCCGGAGAAATCCCCTGGTCGGATTTGAGATCCAGGACTGCGGCGATTACAAAATATCGCCGACCGCCAAGACTGCCTGCAATGTGAACACGGAATACGAAAGCGTCATCATTACAGGTCGGGCATCTCTGGTGGACGATGCCTCGCTGAAAGAAGCCGTGCTGTGGGCCTTTGTCCGCAAATACGTCCCTTCACTGGAAGCGTTGCCCATGCCGGCAGCCTCCATCGGCAACACCTGTGTGATCGAGATCCTCATAGAATCCATGACAGGGAAGTATTATAAGCAGTCCTGATCCGACTTAGACGGATCCTGTCAACCAGTATCGGTTCAGACGGGCGCCTCGCGTACCCGTCTGTATTTCAGAAAGAGAGGTATTCCATGAAAATCGTTGACGTCAAGCTCCAGCTGGCGGAAATTCCGCTCAAAGAACCCTATCCTTCTACCTGGAATCCGGGAAATCCGGAAACGAAGCTGTTTGTATCTCTGGTCGAAGTGATCACCGATGACGGGATCCACGGCTACGGGGCAGCCTGCGATTCTTCTCAGTTGCTGGCAGGCATCTGGGAAAGCCACATCAAGCCCCTGCTGATCGGAAGAGACATTACAGAGATCGAGGCTATTTCCACAGGGTTGGTGAACGCAGCACAATATGCATACAGGCCCTGGATCGTAGAGATCGCCTGTTGGGATGCTCTTGGCAAATATTGTAATTTGCCGATTTATAAGATGATGGGCGGCGCCAAAGACCGGGTCCTTGCTTATGCCAGCACCGGATCCCTCAAAACCGTGGAAGCGCGCCTGGAGGATATGGAGCGGTTCATCACCGAAGGATTCCAAATCATGAAGGTCCGGGCACACCACGACGACCCCAAAGAGGACCTGGCCATCATCGGAAAGATCGTGGAGAAAGCGGCAGGCCGCATCGACATCGCAGTGGACGCTAATCAAGCCTGGTTCTTTACCGGCAAGCGCAGTGTTGCCAAATGGGATCTGAAAAAGGCTGTTCAGGTGGCCCGGGAACTGGAAGATATGAATATCCTCTGGCTGGAAGAACCGATGCATCAGTTCGATTACGAAGGACTGGCGGAGCTGCGCCAGAGCACTTCCCTGAACATTGCCGGCGGAGAGATCAATTCTCATCTTCATCAGTTCCGTGATTTCATCAAATATGGTTGTTACGATATCTATCAGACCGATCCCACTTTCTGCGGCGGGTTTCATATCGCCCGAAAGATCGTGAGTTTGATCGAAGCGGAAAACAAGCTGTTCTCGCCACACACCTGGACCCACGGCATGGGCCTGGCGGCCAGTTTGCAAATGGCGGCGTCCACCAGCGCCTGCCCCTTCATCGAATACTGCTATGATCCGCCTTACTGGGAATATACGACACGGGACGTGATGCTCAAGGAGCCCATCAAGGTAGACGCCGACGGATTCATCACCATGTCCCAGGCACCGGGCCTGGGCGTGGAGCCGGATCTGGAGCTTCTTGACAAGTATACGATTCTGCGCAAATAAGAGATAAGGGGTCTGTCATGGCATTTAAGAAAATCAAGAACGCACCGGAGCTCCTGTCTCACGGGGATACGGAATCCCGGCGGATCGTGCTGGAAGTGACCGACGAAGTTCTGAAACGCCTGGACTCTTATCATCGGCTCCGCAGCTTTATCCGGCTGGAAGATCACGTCCTGCACATCGGAAAACGCTCCCTGGACATGAACGACTACGGCAGGATCTATGTTTTCTGCGCCGGCAAGGCCTCCAATAACATGGCCCATGCGTTTGAGGATATTCTGGGCGACCGGATCACCCAGGGTGTCGTGATCGTCAAAATCAAAGAAGACTCTGACGTGTTCAGGCACACGGAAGTGTATGTGGGCGGCCATCCGCTTCCCAACGAAGGCGGCATCGAAGGAAGCAAGCGCATCCTGGCGCTCGCAGACCAGATGGAATCCAACGATTTGTTTCTTGTCGGCCTGTCCGGGGGGTGCACCGCGCTGATGGGCTATCCCGTGGAAGGGATCACGCTGGAAGAGATGCAGCAGGCAACGGACGTGATGCTCAAGGCCGGCATGTGGGTCATGGATATCAATGATGTGAGGGGCCACTTGTGCCAGATGAACCGGGGCCGTCTGGGTCAGCGCATACGGAAGGGAACACAGATCGAATGCTTTGAGATCTGGGATGCGGTGGGCCTGGACGATCAGCGGGACTATACGGAGCCGCTGCCTGTGATGGGCACGCCCGTGGGATCCGACCCGGTGACCTTTGAAGATATTCGCCGAATTTTGAAAGAGCACGATCTGGAGGACAGGCTTCCGGCCAACGTCACCAATTATTTGCTGAATGCAGGGCCAGAACAGGAAACGCCCAAGAAAGCCGGGAACGTGACCTACTATGTGCTCAACACTCTGCCGGATGCCTGCAATTGCGCCCTGGACGTAGCCAGAGAAAAAGGGATCCCGGCTCACGTGTTCACCACCTATGCCGAAGGCGAAAGCAAGGACTACGGCGCCGTCATGGCCAGTCTTGCCAGAGAGATCCTCAAAAACGACCGGCCCTTTCAAAAGCCTTGCCTCATATTTTCCGGCGGAGAGACGACCACGGGGATCCCGGACAGTTCTGTGATCAAGGGTCACGGAGGTCCGTCCCAGGAGTTGACCTGCGGCTTTGCCCTGGCGGCAGGGGGTGCGCCGGGAGCCTGCATGCTTTCCATCGACAGCGAGGGCACCGACGGCACCACGATCATGGCCGGGGGCCTCACAGATTCCAGCACCTACGAAGCGTCGCAGGCAAAAGGGATACACATCCGCCAGGCGTTGAAGGAGCACGCGTCATACGAAGCGCTCATGGCATTGGGCGACTGTGTATACACCGGGAATACCGGGACCAACCTTTGTGATTTCAACGTATTGTATGTTCCGGCAGCACCGGAAAAATAGAGCAGAAAGAAGGAAATTTCATGAACAGCACCGGGATCAGATCCCTGAAAGCAAGAGCAGGCATCGACTGCAAAGGAAAGCCTATTTTAGAAGTAGACATTTATACCGAAGGAGGCATTCTAGGCAGAGCTTCTTCACCATCGGGCATATCGGCCGGCGAACACGAAGCCTTTGTCCTGCGGGACCACGACCCGGCCTGGCACGACGGAAACGGCGTGTTCAAGGCGGTGGAAATGGCGGAGAAAGTGGTATTTCCGGCCATAAAGGGCATGGATGTGATGGATCAGAGAGCGCTGGATGACTTTCTTTGCCAGCTGGACGGCACCCAAAACAAATCCAGGCTGGGCGGAAATGTCACCTACAGCGTTTCACTGGCAGTGCTCCGGGCCGCCGCACAGATCCAGGGCGTTCCGCTGTATCGTTATCTGAATCCCGGAGAGATCCACACCATCCCGCTTCCGACTTCGGATATGTTTGCAGGTGGCAGCTATGAAAAAGATACGATGCCCATGCAGGAATGCACGGTGATCCCTTATAAAGTGAATAGCATCGCTGAGGCAACTCATATCCTGTGCAAAATGTACAAGATCCTGCCCGAAGTGATCAAGGAGTATCAGGGCGGCAGAAGGGCTGAACCCGGTGTCCAGTCTGCTTTTGTCTGTCCCAGCCCCGATTTTATGGTAGCTTTCGACCTGCTGTACGAAACGGCCGTGCGGGCCGGCTTTGAAAAGCAGATCGCCTTCCATGCCGACTGCGCCTTTAGCGAGATCTATATCCCGGAACGGGGAACCTATAATTACTTGGGAAAAGAGATCGACCTGGACGAAATGCTGGGTCGCCTGAAAGCGCTCACGGAAAAATACCCCTTCCTCTATGTAGAGGACCCTGTGGATGAAAATGACTGGGAGGGTTGGGTAAAAGCAGCGAAGGTCCTGGACAAAACGATCCTCTGCGGCGACGATTTGACCGTGACCCGGATCGACCGGCTGCAAAAGGCCCTTGATCTGGGCGCCTGCGGCTCCTTTGTGTTTAAACCCAATCAGGTGGGTACTGTGACCGAAGCCATGGATGCACAGAAATTTGCCATCGATCACGGCATGTTCTCTGTTCCCTCCATCCGGGCCGGCGGCGTCAACGACGATCCGGTGGCGGACATGGGCATCGCCGGAGGCGCCGCCGCCATCAAACAAGGCCCGCCCAAAAACGGGCAGGCCATTCACATCATCAATACGCTCACTCGGGCCGAGGAAGAGATCCCGGGGTCGAAGCCCTTCGACTTTACGCCGTATATCCGGTTTTGATTTAATCCGACCCGAAGAAAGCCGCCGCATAAGCGGGAAGTTCGCCAAAGGCTTCCAGTCTGGGCACGACCCGGTCGATTTGCCCGAAACCAAAGGCGGCGTGGACAAAGGGAATGCCGGCACCGTCGGCGGCGTCGCAGTCCTTTTGGGTGTCGCCGACATAGAGGCAGCGCGTCAGGCCGTTGCGCTCCATGACCAGGCGGATATTGTCTGCCTTTGGTTTTCCGGTTCTCCCGGCGCATTCGGAATCGATAAAATATTTCTGCAGCCCTGTTCCTTCGAAAAAGCCTTCGATGTAGCCTACCTGACAGTTGCTGACAACGTAGAGTTCATAGGTTTTGCTCAGGGCCGCCAGCGTGCTGCGAGTCTTTGGGAATAATTTGCCCGGATGGGTCCGCAGGTAATCCAGTTCAACTTCGGTGGCATGGCGGATGATTTCTTCCCGGCGCTCTCTGGACAGCTCCGGAAACCACATTTCCGCGATCTCCTCAAGGACCCGGCCCATGCTCTGCCGCACCATTTTTGTGGTGAAGCGAAGGCTGATTTCGGGATAGTCTTCCAGCGCCAGATTCCAGGACTCAGCTACCTGTTTCGCAGAATCCCACAGTGTTCCGTCCAAATCGAACAGGATCGCCGGCGGACGCTTCCCGGACGTTTTGGCGTCCGCGGCAGAAGTCTTCCTGTGGTTTCGGATAAATTCGTTAGCCAACTCGTCGGCTCGAATGTTCTGGCCTGCGATGTAAAGGAACTCCTCCCGGGTAAAAGGTCCGTTCACCTTTATGAAATGCTCGTGCGCCCGATCCAGTATCTCCGGGGACGCATTGAGATTTAAATGTCCTTTGATGCGGTAAAAGCGGACCTGATGCCTGGCAACTTCCTGCAGGAGCGTCATCCAGAGATCCTGGTTTTCCACCGGCTTTTTGTCCGAGGTCCTCCAGCCGTTCCGCTGCCAGTTGATATACCATTTTTTGTTGAAGCAATCTACTGCGTAGGCGCTGTCGGAAAACACCCGAATGGAAAGACCTGTCTCCCGGAGTGCCCCGAATGCGGCGATCAGCGCTTGAAGTTCCATACGATTGTTCGTGGTATCGAGCTCGCCTCCGAAGAGTTCCTTTCTGTGCCCGCCGTATTCCAGTATGCAACCCCAGCCGCCGATATTCGTGTCGTTTTGATTGCCGGAGCATGCTCCGTCTGTATAGATGTCGATCTGTTTCATGGGCTGATTATACCAAGTTAACCGGGAATTGTAAAACCGACTTAACGCCGCCGTAACATAACTGTAACACAGACAATGTATACTCTGTATTGAACCGTGGGGCAGACTCATTTAAAGCAGGAGTCCGCAGCGGATCGCGAAATCACGGTCAGGAAAGGAGGAGGAACGGGTGAAAAAATTCAGGCGCATCACGGCAATATTGATGATCATGCTCCTGTTCAGCACCGGCTTTGTATTTGCCGGCGCCGCTGCCATTGTGAGCCCTGCCTCCAATACCATCGTTTTTTCGGACAGCCTTCTGGTTTCGGTCAAGGTGACCGAGCCCAAGACCATTCGGGTCACCATATACGAAGAAAAGGAAACAAGCGAGGACACATTGGTGTCCGCAAAGGTTTCAGCCTATACTGAGGCCGATCTGAGCGTGATCGCCTCGGCGAAGACCAAGACTCCCGTGGCGCTGGAAGGCGCTGTGAGTGCCGTGGCGGCGGAGCCGACACTCAGCGACGGCACAACTGTAAAGGAATACACCAGCGTCGCCATGGGCGATGCGGCAACCTATACCTGTGACAGCTCGCTGGGCTTTTACACCAAGCAGATCAGCAGCGTCACACCAGGCTTGTACCGGGTACAGGTGGAAACCCTGAACAGCGACGGAACCGCCAGCGAGACCATCCACAGTATGGTGGCGGTCAAAACCAAGCCTCCCGAGGAAAAGAGCAATATATTTCAGGCGCCTCAGACCGGCGCGCTGCAATTCCTGCAGACACTGCTCCGGAACATATTCAGATAGGCACGTCCATGAGCCAGGGGAAAACCAGCGGGATCGAACATCTTAAGACAGTGATACTGGTAGTATTGTTTTTTACGACAATACTACTTTTATATTTGCTTTGGAGCCAGGACGCCCAAAGCCGCATTCAGCTTCCGGACATTCTGACTCAACGCCAGTCGGCTGAGGTGCCGGCGGCCGAGACCATGCTGTTGCCGGACCGGGCAGTCTACAGCATGGGAGACGGATCCTACCGCCAGACCGAAGAAGGGACGGCGGAGCTGTTTGAGGCAGGGCTCGGGGCCATGAGCTCCGTGCTGGAGGAGACAGGCGCGGCAGCATCGGAAATCACGGAAACTCAGTACATGGATGCCATGGAAGCATATCGTTCATTGACGATATGCTTTTCTTATCACATTCCTTTCGCAGAGCTTTGCAGCCGCCGTGACATCGCGCTGCCGCCAGGCGCAGAGGTGATCCAGTCATTGACGGTCCTGGCCTTCTCCGAAGCGGCGGCACAGAGCATTTTTATTTTTGATGGCCGGCAAGGCAAATACTACCGATTGTATTCCCAAAGTGAAACCGATGTGTTCGCCGGCATGACGTCGGAGCAGGATATGACGGCTCTGACGACCTATTATACGGTCGGCAACATCTTAGGGGGAGAAAATAAGCAGCTGGTTCCCCTGACCGCGCAGAGCCGCCTGGTGCCTCTTTCCTGGCGCGTCGAATCCGAAGAAACCAGCCAAAGCGTACGTCAAGCCCTGGCCGAAGCTCTCTTCGGTGAAAATTTTGACTTCGTGAGACGTATCACAGATAACTTCGGCAATGTCACCTATATGTACGGATATGGCCAAAAAACCTTTACGCATCAGGTCGACGGCGTACTGGAATACAAAAATGAAACCGCAGACGAAACAGCCGGCGGCTTTTTCCGTGATCTGGAAACCGCCCTGGCCTTTGTGGCGGCTCACGGCACCTGGAACAGTCTGGATGGCCGGGAGATCAGGTTTTTCCTGTTGGAGGCCGAAACCATGGCTGCCGGGAAGCAGGAAGGATATCGCTTCCGTTTCGGAATGAAAAGCGCAGAGCATCCGGTGTTCTATGAAAGCGGCGTTCCTATCGAAATCGTAGTATTGGATGGTCAGATCTCCTATTACCGCCGGGACGTGATCTCTGTGGATGCCGATGGGGCTGCCGGTGAGTCGAGGCCGGCCCAGGATCCTGCCAACGTGATCGCCCGCAATTACAACCATATTTATAATGTAATGACCGGAAACCTGCTGTCGGTCAACGAAGAAAGCGCCTTTGAATATGTTGCCGCCGCCGTCCGTGAGATGCGGATGGGACTGGTGCGTATCTCCAACGACGATTGGCTGCAGCCTGCCTGGATCTTGAAAACTGCCGACGGACATGTGTTTTATTTTTCGCTGTACGAAGCGATCCCCATTGGCATGAGCGATTAGAAGCGGGGCGAAAATGGACTGGACAAAAGCAAAAAATATATTGATAATAGCTTTGCTGGTGACGAATCTGATCATCGGCGCAGCCTATCTGGGAACGATCCGGGAAAAGGAAAGAGAATGGGAAGACCAGGCCCGGAATACGGCATCATACCTGGCGGCTTTGGGTGTGCCTCTGGAAGCCGAGATCCCGGCGAAACCTGTCAAAATGCCGGTGCTGTTCGTCCGATTCGAGCCTTTGGATCCCGAAAACGTTCCGGAAGAAGTTGATTATCAAGATATTCCGGTGGAAAGCACCGGCGGATCGGCTGCGGTGATACCTATAGCGCCCGGAGACAACCGCCGGGAGGTGGCGAGCGCATCCTATGCGTTGCTCAAATATCTGGCCGCCATGGATCAGCAGGGCCGCGAGCCCTCCGGAATCAAAGAGATCGGACTGGTCTATCTGGTGGATACCGCAGGCTATGACGAAGCCATCAGCGAAGATACGGCAGTGCCGGCCTGGAAGCTGTCCCTGGCGAATGGGCAGGCCTTCTATGTCAATGCCTATGGCGAATAGATCATCACGGAGAATACAATCGATGTACACAGAAAATACACACAACGGCGTTATGTTGAAGCAGGTCGAAGCTTCCTGCGAAAGGACATTTTCATGAATTTGGCCATCTGTTCCCTGGCCAGCGGCAGCAGCGGAAATTGCTATGTGGTGCGGAGCCGGAACACGGCCTTGCTGGTCGACGCCGGTATCAGTGCCCGACGGATCCGAAACGGTCTGGCCTGCCTGGATCTGACCGCAGACCGTCTGGACGCCGTGCTGATCACCCACGAGCACAGCGATCACATCAGCGGGCTTCATACCCTCGCCCGCGCCGGCGGCATGAAAGTGTATGCGAACGAAGAAACCTTCAACGGAATGAATTTTCGGCTGCCGGAGGAGCGGCGTCAGTTGTTTTCCACCGGGGATGCCTTTCAAATCGGGGATCTGGAGATCCGCACGTTTGCGGTGTCTCATGATGCGGCGGATCCGGTAGGTTACTCGATCAGCTGCGAGGGACGCAGCATCACCATCGTGACGGACACCGGCGCTGTCACAGGGCCGTTGATGGAAGAGATCCGGACGGCGGATATTCTCGTGCTGGAATCCAATCACGACGAAAGCATCCTTCGCATGGGCCGGTATCCCTGGTTTCTGAAGCAGCGGATCCTTGGGGAGCGGGGTCACTTGTCCAACGAAGCAGCAGCCCTGGCGCTGGCCGAAGTGCTGCAGGAAGAAAAGAATACAGGCCGTAAAAAATGCCGACGCGTTCTTCTGGCTCATTTGAGCCGGGAAAACAATTTTCCTGAAATGGCCATGGCGACCGTGGAAAATATCCTAGAGGAACGGGGATGTCCTGCGGGAAACGAAACCCAGCTCATCGCGTTGTCCAGGACGGAGATCAGCCCGCTCTTCAGCGTCTGAGAAAGTGGTACATCAAAGAGATGATCCGATTCAGGGGAGGGAATATCCATGAATGAAGAAATGGAACAAATGAACAAAGGAAAAAGCAAAGGAAAAAGCCAGCTGCTGGCGATCCTGCTGATCGTGCTTCTGGCTTTGGGAGCCGGGTTTGGCGGCGGTATCGCAGCCATGCGCTATATGACCGGCGGATTTGGTTTTAGCCCGGAAGGCAGTCTCATTTCCGGCGACACATCCCAGATCCAGATCAACGTCCAGGAAGATGTGACCATCGCCGAAGCCATCGCGCAAAAGGTGCTTCCTTCGGTGGTGGGGATCAGCACCGTCACCGAGCAGGAATCCGGATCCTTTTTCGGCTTCGGCAGCGGGTACAAATATGACGCGCAAAGCATCGGCACCGGCGTCATTGTCCACGAGAGCGGTTATATCCTGACAAATTCTCATGTGGTCAACGACGGCGACACGAAATCTCTCACCGTGAGTCTGTACGACGGCAGCGATGTGGAGGGTACCGTTCTTTGGAGCGATGCGAACCTGGATCTTGCTGTCGTCAAAGTGGATGCATCAGGACTGACCGCTGCCGAAATGGGCGATTCCGATGAGGTAAATATCGGCGCTTACGCCGCCGCCATCGGCAATCCTTTGGGATTGGATTTTGAAAGAAGCATGTCCCAGGGCATCATCAGCGGACTGAACCGGTCAATTGCCGTGGGCGGCAGCTCGGGCGCATCAGGCATGGAAGGCCTTATGCAGACCGATGCCACCATCAATTCGGGCAACAGCGGCGGGCCGCTGCTGAACAGCCGCGGACAGGTGATCGGCATCAACACGGCAAAGGCGGCCAGCGGAGAGGGCATGGGTTTTGCCATCCCCATCAATGTGGCCAAACCCATCGTTGAGCAGATCATGGAAAACGGGACGTTCAAACGCGCCTATATAGGAATCAGCGGCGTCGGCCTGGAAGAACAAAATTACTTTTCCTCCGATGAACTGATGTCCGAATTCGGAACGGAAGAGGGGATCTACGTAGCTTCCGTGCTGGACGGCGGAGGCGCGCAAGCGGCCGGTCTTCGGGAAGGAGACGTGATCCTTCGTTTTGAAGGCCAGGCCGTAGGGGCCATGAACCGCCTCAATACCCTGCTGGTGGCTTTCCGGCCCGGAGACAGCGTTGAGCTGACAGTCCTGCGGGGCGGGAGCGAGCAGACGTTCCAGGTTACACTGACTGACGGAAATACATCCCTGTAGCCATGAAAATCAGTGTACTCTGCGTAGGCTCTCTGAAAGAATCGTACTGGCGTGACGCCTTGGCCGAATATGCCAAGCGCCTTGACCGGTTTTGCAGCCTTGAGATCCAGGAGATCCCGGAAAAAAAACTGCCGGCCAACGCCGGCGCTGCGGAGGAGCAGCGGGTGATCGAGGATGAAAGCCGCCGTCTGGCCGAAAAGATCCCATTGTCGCCTCAAACGCAGGTGATCGCGCTGGATATACGGGGAAAAGCCCTTTCCTCCGAAGATCTGGCCGGCAGGATCGGCGATTGGACGTTGTCCGGCAAGAGCGAGCTGGTCTTTTTGATCGGCGGCTCCCTGGGTCTGTCCCGGGAGCTGCTGGGAAAAGCCGACTTCCGGTTGTCCTTTTCTCCCATGACCTTTCCCCATCAATTGATGCGGGTGCTTCTCCTGGAGCAGGTTTACCGGGCATTCAAGATCCGCCACAACCAACCTTATCATAAATAAAAAAGAGGCCGCGGCCTCTTTTTTATTGCAGCTTTCTGACGGCATCCAGATATTTGCCCAGCATGCCTATGTTCACGTAGTAGTATGAAAAATTGTCTTTCTTTTGGACCTGGACCAATCCCGAAAAAATCAGTTTTTTAAGGTGCTGGGATATCGTGGCTTGGGAATATTCGAAAGCGGCGACGATATCCTTGTTGCAGACTGCCTGGCGGCTTCGGTTGGCGTTGTAGATGTAGCGAAAGATCCGGACGCGGGCCGGGTGCGCAAAGGCATCGGAGGCTTTGGCGATGAGCAGCACCTCTTCTTCGGGCCACTGGTCGGATTCTTTTCTGATGCGCATGGAAGTTTCATCCTCGTTTCATAAATAATTGTGCAAGGGAAATTATAACGGAAATCCGACAAAAAAGATAGTCTTACCCACGCAGATAGGGTATGCTTATCAAGACAAATGTTTTGCATCAACTGCCCAAAATTTTGCAGGGAACAGAGATCATGAAAAGCAGAGATTATCAAATGGTGCTGCAGGTCATTTTGCAGCAGCTGGACGAAGGCGTCCACGTGGTGGATCCCGAAGGAAACAGCGTCATTTACAACAAAGCCATGGCGCAGCTGGAGAAAATGGACCGGAAAGACGTGCTTCGCAAGCCCTTTGCAGAGGTGTTCCGGAACATGAAAGCCGAGAACAGCACCTTGCTCCAGGCTTTGGAATACGGAAAAAGCACCTGGCGCCAGGAGCAGACCTATCTGAATAAGGACGGACGGGAGATCACGACGGTCAATACCACGGTGCCGGTCCTGGACGGAGAACGGGTTTTGGCTGCCGTGGAGATCGCCAAGAATATTACAGATATCCAGCGGATGAGCGATACGATCCTGGAGCTGCGAAAAGAAATCGACGATCCCAGAAGATCGAAGCAAAAGAGGATCCAGAAGTATAACTTTTCCAATTTGCTGGGCCAGAACCGGGATTTTCTTGAAACGTTGTCCCTGGCCCGAAAGGCTGCCCGCAGCCCTGCTTCCTGCATCATATACGGTGAAACAGGAACAGGCAAGGAACTGATTGCCCAAAGCATTCATTTTGACAGTGACCGAAAAGACAAGCCCTTCCTTGCCCAGAACTGCGCAGCCGTGCCGGCCAGCCTTTTAGAGGGTATCCTTTTCGGCACGGCCAAGGGTGGCTTCACGGGCGCCGTAGACCGGGCAGGCCTCTTTGAGCAAGCGGACGAAGGAACGCTGCTGCTGGATGAGATCAATTCCATGCCTCTGGAGCTTCAGGGAAAGCTCCTTCGCGTGCTGCAGGAAAATTATATTCGCCGGGTGGGCGGAACACGGGACATTCCCCTGGACGTGCGGATCATTGCCACCATTAACGAACCGGCGGAGGAGCTTTTGGCTTCGGGACGTCTCCGGAAAGATCTGTATTACCGGATCGCCGTGATACAGCTTCACATCCCGCCCTTGCGCAACCGGCGGGATGACATCATCCTCCTGGCCGAAAAGTTTGCGGAAAAATACAACAAAAAATACGGCAAGCAGGTGTGGATGCTTTCTCAGGGAGCCGAAGAAAAGCTTCTTTCTTACGATTATCCCGGCAATGTACGGGAGCTGGAGAATATCATCATGTCCGCCATGTCCATGATGGATCCCGAAGAGCACGTGCTTCAGGATGAGGATCTGATCATCAACCGGAGAAAAGCGCTTCCGGCTCAGGACGTCTTCACGCTGGGCGCCGGGGGTCTTGAAGAATACCTGGACCGGATCGAACGGGAAATGATCGAAAACGCTCTGGTCACCAGCGGCGGCAATATTTCCAGGGCAGCCGACAGCCTCAGGATCAAGCGGCAGACCTTGCAGCATAAAATCAAGAAATATCGTTAAACGCAAAAAAATTTGCATTTAACGCAAAATATTTTGCTTAAATACCGGATACAAACCGCTATATCTGCCTGCTTCTGGCTCCTGAAGGCACAAAATGCATTTGGCACGCTTCTTGCTATATATAATTGCATGAGTTGTTATTGATGGAAGTCATGAATAGTCACTGAGCTTCTAGTATGAAACGGAGGAATATCATGGAAAACGTAAAAGTCATTATCTGGGGTCTGGGCGCTATGGGCGGCGGAATGGCCGACATGCTCCTGAAGAAAAAGGGCGTTGACATCGTTGGCGTCGCCGGCAGAGGCGCCAAAGTAGGCAAATCGATGTATGATTATATCAAAACTCCCAAAGGAGACAGACCCGACGTCATTATCGGAACACCGGAAGACGTTATTAAAAGGGGCGCAGCCGACGTCGTGCTGACCTGCACAGACTCCTTTACCCGTACAGCCTTCGACCGTCTCAAGTTCGTTCTGGAGCAAGGGATCAACGTCGTTTCTTCCGCAGAAGAAATGTCCTATCCGCAGGCGCAGGAACCCGAACTGGCCAAGCAGCTGGATGAAATCGCAAAAGCCAACGGCGTATCCATCCTGGGCACCGGCGTCAATCCCGGACATATCATGGACCTGCTGGTCGTTCTGTGGACCGGTATCTGCGAAGAAGTCGAAGAGATCACCGCAAGAAGAGTCAACAGTCTTTCGCCCTTCGGCCCGGCCGTTATGGTCGAGCAGGGCATCGGCATCACAAAGGAAGAATTTATTGAAGGCGTCAAGACCGGACATCTCTCCGGACATGTAGGATTCCACGAATCCATTCAGATGATCGCCGACGCCATCGGCTGGAAAGTCGACAAAGTCGAGACCACCATGGATCCCATCATGACCGATGTGGACAGAAAGTCCGAATACGGCTTCGCCAAAGCCGGCAACGTAGCAGGCGTAGCTATGAAGGGCGAAGGCTTTGTCAACGGCGGCAAGAACCTGATCCACATGGATCATCCTCAGCAGATCGAGCCTGAGCAGGTAGGCGTCAACACCGGCGACTATGTGATCATCAAGGGAACCCCCAATGTCAACATGGTCAACTCTCCGGAGACTCCGGGAGGCATCGGCACCATCGCCATGTGCGTCAACATGATCCCCCACGTGATCAACGCAAGACCCGGCCTCCACACCATGATCGATCTTCCCGTGCCTCGCGCCATCATGGGAGACATGAGAGACCAGATCTGCCCGGAATGCAAGATCGTAAAATAAATATCCAGGAAAAGGCAGCAGGGGGACGGTGTATATCGTCCCCCGCGCAACAACTACAGGAGGAAATCTGATGATTAAAAAAGGCGAATGGGTACGGATCCACAATATCGTGCTCGAACCTTCGGGAAGAGCGCCGAAAGTGCCCGACGACACCAGTAAGGTGCCCCTGGAGATGTGGACCAAGGGGTTTCTGACGGAGGATGCTGAAATCGGCGACCAGGTCTCCGTAGAAACAGCCGTTGGCCGGATCGCCACCGGGAAACTGGTAGAAGTCAATCCTTACTATACCCACAGCTACGGAAAATTCGTGCCGGAGCTGGTCAAGATCGACAAACAGCTCAGAGGGATCATGTACGGAGGTGACAAGTAATGGCATTGGCAAAAGACTATGCTTCCGTCATGGGAAGATCCAACGAGATCATGAAAACAGCCCTGGGTCTGGACTATCAGGACTTTGAATCCGGTTCGGTCCGTTTTGATTATGAGAGCCTGATGAAATCTACGGGATATACCCTGGACGAGGTGAACCGCATCCAGAGCCTTACCGGCGTGGGCAACACGCCGTTGCTGGAGCTGCGCAACATTTCCGCCCTTTCCAGAAAATACGCAAAACCCGGCTTTGGCGCACGCATTTTCGCCAAAGACGAAGCTTCCAATCCCTCGGGCAGCTTCAAGGCCAGAAGAGCGGCCTGCGCTGTAGCCCATGCCAAAAAGCTGGGCTACAAAGGCGTGATCGCCGCCACGTCGGGGAACTACGGAGCCGCCGTGGCCTCTCAGGCCGCCATGCAGGGTCTGCGCTGCATCATCGTGCAGGAGTGCTATGATTCCAGAGGCGTCGGCCAGCCCGAAATCGTAGAAAAAGCCAGGGCTTGCGAAGCCTATGGCGCCGAAGTGGTCCAACTGACCGTGGGGCCGGAGCTGTTTTACAGTTTCCTGTCGCTGCTGGAGGATTCGGGCTATTTTAATGCCTCCCTTTATTCACCTTTCGGCATTGCCGGGGTTGAAACGCTGGGATATGAGATCGCCATGCAGTGCAGAGAAAAGCTTGGCAAAGATCCTGAAGTCGTTGTCTGCACCAACGCCGGCGGCGGCATGATCACCGGAACGGCCAGAGGACTTCTGAAGGCCGGCGCCACGAACACCCAGTTCGTCGGCGCGTCCATCGATCTGACCGGACTGCACATGGCTTCGGACAAGCAGTTCAACCGCAAATCCTGCACCACAGGCCACACGGGCTTCGGTGTTCCCTATGCTACGGATCCCGATCACTCCGATGTGCCAAGAAGCGCTGCAAGGCCGCTGCGCTATATGGATCGCTATCTCTATGTGACCCAAGGCGAAGTCTTTTACATCACCGAAGCTCTTGCAAACCTGGAGGGCATTGAAAGAGGCCCTGCGGGCAACACGGCGCTGGCGGCAGCTTTCTCTCTGGCGCAGGAGCTTCCCGAGGACGCGGTCATCGTCATCAGTGAAACCGAATACACCGGCGCGGGAAAGCACATCCAGCCTCAGCTGGATTTCGCCAGAGACAACGGCATCGAAATATTCTTTGGCGATCCCTCTCAGGACAAGCCCGGAGAGAACATCGTGCTGCCCAAAGATCCCGGCGTGATCCGCTACAAAGAAGCGGATCTGGACCGCATGCGCGCCTCTCTGATCCGGAAAGCCGTGGCCAGCCGGAATACCGATCCCACAGCGGAAGACATTGCATTTTTAGCAGAAGAAACAAAGACGGACGAAGCTTTCGTCCGGTCTGTGCTGGAACAATAAAAATCCGGGCGGGGACATCCCCGCCCGCCATTTCCACCAACGAAGGAGAAAAAGATGAAAAGAGCGGATGATTTTCAGGAGAGAAGAAAACATCTGGCCGGGATGACAGACCAGGAGCTGTATGATCATTTCTGGGCTGTAACAAGCCAGGTCGTGGACCCTCTGATCGAATTGGGAAAGAAGAACACCACCCCCTCCATTGAAAGAGCCGTCCTGATGCGTATGGGCATTTCTTCCCAGAAGACCCAGGCCATCGTCGAGGGCTGCATGGACAAAGGACTGATGGGCAAAGGCGCAGGCCACTGCGTCTATAAACTGTCCAAGGCCAGAAGCATCAGTCTTCCCGAAGCCGGAGATCTCCTGGCTGCAGGCAAAGGCTGGGACGAAGTGGCCGCAGCGTTCAAAGGAGGCAAATAACATGGCACAGGATAAGCTGAACAAGAACGTCAAGATCGACGTGGAAGAGATCCTCAAGGATCTGGACCAGTATGAGCCCCGGAGAAAAGGGTGGACCTGGAGAAAGAAGGATCCCGATCTGACAATGGGTCCCTTCAAATACAAGGATATGTCCCAGCCTCTGAAGCAGAGCACAGGCCTTCCTTCGTCGAAATATTTTGATTACATGGATCCTCAGCCCTCCGAAACGATCACCACAGAGATCGCATCGGGACGGTTCGAGGACGATATCCGCAGAATGCGCATGGGCGCCTGGCACGGCGCTGACCATATCATGGTCATCCGTACCATGGGACAGTCCCACATCGACGGGCTTATCGAAGGTACGCCTGCAGGCATCGGCGGCGTTCCCATCACCCGCAAACAAGTCCGGGCACAACGCAAGGCGCTGGATCTGATCGAGGACGAAGTCGGCCGGCCCATCAACTATCACTCCTACGTGTCCGGCGTGGCGGGACCCGACGTGGCGGTCATGTTTGCCGAAGAAGGCATCAACGGCGCCCACCAGGATCCTCAATACAATGTCCTTTACCGGAATATCAACTGTGTCCGTTCCTTTGTGGACGCTTGCGAATCGAAAAAAATCATGACTTGGGCCAACATCGCTCAGATCGACGGCGCCCACAATGCCAACGCTACGGCAAGAGAAGCCTGGAAGGTGATGCCTGAGCTGATCGTACAGCACGCCATCAATTCCCTGTTTTCCGAAAAAGTGGGCATGAAGCCGGAGAATATCTGCCTGTCCACCGTGCCGCCCACAGCGCCTCCGGCGCCTTGTGTCTCTTTGGATCTGCCCTATGCGGTAGCGCTCCGGGATTACATGGACCGGTACAAAATGCGGGCCCAGATGAACACTAAATACATGGAAGCCTCTGCCCGGGAAGCCACAGTCACGCACGTGCTGAATATGCTCATCTCCAAGCTGACCCGCGCCGACATCCAGTCCACCATCACCCCCGACGAAGGCCGCAACGTGCCCTGGCACATCTACAACATCGAAGCCTGCGACACAGCCAAACAGACCCTCGTCGGTCTGGACGGCCTTATGGATATGGTTGCGTTGAAAAATGAAGGCCCTCTGCGGGAACAGTCCAGAGAGATCAAGGAAAGAGCCTGTCTTTTCATGGAAGAGATCGTAGCTGCCGGCGGATACTTCAAAGCCGTCGAAGAAGGCTTCTTCGTGGACAGCGGAAAGTATCCTGAGCGCAACGGCGACGGCATTGCCAGAAAAATCGAAGGCGGAACCGGCTTCGGATTTATTTTCGAACGGGACGAAGATTACATGGCGCCCGTGACAGCCCATTTCGGCTACAACAACGTGGCCCAGTACGGCGGAGATCCCGCAGATCCTGCCGCGCTGATCGGCGGATGCACCTTCGAGGATCGCAGCAAGATCGTTTTCATCGACGAGCTGGACGATGTGGACAATGTAAACGTCCGTATGAAGGAAGTCGAAAAGTACAGGAAGAGCACCCTGGTCAAGCCGGAAATGGAATGGATGGCCGACGGCATCATCATGCTGAACATGTTCATCCCCGAAGAACGGCGCACCGCAGAAGTGGTCGCCGTAGAGATCGGAAAGAAGCTGGGGCTGGTGGAGCCGGAAGTGATCAACCGGGAAGTGATGCAGGACGCGGAAGGGACCCGGATCGAGCTGAAGGGCAGAGTGCCCTTCGACATCGACGTGGCGGATCTGGTGATCCCGCCTGAACCTCACTACCTGACGGATCAGGAGATCCGGGACGACGTGAGCGCCCATCCCTTGAAGGTGGTTTGCGCCACTGTGGGCCAGGACGAACACTCCGTGGGTCTTCGGGAGATCATCGACATCAAGCACGGCGGCATCGAACGCTTTGGTATCGAGATCCACTATCTCGGCACCTCCTGTCCGGTGGAAAAACTGGTGGATGCCGCAGTGGAACTGAAAGCGGAAGCGATCCTGGCTTCCACCATCATCTCCCACGACAACATCCACTATAAAAACATGAAGCGGATCCATGAACTGGCCGTGGAAAAGGGTATTCGCGATGACGTGATCATCCTCTGCGGCGGAACGCAGGTCATACCGGAGGAGGCCCTGAAGACCGGAATAGACGCCGGCTTTGGACGAAACAGCCACGGTATCGACGTGGCCACCGCGCTGGTGGAAAAACGCAGAGAAAAGAGAGCAAAGCAATAACATCTTACCGCTGCGGCGGGACCGTTGGTCCCGCCGCGGAACTCATAAGGAAGAAACGGGGCGGCTTTCACAGCCGCCCCGCTACGGAGAAGACATGAATATCGACGTACTCGTAGCCGAAATCGGCTCAACGACCACGGTGGTCAACGCATTTCTCGGACTCGACAGCGACGCGCCCGAATTTTTCGGACAGGGCCAGGCGCCTACGTCCGTTCTGGACGGCGATGTGCGTATCGGACTTCAGCAGGCCATCGACGATCTTTGTCGTCAAAAGGGGATCGATTCGATCCATTACGATCATATGCTGGCCACCAGCTCGGCGGCCGGCGGACTGAAAATGACTGTTCACGGTCTCGTGTACGACATGACAGCCAGGGCTGCCCGGGAAGCGGCTTTGGGCGCCGGCGGCATCATCCACTACGTCACCGCCGGTCGGCTGCGGCGTACGGACCTTCAAAGAATAAAAGATATCAAACCCAACCTGATCCTGATCGCCGGCGGTGTAGACTACGGCGAGCGGGACACGGCGATCTACAACGCCGAAATGATCCGCAGCCTGGGACTTGCCACCCCGGTGATCTATGCGGGGAATGTGGAAAACCAGGACGAGATGCGCCTGATTTTCGACGAAGAAAGCGGACAGAAGCTGTACGTCGTGGAAAATGTGTATCCCCGGATCGACGATTTGAACGTGGAGCCCGCCCGGCGGGTCATTCAGGACGCCTTCGAGGATCATATCATTCACGCCCCGGGCATGGAGCATGTGCGGGATATGGTGGACGGGCCGATCATCCCCACGCCGGGCGCCGTCATGGAATGCACCAAGGTGCTCTATGAATGCCTTGGAAACGTGGTGACCCTGGATGTGGGCGGCGCTACCACCGACGTCCATTCCGTCTCCGAGGAATCCGAGCAGATCGCCAGGATCCTGATCCAGCCGGAGCCCAAAGCCAAACGGACCGTGGAAGGAGACCTGGGCGTCTACGTGAATATGAAAAACATCGTGGACACCATCGGTCTGGAAAAGCTTCGGGAAGAGCTGCCGGAGCTGGACCTGGACCGGATCATGGAAGAGTATAAAGCCATTCCCAAGAACGAAGAAGAAAAGCGGTTTGTGGAACGGCTCACCTTGGAAGCGGTGCTGACCTCGGTGGAGCGCCATGCGGGAAAGATCCGTTACATTTACGGTCCCTCCGGACGGAGTACTGTAGCGGAAGGCAAGGATCTGACTCAGGTGAAATACATCGTAGGCACCGGCGGCGCCCTTACCCGGCTGCCGGGCAGGCTCCAGATCCTGAAACAGATCGCGGAAAGCAACGAGACAGGTTTGCTGTTGTTTCCCACCAAAAAAGCTGGTATCCTTATCGACAACGATTACATCATGGCCTCGCTGGGTGTGCTTTCTAAAACGCACAAGCCCGGAGCCGTAAAGCTTTTGGAAAAGAGTCTTGCCACCCCATTTCCGAAGAGATCGCCCCAGAGCAAAAGCAAAAAGCCGGTCTACCGGACGGAGCTGGACAGGCTTCGCAAGGAGCAGCTGGAAAAAGAAAAGAACGACGAGGAACTGCGCAAGCACATGGAAGAGCACGGCTGGGAACTGGTTGACGGAGAATTCAGGCCGATCGAGAAAAAGGAGTAATATGTCCCGCAAACACGTTTGGATCGCCATATTGTGCAACACGATATGGGGACTTTCCAGTATATATTGGCACAAGCTGGCGCACATCGACGCCCTTTTGGTCCTGTACAGCAGGATCATTTTCGCGGCGCTTCTGGCCGGAGCGATGGTGCTCGCGACCCGCCGAAAGGCAGAATTGAAGATCAAGCTCACTGACCGGAACACGATGAAATATATGTTCCCTGCAGCGCTGGTCATTTCTTTCAACTGGGGCATGTATATCTGGGCAATGGGACATGGCCACATGATCGACGCCAGTCTGGGTTATTTTATGTCGCCGCTGATGGTCTTTGCCGTTTCCGTTTGGTTTTTCGGGGAAAAAGCAAGCCCCCTTCAACTGGCTGCCATGTTTATCGCGCTGGCCGGTGTGGTGGTGTCCGTTGCCATGTACCGCACTTTTCCGGTGATCGGCCTGGTCCTGGGCTTCAGCTTTACGGTGTACGGCACGATCAAGAAAAAAGTGAAGGTGTATCCGGCAGTGAGCATCTTTATTGAAAGCTTTCTTCTGTCGCCCTATGCCCTGGCTCTGATGGCTCTGACCCGGGGGCCTCAGATCGCCCAGCTGACGCTGACGGACGTGCTGCTGCTCATGGGGACCGGCGTACTGACGGCAGTGCCGCTGGTGCTTTACGCCAGCGCTGTCAACAACATTCCATACATCACCCTGGGCTTTACCCAGTATATATCGCCGGCCATCACCGTATTGGTGGGGCTGTTGTACGGAGAGCTGTTCACACCGGAGAAGAAAGTTCTCCTGGCGTTCATTCTGGCATCCCTGGTGCTGTACTCCTGCGCCGGGATACGGGATGCCCGCCGCTTGAAAGAGGAGGTTTGAAATGTACCCTCAACTGTTGATCGACTTGAATAAGCTTGGCGAAAATTTGGATGTTTTATCGGGGCTTGCCCATCGGGGCGACTGCTCCCTTATGATCGTCACGAAGAGCTTTTGCGCCGATGAGCGCATCGTGGCGGAGATCCTGAAAAA
>CALLHZ010000105.1 GCA_938009115.1 uncultured Clostridia bacterium
ATATGAGAGGATTGTCCGGCGCCATTTCGTCTAATTGCTGTCGGGTGGGAACTTTTTTGACGTCGAAGAAATTTTCATTCCAACCGCCGCCCTGGATCCACTGTCCCTTGGGAATGCGCCGTTCGTCGATATAGCGGCGCGTCATATCCCTCATGTCGCTGATGCTTTTTGCATGATAAAAGTCGATTTTCTCCTTGTCGATGGCATAACACAGGAAGTGCTGGTGGCTGTCGTGGAAACCGGGAAGCACAGTGCGCCCTCCCAGGTCGATCCGCCGGCAGCCGGGATCTTCGGCACAGGCCGCAGGATCGCAGTCCACGGCAAGGATGCGGTCACCTTCAACAAGAATGTTCCTTGCGATTTTCCCGTTGTCCATGGTGTGAAATGTTGCATTGTAAAACAGCTTTTTCATTGAGCACCTCGTTGCTTCGCGCCGATGTTTACGCTTCGTATACTTTAATGCCGCCCATATAGGTCTGCGCCACTTTGATGTCCTTGATGCTGATCCCTTCCTGCAGCGGGTTGCCTGTTGCGATCACGAAGTCTGCCAGCTTTCCCTCTTCGAGCGTCCCTTTCACATCCTCTTCGAAGGCGGCGTAAGCGGCATTGATGGTGTACATTTCAAGAGCCTCGTAGGGCGTTACCGATTCCTCTGGAAGCCATTTTGTCCGGTTGACTACGGCGTCGATGCCGATAAATACGTCGGCGGCGTCAAAGCTGTTGGTGCAGGGCACGTCGGAGCTTCCGGTGATGGTGACGCCATAATCGATCAGGCTTCTCCAGGCATGGCAACGCTTGATCCGTTCTTTCCCGAGGCGGTATTCGATCAGGGGATAGTCCGTTTCGGTCTGCATGGGCTGAATGTTGATATTGAGTCCGTTTTTTGCCAGCTTTTTATAAAGTTCGTCATTTCCGATCTGGCAGTGGACGATCCGGTGTCTGTGGGGAATGTCGGGATACTTGCGGATCACCTCATCGTAGGCGTCCACCACCTGCTTCAGGGCGCCGTCGCCGATGGCGTGGATGCACATCTGCATGCCGTTGCAATGGGTGAGCTCGATCATATCACGGATCTCGTCATTTTCGTACACGGCGATACCGATGCCCCCGTCGGGAAGATCAGAGTAGTCCTCCAGCATAAACGCGGTATGGGCGCCGATGGTCCCGTCAGCCCAAAGCTTGACCGGCCCGATGCGGAAATAATCGTTGCCCGTCCCGGTGCGCAGGGGGCCCTCCAGGAAAGCTTTCAGGTTTTCCATTCTGGGAAGGGAGATTTTTTGATAGATCCGTTGTGTCAATTTCCCCTCGATGATCAGCTGCCGGTATGCTTCGTGAAGGTTTTCCAGATTGCCCGAATAACCAAGATCGTAGGAATCTTCGGTGTGGATCGTGGTGATGCCGAATTGGTTGAGCACTTTCGTGCCGGTGATGATCGCGCGTTTCAAGTCTTCCACGGTCCTGGAGTAAGCCATTTGCTGCTTGAACCACTCCAGCGAAGCTTCCCGGATCACGCCGTTGGGCGTTCCGTCGGCATATTTGTCAAAACTGCCGCCCCGGATAAATGTATCCTTGTTCACGCCGGTCACTTGAAGGGCCATGTCGTTGACGATCCCGATATGTCCGCAGGTTCGGATCAGCAGGATCGGGTGCTTGTCGGAGATGGTGTTCAGATCCCGGGATGTGGGGAAATCCTCCACATCGGCAAATCTGTTTTGATCGAAGCCGCGTCCCATGACCCAGGTGCCTTCGGCTACATGGTTTGCTTCGATATATGCTTTGCAGCGCTCGATGAGCTCTTTCATCGACTTGACGCCCAGCAGGTCCACCGCCTCGAATGCGAAGCCGTAGCCAACGATGTGCAGATGCGTGTCGATAAAACCGGGGAGTACAGTTTTTCCTCCCAGATCGATGACCTTTGTCATGGGGTTCGTCAGGGCCAGGATCTCTTGCGTGGTGCCTACTTTTACAATGCGGTCCTTGCATACAGCAAAGGCTTCCGCCTGCTGATGATCTTTCATGGTGATCACCTGTCCGTTGACGACTGCTAATGTTACGTCCATTTTATCCTCCTCAAGAATGTATCGGATGTGATTTTCCGTTTATACGAGTATGATAACCCATTCCTGCCGGAATTTATAGTATAATTGTGCACAGCTGAACGAAAGGAGCGCGGAATAATGAACATCAGACAAGCCACACCCGGCGACAGGGAAGCGTTTATCGGATTCGCGGAAAAACTGAGCGGATTCAACCGGAAAAACCATCCCGACGCATCAAAGCAGGACGATTATCAGGCTGTTTTGGCGGCGATCCGGCAACGGGCCGCCGAGACCTTCGATTCGCCCTGCGAGGATACACTGATACTGATGGCGGAGGAAAGCGGACAGCCTTTGGGTTATGCTCTTGGCCGCATTTATGAAGAAGACCCTTGCGCGGACAACGGAACGGGGCGGACAGGCCTGTTCGATGAACTATATGTGGATGCTTCGGCCCGGGGATGCGGGCTGGGACAAAAGCTGCTGGATGAGATCATGGCCTGGTTTGCATCAAAAGGGATCAGAAGAGTCAAGCTCCACGCCTATTCCTGGAACACAACGGCCAGGGAAATTTATAAAAGAAACGGATTTGAAGAGTATGCAGTATCCTATGAAAAGCATTTCTGATCCCGCCTTGGTCAAAGCGAAAACCGGCGTTGCAACAATGAGCTCCAGTCTGGCCAGGACTGCGCTGATGGCAGCGATGTGTCTGCTGATCCTGTTGATGCTTACGTCGGAGATATGGGCGAATGCTGCAGAGCCGCCATCTCTGGTGATCCTCGTGAACGATCCGCCGGAGGATCTGTCCATCATGCTTCTCTCCGGCGAAGAGACGCCGGAAGCTTCCGTCCGGAAAGTTGCCTGGGAAGGGTATTATGCTTTCTATTCCAGAGATCTGAACGCGGAAGGGCCTTTTGTTTTTCAGGTGTCCGTGGGGCAGGAGCCGTTTACATGGTCCCCGGAAGACCGTCTTCAGGGGTATAACAATGTCTATACGCTGGATTTGGAAACACGGTCTTTTACGCCGGGAACCTATCCGTTCCGGTCTGTCACCCTGGTATCGATGCGCGTCCTGCTGACGCTGCTGATCGAGGGAGCGGTTTTTTTCCTGTTCCGGTTCAGAAGGAAGCAAAGCTGGGTCGCGTTTCTTGTTGTCAACCTCCTCACCCAGGGGGCATTAAATGTTTGGCTCGGTCAAGGCGGGTCTCTGATGCCGTCCTATCTGCTGATCGGACTGGTCATCGGTGAGATCGTTGTTTTTGCCGCGGAAATGATTGCTTTGCCGCTCCTCATCAATGAACATACTAAAAGACGGACCTTGCTGTTTGCCGTCGCAGCGAACCTGGCAAGCCTGCTTGCAGGAGGTTATATTCTGTCCGTGCTGCCGGTATAAAGATCGTCCTCCGCGATGACCATGGCTGCCAGGCTCCAACCAGACAGATAAGCCGCCCATACGATATTTTTGAGCCAGGCGATGTACGTGACGGAGTAATAAGGATGGAACAGCGAAAAGGCGATGCCCGCATCGCACAGGTACATCAGAGCGCCGGAAGCCGCGATCATGGTCGCGGCTTTTCTGGAATAATACCGCCCATACAGCGTTGCTGCAGCTTGCCAGGCCATGATGCAAAGGACGGTCAGAAATGCTGCGCCGAGCAATCGCGATCCTCCGCGCACATAGGGAGAAAGCGTTCGGCCGATCATTAGGGACAAAATCAAATATAGGGCAAGCATGCAGAGTTCCGCTTTTCCGTGGATGATGTTCTTTTGATAGGCCTTGATCAAAAACAGGTAACCGGCAAGAAACGAAAGGATGCCGAACCCAGACAAGTCGCAGGAGAACGATTCTATTGTGTGAATGAAAACTAGAAAGAAATCACCCAGCGCCATAAAAAGAAAAGCGGGAGCCATGATCCGCTGCTCCGGATATGGCTTGGGCGCAGCGGCTACTGTCAGGCCCAGCGCCAGGACCGTGCCGTAGCGCAGGAATTGCACATATTCAAAACGGGGACCGGTGGGATCCAGCAGAAGGATGAGGAGGGTCAGCGGCACAAATACAAAGATAATGCGCTTTTGTGCATTATTCACACCGATCGCCTTGCCTTCTCAGCTCCATCACGCTGTAGCAGACAAAATCTCCGCCGCCCACGGGCTGAACCTCGTAACTGATCTCCGTATATCCGCGCTTGCTATACATCGGTTTCGCAGGAAGGGAAGCGTCCAGCTGGATCCGGTCATGATTCAGAAAGACAACGTTTTCCAGCCTGTCCATGAGCGCTGTGCCCATACCTTGTCCCTGATATTCCGGCAGGACGAACAGACGTCCGATCTCAGAGCCTCTGGCTGTGCCGGTGGCTGCCGGAACGCCTTCGCCGGTCAACAGCAGTAAGATCGTCCCTTCGGCTATGTCACGCAGGATTTTGTTCCGGTCATGATAATCTGACATAAACTGCACGGCAGGCATCGGATAGTAGTGCGGATAGGATTCCAGAATGACTCGTTGGGTAATCCTATAGATCGTGTCGGCGTGCTCGGTCGTTGCCTGAATGATTTGCATGGCTGGCTCCTTTGATGTGAAACCGGATATCGCTGTCATCGTCATCATAATTCAATTTGGGTCAAAAAAAAAGAGTATTCTTGCTTCGAAGCGGAGCACTGGAAAAATTCTCGGAAAAGAAGTACAATAAATCCGACAGCGAAAGGATCGGAAAGGAGAATCAAATGGCAAAATCGCCCAATCAGAAATTGAAGCTTCTCTATTTGATGCAGATGCTGCTGGAAAAAACCGACGAAAACCATCGGCTCAGCGTGGCCGAAATGATTGCCGGATTGTCTGCCTGGGGTATTGCCGCCGAGCGGAAGACGATTTACGACGACCTTGACACTTTGCGCCGCTTCGGGCTGGATATCGAGCAGGTCAAATCAAAAGGTACCGGATA
>CALLHZ010000106.1 GCA_938009115.1 uncultured Clostridia bacterium
GACCACCGAGATCTACACTCTTTCCCTACACGACGCTCTTCCGATCTGACCGCACAGTCTTTTTCGGCTTCTCTCAAAGAGTTCTCCGCAGTACGAAGCTGACCGGCAATATGCGCGCCTTCTTCTCTGGTACGTTCCAGCGCCTCTTGAGCCTGCGCGATCTCCTCTTCGATGGCCTTGATCTTGTCGCCAAGTTCCAGGATCTCTGCCTTTCTGGACAGGATGTTTCCTGTGTTGCTCTTGAGGCTGCCGCCTGTGATCGCCCCCGCCGGGTTGATGATGTCACCCTGCAGCGTAACGAACCGGAAAGAACCCTCCGACATTTTGGACATTGCTGTCGCACTTTCCAGATCCCGGCACAAGATGATGCGCCCCAAAAGATAATCCAGGGTCTTCTCCGCGCCGCCGGCACAGACCACCTGTTCCGACGCCAGGCCCAGAAAGCCCTTGGCATTCTGTAGCCGGTCCGGAACGGAGGTTCGCCCGGCCCGGATGCTTTCCAGCGGCAAAAATGTCAGCCGTCCTGCCTGATGTGTTTTCAAAAGTCCGATCGCCTCTTGGGCGCAGGCATCATCCCGGCAGACGATATTTTGGAGCGACGCGCCCAGAGCAGTCTCCACGGCGATCTCCATCCCTTTCGGGGCCTGCAGGAGCTCGCCCACGACACCGATGATACCCGGCAGCTTTCGGCGCATAATAAACTGAACGCTACCGCTGTACCCTTCATAAGCGCTCTCCAATTCTTCCAGCAGCTTCTTTCGGGTATTCATGCGCCCTGCGGCCAGCGTGTGCTCGCCGAGGTCTCTGCCCAATTGATTTTCCCTGGCCGAAAGATCCTTCTGCGTCCCAAGAAGCGACCGGATCTCCTCCTCAAGCCGGGTGACCTCCCGAAGCTTTTCGCTCCGCTGGCTGCGGGCATGCTCCAGTTCGGCAGCGTAAGCGACATCGCTTTTCTCCGACAGGCTGCCCTCCGATTCCAGCTGCGCCGCTCTTTTAGTAAGCATGCCCCGAAGGCTGAGCATGCTGTCGATCTCAGCCTGGCCGGCCGCCCTTTTTCCAGTCAGCTCGAACAGCCGGTCCTTTTGGCCCTGTAAAAACTCTTCTTTTGCGTGCAGTTCAGCGGACACAGCCCGAAGGATCTGTTCTTTCTCGCCTAAAGCAAGACGGCACCCTTCATTTTCCTTATACACTTCGTCCCGGGCAGACTGCAGCTCCGCCTTGTTGGCTTCTTCCCGCCGCAATTTTTCGTCCAGCGCAAGGCTTTCGCCCTCCAGACGGTCCAATTCCCGGGATAGAGAAATGATCCGCTCCCGGCTCACCTCTTTCCGGTTGGAAATTTCGTGGATCTCTTCCGAAAGCGCAGTCAAGGTATCCCGAAGACCATCTGTTTGCTCTTCCAGGTCCTGGGCAGCTTTTCTCTTTTGACGCAATTGAGTTTCCAGAAGTTCCCTGTCGGACTTTTGGCTTGACACTGCTGTGTTCAGTTCCAAAAGCTCCTGCCGGATCGCCTCATTTTTGACCGCCACGGATTCGATGCTCTTGAGGGTGATATTGATCTCGATCTCTTTGTATTGATCCCGCAATACGAGGTATTCTTCAGCCCTTCGGCTGTCGTCAGCCAAGCCGTCGATCCGCCCCCGGATCTCGCCGATAATATCGTTAACCCGGGCCAGATTATCCGAAGCGTTCTCCAACCTCCGCTCGGATTCGGCCTTTTTGCTCCGGTATTTGACGATCCCTGCAGCTTCTTCGAAAATTTCCCGCCGGCTCTCCATTTTATTGCTGACGATGTCGGCAATTTTGCCCTGGCCGATGATGGAGTACCCCTCCACACCCATGCCGGTATCCATGATCAGCTCACGGATGTCTTTCAGTCTGCAGGGAGACCGGTTGATCTGATATTCGCTTTCGCCTGACCTGTACATGCGCCGGGTGATGGCCACTTCGGAAAAGTCGATGGCCAGCAAGCCGTCACTGTTGTCCAGGACGATGGTCACCTCAGCCATGCCTTTGGGCTTTCGGTTTTGGGTGCCTGCAAAGATCACCTCTTCCATCTTGCCGCCGCGGAGCATCTTGGGACTCTGCTCGCCCAGCACCCAGCGAATCGCGTCGGAAATATTGCTTTTCCCGCTGCCGTTTGGCCCTACGATACAGGTGATCCCATCGGTGAAATCGATGACCACCGGATCGGCAAAAGATTTGAACCCGTTCAATTCTATTCGCTTAAAAACCATCTTTTACCTCTTGGCCCTGATTTCTTCCAGCGCATTGCGCGCCGCTTCCTGCTCCGCTTCCTTCTTGTTGTGTCCCGTCCCGATACCCAACTGGATTTTTTCGGAAATGACCGAGGCCGTAAACACTTTTGCGTGATCCGGCCCTTCTTCGGAAAGGATCCGGTATCGGGGCTCTCCGCTGCCCTGATGCTGCAGCCATTCCTGCAGCTCCGTTTTGTGGTCCATGAACAGCTTGCCGGACAGGGCGCTTTCGATGACGCTGTTCAGCAGCAGCCGCACAACAGCGGCTGCCGCCTCCATGCCGCCGTCCAGGTACACTGCGCCGATGACTGCTTCCAGAGCGTCGGCAACGATGGAAGAACGCTGGCGTCCTCCACCCATCTCTTCGCCGCGGCCAAGCTTGATGTACTGATTGATCCCCGAGGCTTTCCCTGCTGTGCTCAGGGACTTTTCGCAGACGATCAGCGCCCTCAGCCGGGTCAGATCCCCTTCTTCTTTTTCCTTATATTTCTCGAAAAGAAAAACGCTGATCACCGCATCCAGAACAGCATCGCCCAGAAATTCCAGCCGCTCGTTCCCGTTGGAGGGATCACCGGTCATTTCGTTGGCATAACTGCTGTGGGTCAGCGCTTTTTCCAATAGTCCCTGATCTGAAAAGCTGTATTGCAGGATCTCTTCCGCAGCTTTACTCTTCATCGTTCTCTGATCCTTCTTCTTCGGCGCCTGCCGCCTCCATCGCCTGCCGGATCTGGCCGGTCAGGTCGGCGGAAGCCACTAAAGCCGCTTTGATGACGGAATTGCGCACGGCAAGGGCTGTGGAGGATCCGTGCATCTTGATCACGAGGCCGCGGACACCCAAAATCGGAGCTCCGCCATAGGTCGAATAGTCAAACTCTTTCTTGAGTTCCCGAAGCTTTCCCGATAACATGGCCGCCCCCAGCTTGGCCATGGCGCCTTCGGTAAAACGCCGTTTCACCGCTTTCAGGATGGTCCAGGCCATTCCCTCGGTCAACTTCAGGACCACATTGCCGGTAAAGCCGTCACAAACCAGAACATCTGCGGCGCCGGCTGGAATGTCCCGCCCCTCAACATTGCCGATGAAGTTCAATCCGCTCACCTTGAGGAGCTGATATGTTTCCTTGAGCTGCGCCGTCCCCTTGGATTCCTCGGCGCCGATATTGATCAGGCCCACTGTAGGAGATTCCACGCCAAAAGCGCTTTTCATATAAATGCTGCCCATGTGGGCAAAACCCAGCAGGTTGCTGGCCTTGCATTCGGCATTGGCGCCTGCGTCCACCAACAGTGAAAATGCCTTGTCCTGTCCGAGCAGCGGATAGATCGACACGATCGCCGGCCGCTCCACCCCCTTGATCCTGCCCAGGCGCAGCAATCCTGCAGCCATCAGGGCCCCGGTATTGCCGGCGGAAAGGGCTGCGTCCGCTTCGCCGCTTCGAACCAGCTCGATGGCGCGGACCATGGAAGAATCCGGCTTGCTGCGAACAGCACGGACCGGGCTGTCTGTATTTTCGATGACTTCCTGAGCATGAACGATACTGATCCGCCGGGCGTCATAGGATATGCCGCTGCGGGCCAGTTCATCGGTGATCTGCTGACGGTCGCCCACCAGGATCAGTTCTGCTTCCGTATGAACGCAAGCCTCCAGGCAGCCTTTGACGATTTCTGCGGGCGCGTGATCGCCTCCCATGGCATCGATGGCGATTTTCATGTCGATCCTCTTTCTCTGTCTGACAACATTTCACTGTGTTTTACAGGACAAAACTTCTTTAGATTTTATCATGCACAGGGTCAAAAAGCAAGAAACGGCGGGCGCCTCCCCGGGATGCGCCCGCCGTCTTTCATCGGGGAAAAATAAACTTCATCAGCTTCGGAAAGCAAGTCTTGTTGTACTGGGGACAAGAGGGACAATCGAAGAGTCCCTCAGGCACCTGATCCGCGGTGATGTATTCAAAGCCATGGGACTCAAAAAACAACGGCGCCCGGGCAACGATCCAGATCACATCGGTTCCCATGGCTTTGGCTTCTTTCATCACTAAAGCCAGAAGGCCGCTGGCCACGCCGGACCGCCGGTACTCCGGCTCCACGGCGATGCCGTTGATGATGATCCGGTCCATCCGCCGGGCCAAAGCCACGACGCCGACCAGTCGACCCCGGGCGTCATCGTCATATACGGCGTATGCCTTCAACAGCAACGTATGGCCGCCGGTGAACTCATCCTCGGCAACCTCGATGTCGTTTCTCTCGAAAACGTCCATCAACAGATCCGTGTCCTGCGTTTCTTCATACCTGAGCTTCATTTCTTCTCCTTTCCGGCCATGCATTGCTCCCGTATAGCGCTTACAAAGTACAGTGAGCCGGCAAACAGAAAGCAATCATACTGGTCCTTGTGCCCCATCGCATAGTCCCAGGCATGAGCCGCGTCCCCCAGGAGCGCTGCGTGTCCGCCCAAGGACTCCAGGATCTCTAAAAGGTCCCGGTCGCTGGCTTTTCTTGGGTTTTCCGGCTCCGACAATGCGATATCTACGCCCAGAGACAATGCGCTGCTCAGCATTTTTGCCAACTCTTTATCCTTCAGTATTCCTAAAATGAGAAGCGTCCGTCTTCCCCTGATAAAAGATCTGATACTCCCGCAAAAGGCTTCCATGCCCTCAGCGTTATGAGCGCCGTCGATGATGACCAGCGGCTCGTCGCAAATCTTCTCCAGTCTTGCCGCATGTCTTGCGAAAGCCAGTCCGTTCAAAACGGCGTCCCGCTCCAGGATCACGCCGCACTCCCGTCTCAACACCTCCAGGGCGCACAGCGCAGTGGACGCGTTATCGATCTGATAACGACCTGCCAAGGACACAAATACGTCATCATA
>CALLHZ010000107.1 GCA_938009115.1 uncultured Clostridia bacterium
TTCCCTTCACCCGCTCCAAGCAAAAACAGATGGCTTGACCATCTGTTTTTTATTGAAATGACGACAAGGGAATGGAACCCTCGCCGTTATTTTGGTTAGTTCAGCCAGAAGACCCGGATCAGACCCAGGATGGTCATGTGCAGTGGATAGTAGATATAGAAAAGCCATTTCATCCCATTCCATTTCCCCCGCGCGCCGTTGTAGGTGTACAGGAAAGGAAACGACAGGGCAACGGCCAGTTGGACCAGTCCGTAAGTGACGTTGAAAAATATAGCATACCCTGCAGCATACAAAGCGACGGGAATAAAAATTCCCAGCATCTGCTTCTTAAAGTCGCCTCTGTTGAGCCCCACAAGCACGATGGCCATAGGGGCCGCGGCACTCCAGTCCGCAGGCAGAGATATCAGCACACACCCAATGACCAGAAGCCACTTGATCGCCTTCGTCATCCGCGGATCTTCGCTTTTTGCCACAGCCAGCGCGATCAGACCCCACATCAAAGACCAGATGATGCTGGTCTGGCTGAAGATCATGCCGTTTTGAAAGGGTATGAACGTGCCGCCGAAGCAAAGGGCATACGCAAAGTGGGACAGGATGGCAAAAATGAGCATCCGCTTGATGTACTTCCCAAGATCTTTCGTATAATGATATCCCTCGGCAATAAAGAAAAACATGATTGGCGCCGTCATTCTGCCGATGCAGTGCAGGAGGACCGGCAGAGCCGCCTGGTCGAAGCCCGGCATAAAAGTCCAGGTCAGATGGTCGATGGTCATGGCGACGATGGCGATCAGCTTCAGGGCATTGGCATTGAGTCCGGCTTGGTTTTTCCCGTTTTGGATCTCTTGGCTGTTCATAGTACTTCCTTTCTGTCTTGTGGTAAACTATACATGATTATAGCATTCTTATCAACTCTAAGGAGGCCTGTCATGGAACACACATTTCCATTCGTTGAATTGATCGGAACGGCGTACGAAACCGGCGTACAGACCGGGAAGCTGTTTCGCTCCGAGCTTTGCAAGGGCGCCAAAGCGTCCGAAGCGCTTCTTAGGAATTCAGAGGTCCGAAAGGATTTCGAAACCGTAAAGCGAATCCTTGAAACGGAATATCCGGACGAGCTTCTCCACGCCTACGGCCGGGCCGACGGCGCCGGCGCCGACCGGGATGCCTATCTGCTGTTCTTATGCTATGAACTCGGCGAAGACCGGGGGCCGGAGCGCTGCTCGGATATCATCGTGTGCGATGCCGGGCGCATCATCATAGGGCACAATGAAGATGGTCCCTATACCATCCAAAACTCAGCACTGGTCAAATATACCACCGGCGGAGACTGGTACTATGACTACGCATCACCCGATGCCCTGTCCGGCGGATCCTTCGGCTTTACCTCCGCCGGTCTGGTCTACACGATGAACTACATGTATCTGGAAACCTTGCGAAGAGACCGGACGCCGGTTTGGTTCTTTCTCCGGCGTCTTGTGGCGTGCAAAAGCATTGAAGAAATCAAGAGATATCTTGAAAAAATCGATATCGCCTCAGGCTTCCACTGGAACCTGTGTATCGGCGGGAAAGCTTATGAGATCGAAGCAAAATACGATCATGCGGAAATCACGGAGGTGAACGGGATTTTCGTCCACACGAATCACTACTTGAATCCTTCCATGGACGAGGGTTATTCAGATCCGGAATCCAATACGCTATTCCGCTATGCCAAGATCAGGGAGTTGATCCGCAAAAAAGGAAACATCCTCCGCTCGGCGGAGGATGTGGAAAATATTTTGAGTTATCAGAGCACTACTTATTACAACAGCATTTTCGAGACGCCTGAAATGGGGAAAGGCATCACGGCCTGCACCGTGATCTTTGACAGCGGCAATCATTCCCTCAACTACAGAAACCACATGATCGGAAAGTGCTATACCTTTTCTCTGTGACGGAAAACCTCAAAGCGCTGCATCCTGTAAGGCTGGTTCGGATCGATCCCCGCCTTCTGCAACGCGATGCGAACCTGCTGCTCCGCGGCCTCGATCTCTTCCAGGTCCGGAAGGAGAAGGCCTCTCCGGCCTCCGAAAGAAACGATGACACCGTATCGTTTGGGATCCAGCTCTGAAATATCACTGACAGCTTCGGGCGCGCTCAGGACATCAACGCTGTATTCCAAAAGCGGCAGCTCTTTTTCCCGGACAGGTAGAAAACGGGGATCTTCGATGCCCGCGCTCACGGCATTGTGAATGATTTCAGAGGCAAGGCTGTCCCGGACCGGCTGGATCGTACCGATACAGCCCCGGAGCTGGCCGTCGATCTTGAGCGAAACGAAAGCTCCGCTGCGGCGGTCTGCGAGCTCCGGGGGGAGCCCTTCCGGCAAAGCCGGAAGGCTGCCGGTCCGAACGTAATGCTCCAGCGATCCCCGAGCCAAGGCAACGTAAGGATCCCGCACCGATTCGAGCGGAGAAAAAGAAGCCACCAAATAGCCGACGCCGAAGGGCGCTTCGTAAGAAAGCTCTTCGGCTTTGATTTTTGCGCCGTCCAATGCTCCGGCCATGATCTGCAGCGGCCGCAGCCCGCACTCCGCGGCACGGTGGAAAAAATGATCATCAAAGGAGAAGAAACGAGAAAGGTCCGAAGTCTGGACGGCCTCGCGGATCCTGCGGTCGAAAACAGGGCCCTCGGCAGATAATCCATAGGGACCTTCTTTCGACAACTTGTGAGATAAATCGCCACTGGCGATAAAGACGAAAGAACGCCCCAACTCTTCTGCCGCCAGCGCAATGCACCGGCCAAGATTGCGGTGAAGTTCGGAGGAAAGTCCTGAGACCGACACCCGCACCACCGGGATGTCCAAGCCCCGAGCCTTTATAAAATACAATGGGATCAAGGTCCCGTGGTCCAATGCAGCATGATCATCTTGTGATGCCAGGGCAGGCAGCCCTTCCCGGCCGGCCAGCCGGGAGATCCTCCCGGCCAGGTCCCCGTCGCAGCGCACCTCCATGCGGACCTGAGGCGCGCCGAAATCCGCAAAGGAGCCTGAGGCGCGTCCGCCGGCCTGAAGCGTAAAGCAATCTTCATAGCTCGGCCCATGGGGCGTGGCAATCACCAGCACATCGGGCTTAAGATCTCCGATATGCTCCGCTACTTTCCTATAGGCCTCGACGGTTTTCTGAATCGTCTTTTGCCTTCCTCCCCCCACCTCAGGAATAATCAGAGGCGGATGCGGCACGAGAAACGCACCCTTTAACATTATCATACACCTGCCTTTCTCAACCTCAAGCAGCTTCACACAGTGATATTTCCCGGATGGATGCGCGTAAGTCCCGCATGCCTTCCGATCAGCTCGGCAGCCTGAATCGTTTCCGCCGGGGTCGGGGGACGGTCCGTCATGCGCCAGCAAGGAAAAAACCGGGTGATGTGCCAGGGCACCGAAGGATCCAGTTCCGAAGCAATGAACCGGGCGATGCCCGACAATTCCTTCACGTCATCGTTGATGCCTGGAACGATCAGCGTCGTGAGCTCGACGTGAACGCCGGCATCATAAAGACTTCGGATATTGTCCAGCACCGGCATAAGCCTTCCGCTGCAATACCTGCGATAGATATTGTCACTGAAAGCTTTCAAATCTACATTGGCAGCATCCAGATAGGGAAGTAAGAGTCCAAGCGCTTCCGACGTCATAAACCCGTTGGTCACCCAAATATTTTTCAATCCCGCGGCCCGGGCTGCTTTCATGATCTCCAGCGCATATTCAAAAAACACCGTAGGCTCCGAATAGGTATAAGAAACCGATCGGCATTTCCACTCAAAAGCCTTGTGTATATGGGCATCCGCCTTGATCGCGGCTCCCCGCACGGCAGAATCAGAACCTCTGGCCTGAGAAATCTCCCAGTTCTGACACCATGAGCATTTCATGTTGCAGCCTTCGGCGGAAAGAGAGTAGGTCTTTGTCCCGGGCATAAAATAGTATAATGGTTTTTTTTCAACGGGATCGGCTGCCACGGAGATCGTCTTGCCATAATTCAGACTGTACAGGCACCCGCCGTCATTTTTTCGCACGCCGCACCGTCCCCTGGCGCCCGCCGGGATGATGCACCTGTGATGGCAAAGATTGCAGATGACCCGATTTCCGGGAAATCCTTCGTACAGCAGGGCTTCTCTCATGATGGCCACCCTCCTCTGCTCAGATCCTTCCATCCCTTCATTGACAATGGCAGGACCTCTCAATATAATTTGCTTATCTGAATCATTGAAAAGGATCGCACCGGCTGAAGTACGGGCCGGCTGGATCGTCAGTATCACAAGGAGGCATGAACATGCAGCATACAGGAACCGTCCACATCCCGGAAGGGAAAAAACTCGCAGTAAACCTGGGCTTTGATTTCGACGCTTTTTCAGTCTGGATGGAGACGTTTCATCAACCCAGCCAGGCTTATCTGTCCAGAGGAGAATACGGCGCAGAGGTCTGCGTTCCGCGGATCCTGGACCTGTTGGACAAATATCAGCTGAAGGCCGGATTCTGCATCCCTGGCCACACAGCGGATTCTTATCCGGAAGTCTGCAGGGAGATCGTCGCGGCCGGTCATGAAGTGATGCATCACGGGTACGTTCACGAAGATCCCACAAACCTGAAAGCCGAGGAAGAAGAGGCGATTCTGGTCAAAGGCTTCGAAGCGCTGGCCCGCATTGGCGCAAAGCCCCTGGGCTACCGTTCCCCCGGATTCGACCTCAGCGAAAATACCCTGAAGCTTCTGGAGAAGCACGGCATTCTATACGATTCCAGCCTGATGGGCAACGATTTTTATCCTTACCATCCCAGGATCTGCAAGGCCAATTTTGATAAAGGCAACGAGTATGTTGAAACATCCGGCGTCGTGGAAATGCCCGTCACCTGGTATCTGGATGATTTCCCTCATTTTGAATTTATCGGTTCCAGGACCGGGATGAAGCCTCAGAGTCAGGTCTATGAAATTTGGCAGACTTACTTCGACTACGGTGTTCAGAACGCCCCCGGCGGCATGATGGCCATCACCATGCACCCGCAGGTGATCGGCAGACCGCACCACATCACCATGCTGGAAGAGCTGATCCGGCACATGCTCGACAACGGCGCCTGGTTCACCACACTTCAGGGAATCTACCAGAATACGACGTTTCGCTGATCCGCTCTGATGTCAAAAGGATGCGCCCGGAGGCGCATCCTTTTTCTTGGCTTATTATTCTTTGACTGCTGCGATCTGGCCCATCAGGTCTTCGATGGCTTTATTGTGGCCCTCGATCTCCCGGCACAAGGCCATCACTGCTTCATCCAACTCTTCTCCGGCGGTGAACTTGTCCAGATAGTGGCCGCCGATTTTCTGCAGCACTTCCTCGATCGCATTTTTTTCTTTGCTCACTTTTGCTTTCAGCTTGGTGATCTCCACTGCTTCGCCGGCCTTTTCCGTCATGTCCTTGGCGATGCTGCCCAGCTTATCTAAAAATGCCATGGTATCCCTCCTTTATGCTCCTGTGCGGGTATGGTTGCTCGTCATGCTTCTCTTTGCCTCATTATATCTTGATGAGGCTTGCTGCGCAATCCCGGAAAACAGTATTACAGGATCATCCTGCCGGATTTTCCAGGTATCGCTCCAAATTTTCGATCACTTTTTGTGTCAGCCGTTCCAAAGCTTTTGTACTGGCGCCGGCGCCCGGCGGTCCCTTGCGGACGGCATTGGGGAAACGAAGGATCTCCGCATCGCCTGCCGCCCCCAGCGTATCACAGAAAAAGAAATGCCGCGGATCCTCTGCCAGCCATTTTTTCAAAGCTTCCGTGTCGTGCCCGGGGCCAATGGAAGTATTAAAAAGCATTTTCCGGCCGGTCATGATCCGAAACTCCGGTTCGCCCAGCAAAATCACATTCTTGTTCAGGCCCAGGCAAATGATTTCGCTCTCCCGCAGCAATTCGTGGAGAGGCCTGAAGTGCATGCCCGCAGCCTCTTTCTCAGGCTTGACGCTCCTGGCAAAGTACGAGATCTCCGCGCCCAACAGCTGAAGGGCCTGGGCGATCATACTGCCTGTGGTGCCCATACCCACCATGCCGGCTTTAATCCCTGTAAGCTCCTGGGGATAACCAGCCCATTTGAGCGGCCCGTATCCATGCAGCAGCCCAATAGCCTCATACAGCACATATTCCACCACGCCGTTATCTCCGTAATCCCGTATCCCGGCCACGGTGATACCCTGCGACCGGGCGTAAGCAATGTCTACATTGGCCGACTCTTCCGAGTAAAGGCTGCAGCACATGCCAATGTAGCGCAGACTGGGACACCGGGAAAGCACCGCCCGGGGATAATTGCTGGTGTGGCTCACCAGGATCCCGTCCGCATTGCCGATTCTGGCAATGATCTCTTCTTCCGAGCCGGGAATGTCATTGAACAGAATGACCTGCTCTGCCATTTGGTACAACCGGTCGATACCGGATTGCAGCATACCGGTAGGCTCTGTCACCACGATCTTTCTGAACATCATAGCCTCCTTAGAGAAAATACAGCCCTCTTCTTTCCGACGATACGTCCGGTGGCATTGATCAGGTCGGCAGAAAACGCATCTCCGATCCGTTGGATCGTTTCTTCGTTTTCGTAGTTCAACTGCCGCAGGATCTCGCTGATGACCAGAGGCATATGCGCGCTGCTTCCGTCATACACCTTCACCGCCACGCCGATCCGCTCCTTTTTCAAGCCCAGAGTGTATACTCCGTCAGCCCCGGTTTTTCCGATGAGGTTGGGATCCTTGCATAATACCCCGCAGAGGGACGCTGCATCCATCAGGTTTTCCGGATGGCGGGCAATTACCGCCGCATTGCGGATCGCTGCTGCTGCGACCGCCGGATCGCTGATCAGGTCCGGCGCCGCCAGTCGAAGATAGGACAGCGCCATGTTGGGCATGGGAACGCCAAACACCGGGACGCCGCAGCCGTCCCAGCCCACCTTGATCTCCTCTCTGGGAACATCAGTAAAGACCGACAGGCACCTCAGGATCTCCTGCTGCACAGGGCTTTCCGCCTTCCAGTAATCCGCCGGGTCTCCACCCATTTCCCGCTGCATCAGGATCAGGCCCAGGTGCTTGCCGATGCAGTTGTGATAGAGCTTTGACGGAGACTTGCCCTCCAGCTTGTATTGTGTCGCATAAGAGTCCCAGATGGGATAGCACGGCAGCATGATCAGAAGGTCCGGCGAGATACTGCCCTTTTCCATGATATTTTCAATCAGTTCCATTTGTCGCGGGCTGCAGGCCAGAGAGCCTGACATGATGGACAATTCTTCGTCGGTCAAGCCGTATTTCCTGTCGAGTCCCAGGGAATAGAGGGGCAGGATCTGGATCGGTTTGGAGGAAGAACGGTAATAGCTGACAAAGTCTGTGTCACCGGCCTTCAGATACAAGCCTGATTCATTGACGACGGCAATGCTGCCGACCTGAAAGCATTCCAGCAGCGGACCTCGTGTGATTTCGATCAATCTTTCCGGTTCCATGATGTCTCCTCTCCTATCGGATCTGCGCAATGACTGCTGTCGTTACTTCTTCTGTGGAAGAGTGGCCGCCCAGATCCGGCGTACGGTATCGCCCTTCTCCCAAAACAGCTTCGAGGGCTGCCAGGATATTTTTCCCCCAGTCCTCCCTTCCCAAATGATCCAGCATCTGAGAGGCAGCCCAAATGGTGGCCATGGGATTAGCCTGTCCCTTGCCTGCAATATCCGGCGCCGATCCGTGGACCGGCTCGAACATGGACGGAAAACGCTTCTCCGGATCGAGATTGGCGCCGGCAGCCAGACCCATTCCCCCGGCCACCGCCGCGCCCAGATCCGTCAGGATGTCACCGAACAGATTGGAGCAGACCACAACGCCGAAGCGTTCGGGCTCGCGGATCATGAACATGCTGGCGGCATCCACCAACAGCGATTTCGTTTCCACGTCAGGATATTCGGCCGACAGTTGCCGGAACATATCATCCCAGAACACCATACTGTAATTCAGCGCATTGGCCTTGCTGATGCTGGTGAGCGTCCTGCCTTCCTTCCGGGCAAGCTCAAACGCGTAGCGCATCACCCGCCGGCATCCTTTGCGGGTGAATACCGCCGTCTGTTCCGCCCGGTCCGGCCAGATCCCGCCGGCTCCTTCATACTCCCCTTCCGTGTTCTCACGAACAAAGATCATGTCCACCTGCTCCCGTGCAACGCCTGTCAACGGACAAGGGGCGCCCCTGAGCAGCTTCACCGGCCGCAGATTCACATACTGGTCGAAGCCTTGCCGGATGGCCAGCAGAAGACCGTGAAGCGAAATATGGTCCGGCACCAAAGGAGATCCGACAGCACCCAACAAAATGGCATCATATCGGGATAAAATATTCAGCCCGTCAGCCGGCATCATCTCTCCGGTCTTGAGATAATAGTCGCAGCCCCAGGGGAATTCATCGAATTCAAACGCCAGTGATCCATCCATACGTGCGATATGCTCCAGTACCTGGCGGGCGGCAGCGGTGACTTCAGGGCCTACGCCGTCGCCGCCGATCACAGCGATTTTATAGGAAGGGTGTGTCATCGCTAATCAGCTCCATTCTTTTCATCGCCTCATAAACCGTCCGCCTCGTCGCTTCCGGCAGCGGAAGGGCCGGAAGGCGTTCGCCGCAGTTGCGGCCCAATACCCGATTGTAAACCGCCTGTTTCAGCGAGAGGTACAGGGGCGTCGCATAGGTGTAGAAGTCCATGCAGGCCGTCATTTTTTTATGGTATTCTGCAGCCAATACAAAATCTCCATCACAGAAAGCCCGCCAGGCGCCCACGGTATATTCCGGTACGAAGTTCGCCGATCCGTTGATAAAGCCCCGGGCGCCGGCAAGAAGGGCGCCGATGGCCTGATTCTCGAAAGCGCAGTATACGATAAAATCTTCCCGCACCTTTCGGATATCGATCATTTTCTGGACATGGGCCGCATCGCCGATGGTCTCCTTGATCCCCACGATATTCGGGTGCTTCATGACCAGTCTTTCCACCAGAGCCGGAGAAAAGTTGTAACCCGTCAGAGCCGGGAAATTGTAAATGATGATGGGCAGCCTGGTGGACCCGGCCACTTCCGAATAATAAGCCTCCACCATCGCTTCTTCATATACACAATAGTACGGATTGACCACCAATACCCCGTCTGCCCCGGCCTGCTCCGCGAAATACAACAGATCCACCGTATTGACGATACTGGTGTCGCCTACCCCTGCCAGCACATTGACTCTTCCGTCCACGTGCCGGATCATGCTTTTCAGATAATCCTTTTTCTCCTGCAGCGTCAGCGCGAAAAATTCGCCGGACGTGCCAAAGAACAATATACCGTCCACGCCGGCGCTGATGAGAAAGTCTGCGTGCTTCTTCGCCGCTTCCGTGTCGGGATTTCCCTTTTCATCGAAAAAGGTGACGGCGGGGGGATATACTCCTCTGAGGTCCTTCATAACATTCCTTTCCCGGACATGTCCGGTATCCATCATACTGTATTGCATTTATTATATCATTCTGTGCTACAATAGCGATGGAATATTATTGCGCAAATCACGGAGGGACACCATGACAGCCGAAAAGATCCGAACTTATCTGGAAGACAAGCACGCCGAAATGCTGAAGCTTCTGGAGCGGCTGGTGACGATCGACAATCGCAGCACCAACAAAGCCGGCGTCGATCAAATCGGCGCCATTCTGCAAGAGGAATACGAGAGGCTGGGTTTTTCTGCCGAGCGCTTAGAGCAGCCCCATTGCGGCAGCAGCATGATCCTGCGCCGGGAAGGTCCCGGACGGCGGGTCTTGCTCATCTGCCATTTAGATTCGGTGTATCCTGCCGACATGCTGGACCGCCCGCCTCTGTATCGCAGAGAAGGAAACCTGGCCTACGGACCGGGGGTGGTGGATATGAAAGCCTGCCTGATGGGCTGCCTCTACGCTGTCAAAGCCCTCCTGGAGACCGGCGCGCCGATCCCGGCCCTTTCGATCCTGATGGCCGGTGACGAAGAGCTGGGCAGTCTGTCCATTACCGAGGAGATCATCAAGGAAGGGAAACGCTCGGATTTCTGTCTGGTCACCGAAGGCGCCCGCCCCGGCATGGCGGTGGTGATCGAACGGAAGGGACTGGCGAAAGTCAACATCCGCTGCGAGGGCAAGGATGCCCATGCCGGCAACGAGCCCCAAAAGGGCATCAACGCCCTTCTGGCTCTGTGTGACGTGCTGCCCCGCATCGCTGCCCTGAACGACTGGGATGCGGACCGCTTCTGTCTGGTGACCCAGATGAACGCCGGTGAAGCGCCCAACGTGGTTCCCCGCCTGGGCACCGCTTACGTGGATCTGCGCTTTTCCACCATGGAGACTTACAATTACCTGAAGAAACAAATCGACGCGATCCTGAGCGCGCCCAGGCAGGACGGCGCGAAGCTCAGCTGGGAGACTGAGCTGGTCAAGCCGCCCATGGCCCCGGTGACCGGATTTGATGAACTGCTGAACGCTGTCATCCAAAGCGGCGATGAGCTTGGTATCCCCTATCGCTGGGTCAAAGCCGGCGGCATCACCGACGGCAACACGGTGGCTTCCGTGGGCACGCCCACCATAGACGGCATGGGACCCGTCGGCGGCATGATGTGCTCCGATTCCGAGTTTCTGGAAGTGGACACCATGGTGCCCTGCGCCGCCCGTCTGGCCCTTGCAATCAGCAAACTGAAATAGCAAAAAGTTTCAATTTTTTATTGAAAAAACGACAGCTGTCTGCTATACTGAATTCCGTTGCAGTCCGCTGCATGGTGTGCGCCCGTAGCTCAGTTGGATAGAGCGTTGGACTCCGACTCCAAAGGCCACAGGTTCGACTCCTGCCGGGCGTACCAACTTAATAAATGAATCCTCTTAAAAGGATGTGCGGAAGTGGCTCAGGGGTAGAGCATCGCCTTGCCAAGGCGAGGGTCGCGAGTTCGAATCTCGTCTTCCGCTCCATTTTTATCCGGGTGTAGCGCAGCTTGGTAGCGTGCTTGACTGGGGGTCAAGAGGCCGCAGGTTCAAGTCCTGTCACTCGGACCACGAAAAAAGAAGTTCTTACGAACTTCTTTTTTTCGTGGTCCGAGTGACTTCGTCACGCCGCCAGGAACCTATCATTTTCGTGCTTATTTAAGCGTTGTACCCGTTCTGATGGCCACCTCATAGTCCTTCCGGTTGTTTTGAAGCGCTGTTTGAGCCGCGAGGTCCCAATTATAAAGGATCTCGTTCCGCTCGATCTGAACGATCCTGTTGTTCTCGACAAACAGGATCATATATTTCGCATAGGGTGTAAAATTTTCCACGTCGTGGGGATAGGGCTTTTCGTCGGAATACGCCGGAAGACCTACGCTGCCCGGATTGATGACCAATTTTCCGCTTGGCGTATAAACGGACCGGCTCAAATGGCTGTGGGCGCAGATGATGTGAGCCTGCTGCACAGGCAAAAGCTCCCGGTCAAGTTCGGCCAAAGGCTTTGCTTTGATCCCATCAGGCGTTACCATCTCCATGAGATAGGCGTGGTTTGAATGGGGCGATCCGTGGATAAACAACATATTTTCGCAAACCCACTGCCGATGAAAGGTCCTCAGCCAGGCCAGCGCAGCGTCGTTCAAAAGAGGCTTTGTGAAGTCATAGGATTCCGACCTTATCGTATCCTGGAGAAGCATTTCATCGCCATTTCCCATGACGTTGACCAGATTTGGCAATCCCATCATCCGCGCTGCGGTGGCGGCGGGATCCACCGGGCCGATCAGGGAATCTCCCAGATTGATGGTGAGATCAACGTTTTTCCGCCCGATGTCTTCCAGGACGGCATCCAAAGCATAGATATTGCTGTGGACATCGGAGATCACTGCGATTCTGCTGTTAGTCATAATATTCCTCTTTCATTGTTCTTCTTTACTTATTGCGCTGAGCGGCACCATGATCTTGACGCTGAAGATGCCGCCTTCGGTGCTGAAGATCGCCTGCCCGCCGTGGCTCTCGGCAATGAAGGCCATGCTTCTCGTTCCGAACCCGTGGCTTTCCAAAGGCGATTGAGGAATGCCCCGTATCATTTTGACTTCCCCGTAATACGGATTTTCTGTTGAGATCAATAGTTTATTTTTGTGCACCTGCGCTTTAACGGCCACGGAAGAGCCGGGACAGACGGCTGCCGCGGAAATGGCATTCTCGAGGCTGTTTGAGAGCAGAGAGCAAAACTCGGTATCACTCAAGGGGATCGCGGCCGGCAGTCTTGCTTCCACAGACAGCACGACCTTGCTTTGCTCCGCCCTGGCGGAAAAGGCCGAAAGAATCAGGTTTGCTGTTTCGTTTTCGCAAAAGCGCACCGGTGTGATCGCATCGATATCGGACTCCGCCGTTCTGAGATAATCTTTGATCTCATCCACGCGCCCCTCGGAAGCCAGGCTCCGCATCAATGTGATGTGGTGGCGCAGATCATGGCGATAGAGGGCTGTACACTCCTGCATTTGCCGGAGCGTGGCAAATTCCGCAGCGGCCAGGTGAAGCTGGGCAGACAGCATGTCCCGCTCCCGCCGGGCTTCCGCCTGCTTTTGCGTTTCACTGTAATAAAGGATCACAAACACAAAGTAAAAAATGGAAACCGTGGATGGCATAAACTGTACGGCCCACTTCGCTCCCGTGTACAGGATATCGGTGTAGATGGTGGTAACGTAGTCAAACACATAATAAAAAAGAGGCACGGCCCCCAGGAGCATGCGGGCGCGGAGAGAGTCATCCATCAAATCCCGGACTGATATCACCACATACCTTTTCAGAAAATAGTAGGCCAAAAACACAGCCCCAATATACGAGATATGGTCTGCCAGTCCGTTGGAAAGGATGCTGCCGGCCAGAAAGCCGACCCAGCGAGGCGCCTGGCAGCACAGATATCCGGAAAGCACACTGACGGCGGAGATCGTCCATGGTCTTTTAAAATAAAGGGTCAGCAGGAGCATCATAGGCAAGTGGATGATCAGCGGGTAGATCTTTGACGTCGTATCCAGACCCCAAAACCACCAGAAGGCCAGCTGAACGGCCAGGAGTATCCCGCAGGCTGTTCCAATGACGATATTGTTCCTTCGCGTGCGTTCAATGCCCGCAAAGAGAATCGTGACCGCAACGCCAAACAAAAGCGACGATGCAAATCGCGCAAGTCCTATGACGGTTTCGAGCATCCGGCTTTTCCTCCTCTTCAACAGTCTGCAGGTATTCTACTATATAAGTCGCCTTTTCTCAACACCGCTGTGACCGTTCAGGGTGAAATCCGCTACAGTTCAGACTGAAAACAGCTTTACGCTGCTTTTCTTTGCTACAGTATCTGTATGTATACGGGAATACTTGGATTATGGGCTGACTTTTAGAGAGCCGACAAGGAGGAACAAAGCAGATGAAAAAAAGACTATCAGGAATATTGCTTGCGCTATGCATGGTGTTTGCGATCCTGCCGGCAACGGCAGCGGCGGCAGGCAACACCAGAACGGTCGACTGTGAAACCTTTGTGGTGGAGATCTCAAACGTATATGCCATAGACAGCGCAAGTAAAAGCGCGACCGAGGGATACGTAACGACCTATTGCGTTGTGGTGCCCGCGGGAGCAACCATAAAATGCACAAAAAAAGCAGCTGACGCTCACTATGACTACCTTTTATGGCCCTTCAACAACATTACTTTTTCAGAAGGGCCCATGTACCCCTTGGTGGACTATGCCTGCCATTACGATGACGCCATCTATATACCCTTTGCGCAAGGCGACACGATCACCACAAAAGTCAATAATGAGTATCTCTTTAGCAGTTGGCGGGGCGACAGGCTTTTTAATTTAAGGATCTTCGTCGTAGATGCGGACACACTGGTCCAGTTCGGCGGGGCCAAACCTCCCCATAAGCCGGCTTACAGCGGAAACGTTACCGCCGCGCCAAGCACTACCGATTTTGTCGTCAAAGGCAAAGGCCTGGATACGGTGATGGACGCGCCCCAGGTGGTCAAGCAGGCCTACGCGATCAACGGAACCAATTACCTCCAGCTCCGGGCCATCGCCACCCTGCTCAACAGGACCGCAGCGCAGTTCAACGTGGGCTGGGACGGTCAGTACGCGGTGATCGAACCCGGCAAGACCTTTACAAGCACCGTGACCGGAAGCAAAATGCAAAACACCAAAGACGTCCGCGGCAGCGATACAAAGTTCAAAATGAACGGAGAGGTCTTTTCCTTTTCCGATGCCCGCCTGATCAACGGCAGCACCAATTATATCCAGCTGCGGGAATTCGCCCAAAAGCTTTCCGGCACAGCCTCCCAATTCAATGTTTATTGGGATACCGCTTTGAAACAGGCGATCATACAGCCGGGGGCGCCCTACACCGGGACAAAATACGAGGAGGCCTCCACGATCCTGGAACAGATCACCGGAGAAGGAATCCTCCCCGACGGCGACTACTATATGCAGATAGCCGGAAAATTTGTCTACCCTGTAGCCGGTGGCCAGTACTGGCTGGAGCTGAAAAACGAGAGACCGGCGAAGCCCTTCAACATCAAGTTGATCAGCAATGATGAGGAGCGGGGTCCCCAGTATTCCATCGGCTATGACGGGACCTATATCATGCTGCCCGGATCCGTCGAGGGCGAACAGCTGCAATCCACCACCAGCAAAAACCCACATCCCTGGAGGATCAACCGTTATTCCTCCTTCTGCACCATCAGAGATTACGGCAACCAGAAGCTGCTTGTCGTCGCCGAAGGAAGCACCGGCGGAGGCAACACCACCGTGATCGGCAAATCCTCCCAGGGCTCCGCGCCGGACAACGGGAAAATAACCTTTTTCGTGGAAGCCGCTTCCGAGGGGACAAAGAATACGGTACAGGTCAAGACCTATCCGGAAAAAACCACCTATGTGCTGGGAGAAGGATTTGACACCGCCGGGGTTCTGGCAGTGATCCAAAGCGGAGGAACGGAAAAAGACATCAGCGACAAAGTCAGTTTTTACACTTCCAAAACGGTACAGCTGACCCAGGGCCGCCCCTTTACCACCACCGGTAAAAAAGTGGTTGAAATACGGTATAACGGTGAAAAAATCGCCGAATACACCATCGTCGTCCAATAGGAAACATGTATTGAAAAAGGAGAAACGATAACATGAAAAAAAGATTACTGAGTGTACTTTTAACGGTTTGCATGGTGTTGACCCTGCTGCCGGGGGCGACCCTCACCGCCAGCGCCTCAGAACCAACAGATTACAACCTCCGGGTCGGTGGCGTTCAAGTGACCAGCGAGAACTGCGCAAATATTACGGGTCCCGGGATCACCGGAAGTGTAAGCTATAATCCGTCCACAAGCACACTTACCCTCAATGGTGCGAATATTACCGGATTCTACTCAATTAATCAAAATGATGCTGGTATATATACGTCGAGGGATCTAACAATTGATTTGGTGAATGCGAACAGCATTACGCCCGGGATGAGTGGCCGTTCCAATCAAAACAGTGCTGGCATATATGTATTTGCGAGTAATCTCACCATATCCTCCAACTCCGGTAACGGAACGCTGAGCGTCGCATCAAATGATACGACGGCAGATAGTACTGGTATTTATAGTGAATGGGGGTCTTTTGGGGATTCCACAGCGAACATAACGATCTCCGGCGGAGAAATTACAGTCAGCGGCGGCACTTCATCCGGAGCCGGAAGTCAATCCAATGGGATTCAAGCATGGGGAAATCTTACGATCTCAGGTGGTGAGATTACGGCCACCGGCGGCACTGCTGGGGGAATCAGCCGAGGAATTTATGTATTTAAGATTCTTTCAGTAACAGGAAACGCAACGGTCTTGGCCATCGGCGGCAGACCCGGGTCTGGCTATTCTAGTTTTGGCATACAGGCGCCAAATGGAAACTCCTTTGTTTCGGGTGGAGCGGTGACAGCCACCGGAGGCGATGGCGGAAGCGAGAGTTATGGTATCTCTACCAATACTTATACCCTGTCTATTACCGGAGGTACCGTAACGGCGAAGACCAATGCTGTTCCGGGAGAAAATAAGAAGGCAGTCAACACTGCTACCGCAATAGATATCAGCACTTATGCCGGAGTAAAAATTCTGGTAGGAAACACTGAAAATGCGGCTAAGGTCGTGGGCAGCTACAGCAACGAAGGTTATGTTAAGTTCGGGACCATGGATACATACACTGTAACTTACGACGGCAATGGCGGCGGCGACTCCATGACAGCCGAAACTGCAGCTGCAGGGGTTCCTTTTCCGCTTCCTGCATGCGGCTTTACCGAACCTGCTGCCCGCCAGGCATTTCACAAGTGGGCTGTCGGCAGCACGGGTGGAACACAGGTAGAAGCCAACGACAGCCATACTTTTACAGCCGACACGACTGTATATGCCTTTTGGAAGGCAGCAACGCCGGCAACGACCTTCTCCTTCGACGGGGCAAATGCCAATCAGCTTATGGACACAACGACCCAAATGCAGTATTCTCTGGACGGCGGCGGTACATGGACAACCTGTTCAGATGGAAGTACCGACTTGAGCAGCATGATCGCAAGCATCACAGAGACTAACGACCTCAAGGTCAAACGTCTTGGAGACGGCACAACAGCAGATTCCTATACGTACACCATCACGATCAACAAGGCGGCGACGCCTTCGGCAGGCAAGGCGGACTGCACGACCCTTGCCAATGATGACGGCAAACTGACCGGTGTGACAACAGCCATGGAATATAAGCTTTCCACCGCAGACAACTGGATCAGCGGAACAGGCAGCGATATCATCGGCTTGGCCCCTGGCACTTATCTGGTACGCGTCAAGGCAAGAATGACGACACTGGCCTCCGATAACCAGAGCCTCAGCATCGGAGCATATTCCGCAATACCGGCAACAACGCCGGCAACGACCTTCTCCTTCGATGGGGCAAATGCCAATCAGCTTATGAACACAACGACCCAAATGCAATATTCCCTGGACGGAGGCAGCACCTGGGCAAATTGTTCGGCCGGGAGCACCGACCTTAGCGGTGTGGTCGCAACGATCTCAGAGAGCAATGATATCAAGGTCAAAGACCTGGGCAACGCTGTCACCACAACGGTTTCGGGAATACAGACCATCGATATCACCAAGGCGGCAACCCCTTCGGCAGGAAAGACGGACTGCACGACTGTTGCCAATAACGACGGCAAGCTGACCGGAGTGACGGCGGCCATGGAATATAAGATTTCCACAGACGTCAACTGGATCGGCGGAACAGGCAGCGACATCACCGGCCTTGCAAACGGCACCTACTATGTGCGCGTCAAGGCAGCCGGAACAGTGCGAGCCTCCGACAATCATAGCCTGATCATATCGGCCTACACCCCGCCCTCCGGTGGTGGCGGTGGCGGCACGCCCGCCCTCGTCACGCGGATCGATAACGGCGGAAGTGTGACCGGAACGAACGTAGCCAATCTTGTAAAAGAAGGACAGAGCTTGACTGTCGAGGGAAAAACCGGCGAAAAGCTGGTCTTTGACACGGAAGCGTTGAAGAATATCGACGGACAGACGAAAGAAAGCCTGAAGGTAGAGATCAAGGACGTTTCTGCAGATCATGCAGCCAAGCACCCCGATCGACTGGTCGTATCGCTGACCGTCACCGCAGGCGGCAAGCACATCACGAACTTCGGAAACGGAACAGCGACAGTTTCCCTTCCCTATGAATTGAAACCGGGCGAAAAAGCGGCAGATGTGACTGTGTGGTATCTGGCGGAGGACGGCTCCATGACCGAAGTGCCCTGCACTTATGATCCGGTCACCAAGCTGGCGACGTTCAAGGTCAATCACTTCTCTCTCTATGTTGTAGGCACTGCGGATCTCAGTACTTGGGCCAATCCCTTCGGCGACGTCAAGCAAAGTGACTGGTTCTATGGCGCCGTCCGCTATGCTTCGGCAAACGGCCTGATGCAGGGAACGAAAGGCACGGCCTTCAGCCCCGATACGTACATGACCCGGGGCATGCTCGTCACCATCCTGTGGCGCATGGAGAATGAACCTGCCGCAACAGCAGCCGCCGATTTTACAGATATTGCTGCCGGCAAATGGTACACCCAAGCTGTGACCTGGGCTGCAAAGAATGAGATCGTGACCGGCCATGCCGGGAAATTCAATCCCGACGACGCGATTACAAGGGAACAACTGGCAGCGATTCTCCATCGCTACGCCACGTATAAAGATTATGCGATAAGCAAAGGCGCCAACCTCGACACCTATCCGGACACACCCTCCGATTGGGCCCTTTCCGGTGTAAGCTGGGCGGTGGCCGAGGGCCTGCTCCAAGGCAGCGGCGGTCGCCTTGCCCCGGAAGCCGGCGCCACCCGCGCCCAGGCGGCCGCTGTTTTACAACGGTTTATCGATAACATAGCAAACGAAACAGAATAGCAGATTTTAGAGGGATGGACGAATGTCCTCCCTCTTTTCTTTTTTGCTTGACAGTTATATCGGCAATCGATATAATACAATTCGTTATATCGGCTATCGATATATTATTAAACTGGAAAGGAAAAATGTCGATGAACGAAAACATCGCCTTGACGGAAGCAGTCTATTATATTCTCCTTTCGTTATATGCGCCGCAGCACGGCTACGGCATCATGCAGCAGACAGAGCAGTTGTCCGGCGGACGGGTTCACCTGGCGGCCGGCACGCTGTACGGAGCGCTGAACACGCTGTGCGAGAAAGGCTGGATCGCAGCGCTGAAGGAAGAACCCGGCAGCCGCCGGAAAGAATATCAGCTGACAGAAAAAGGTCTGTCCATATTGAAGAATGAGTTGGAGCGGCTGCAGCAGCTCGTTGTCAACGGAATGGCTGTTTTGGAGGGAACGCAGAAATGAACAAGCGAATGACGATCCGCAAGTGGTTTTGGGTGTGGGATTTTGAGAAAGAAGAAGACTGGCTCAACGAAATGGCGCTTCAGGGCTGGGCGCTGAGCGGTGTGGGCTTTGCCACATTTCATTTTACCGTCTCTGAGCCGGGCGCTTACACGATCCGGCTGGAAATGCACGGCCACGATACAAACTATCTTGGGTTTTTACAGGAGACCGGTGTCGAATACATCGGCCGCTTGTTCGCCTGGGTCTATCTTCGCAAAAGAACCGAGGCAGGCACTTTTGACATCTTTTCGGATATCGACTCCAAGGTCAGTCATCTCGCCCGGATCTGCAGGATGCTTCTGGTGGTCGGCGCAGCCAATCTTGGGATTGGCTTGATCAATCCCTCCTCCGCAGGCCGGGTCAATCTTCTGTGTGGCGCGCTCCTGATGTACGCCCTTGGCAGGATCCACGGAAAAAAAGAAGCCCTGGAACGGGAACGGGCGCTCCGTGAGTAAATGTAAAGAATTTGCTTTCCAGCCCTAAAAACAGTCGCATATTGACCCGGGAGCGTGTAAAATGTTTATGATTATACGTTTTGAACATCTGAAGGAGGTTTTGTCATGTCACAGTACCCGGATCTGAAAAACAAGCGCGTCGTTATTACCGGTGGGGCCAGCGGCATCGGAATGGCCACAGCAAAGCGGTTCATCGATGAAGGCGCAAAAGTTGTCGTGTTCGACGTCAACGAGTCTGCATTTACCGCAGCAAAAGAGGCGCTGCCCGGTCTTGCGGGGATCGTGGCTGTGGATGTAAGCAGCGAAGACAGCGTCCGGAACGGCTTTCTCGAAGTCGACCGGATCCTGGGCGGCATCGATGTCCTGATCTCCAACGCCGGGATCAGTATCCGGAATAAATTCGTGGACACGAATTTCGCCCAATGGAAAAAAGTCCTTGGGATCAATCTGGATGGCATGTACCTCTGCTGCAAAGAAGCCGTGGACCGCATGATGCCCCAGAAATCAGGCGTCATCCTGATGACCGCCTCGAACAACGGCATGAACGCGCATCCGTACTATACCGACTACAATGTGTCCAAGGCCGGCGTTATCCTTCTGGGGCGGACCGTCGCCCTGGAATGCGCGCCCTATATCCGTGTCAATTCCGTATGCCCCGGTTATGTGCTCACACCCATGCAGCGAGCCGAATACACAGATGAAATGCTGGCCGTGGTCAACGAAGGGATCCCCATGAAGCGCCATGCGGAGCCGGAAGAAGTGGCGGCACTCTATGCCTTCCTGGCCTCCGACCAGGCACAATATATCACCGGACAGCACATTCCCATCGACGGCGGTGAAACAGCATAATCCACATCGGCCAAAAGCATCACCTTTGTGATGCTTTTCTTTTCAGGAGGTTCCAGTGAAACAGATCTATATCAACGGCAACGTGATCACCGTCGACAAGGATCGTCCCCGGGCGGAAGCGTTCCTCGTTGAAGACGGGCTTTTTTGCGCAGTGGGCGACACTGCGGAGATCCTGGCGCTCAAAGACAAAAATACGGAGGTGGTCGACCTGCAAGGCGCAACGGTGATCCCGGGATTCAACGACAGCCACCTTCACCTGTTGAATTATGCTTACGGAAAATCCAAAGCAGACCTTTCACAATGCAAAAGCACGGAAGAAGTGATCCGGGCCGGCCGGCAGTACATTGAAGCGCGCCACATACCCAAGGGCAGATGGGTGGTAGGCACAGGCTGGAACGAATATTTCTATCCTGACCGGCATATCCTGACCCGGGAGGATCTGGATGCCATTTCTACAGAGCATCCCATCGTCTTTACCCGTAATTGTGTCCACACCGTGGTGGTCAATTCGCTGGCCTTAGACCTAATGGGAATCGATGCGGACACGCCCGACCCGCCGGGCGGGATCATACGCAGGGACGATAAGGGCGATGCCACAGGACTGTTGAATGAAAACGCCCGCTACCTTGCCTACGACCAATTGCCTGACGCCTCGGAAGAAGAAATCAAGGACATGTTGGATCTGGCTATGAAAGAGCTGGCTTCTTACGGTCTTACTTCTTTGCAGACCGACGACTTTGAAACCTTTTCAGGTAAAAACTACGACGTCATCATAAGCGCTTATAAAGCCTTGGTTGGGGAAGGCCGGATGTCTGCCCGGATCTATGAACAATGTCTCCTGCCCTCGATCTCCCGACTGAAAGGATTTCTCTCCAAAGGTTATACAACTGGGCATGGTGACGCGCTGTTTCAGATCGGTCCGCTCAAGCTTCTGGTCGACGGTTCCGTGGGGCCCCACACAGCATTCCTATCCCGGGAATACAGCGACGACCCCGGCAACTTCGGCGTGTGCCAGTTTACACAGGAAGAGCTAGATGAGCTTGTCCTGGAAGCCCAGACAAACGGCATGCATGTCCTTTGCCACGGCATCGGAGACGCAGCGATGGTTCGCATCCTGAACAGCTACGAAAAAGCGATGGTGAAAACCGGAGACCCTGATCATCGCAACGGGATCGTCCACGTTCAGATCTCGACCTTTGATATTTTGAAGCGCATGAAAAAACTCAATGTCATCGCCTATGCGGAGCCCGTTTGCATCGACGGAGACATGCACTGCGTGGAGGATCGTGTCGGCAGCGACCGGATCAAGGAATCTTATGCTTACCGGACCATGCTGGACCTGGGCCTGCGTTGCGGCTATTCTTCCGATTGCCCTGTGGACCCGGTGAACCCCATCGTGTCGGCCTACATCGCCGTCAACCGGAAAGACCACAACGGATGGCCGGAGGGCGGCTGGTATCCCGAACAAAAGCTGACCATCGAAGAAGTCTTGGAAGGCTTCACCATGGGTTCCGCTTACTGTTCTTTCGAAGAAAACATCAAGGGCAGTATTACCCCGGGGAAATATGCGGACTTTGCCTTGCTCTCCGAGAACATCCTGGAGACTCCGCCGGAGGACCTGCTTCAGGTCCGCGTGCTGGAAACGTATCTGGGAGGAAAGCGGATATACCGGCTCGATCCGCAATCATAGGCGATCTTTTGAACCAAAGGAGGAACCGATCATGATCATGGACATCTATCACGGCCTGTCGGATCGCGCCTGCAGCAGGGCGTGGGTCGAGATCGACCTGAACAATCTCAGGCACAACATTGCGCTGATCCGGACGCTGCTGCAGCCCGGCACGGACATCATCGCCGTAGTCAAAGCCGACGCTTACGGACACAGAGCAAAAATTATAGCACCATGCCTGCAGGATATGGGCATCACTTACTTTGCCGTGGCAACCCTGGATGAAGCCATCGAGCTCCGGGATGCCGGGATCACCGGCAGCATCCTGATCCTCGGCCATACGGATCCGCTGTTTATCAATGAACTGCTTACATACCGGATCACACAGACTGTGATCGACAAAGACCACGGCCGCCTCCTGGACCGGGCAGCCGGCTCCCTGGGGCAGATCCTCGATGTTCACTTAAAGATCGACAGCGGCATGCATCGCCTGGGCATCGACGCCCGGCAGCCTGCCGAAGCGGCCGGCATGTTTGATTTGAAGAATCTTAACTTTACGGGCATATACACTCATCTTGCAGCCACCGACAGCGTGGCGGAAGAAGACATCGCCTATACATACAAGCAGATCAATGCCTTCAATGAGCTCATCGGCTCATTGAAAACAATGGGCATCCAGGTACCTATGACCCACATGCAAAACAGCTATGGGCTCCTCAACTATCCGGAAGTGATTTGTGACAGCGTGCGCGTGGGAGCCATCCTTTACGGCATGGGATGCAAGGAGCCGAGCAAGTCCCACGTGGTCATCGATCTGAGGCCGGTCCTGTCGCTTCGGGCCCGGATCGCAACGATCCGCACGCTTCCTCCGGGGGAATGCTTCGGGTATGGCATGATGTTCCGGGCAGAAAGAGAAACGCGCATTGCCATCCTTCCCCTGGGTTATGTGGAAGGACTGCCGCGCAAGCTGGCCTGCGGAAAAGGCTCTGCCATCGTCAACGGCGTGCGCGTGCCCATCGCCGGGATCGTCTGCATGGACCAGCTGGCCCTCGATGTGACGGACGTGCCCGGCGTAAGGACCGGGGATATCGCCACTTTCATCGGAAAAGACGGCGGCGAAGAGATCGGGATCGTCGAAGTGGCCAATGCAGCGGAGACGCTTCATGTGGAAATATATTGCCGTACCGGAAAGAGAATTGCCACCGTCGTTCTTGGAGAGTCATTCTATGGATCAGCTCAGTGATACCGCACTGTTCCGTACGGCATTTCAACAGGCGCCTATCGGCCTTGCCCTGACCGAGGGGCATTTCTTTCTTGAAGTCAACGATGCCCTGGCCGAGATCCTGGGCCGCACAAAAGAATCGCTCCGGGGGGCTTCCTGGGCAGACCTCACCGACCCGGAGGACCTAGACCGGGACCTGAAGCTGTTCGAAGCTTTTGAAAAAAAACAACTCAAGGAATATAGCCACGAAAAAAGATTTCTGCGCCCCGACGGCAGTTCCGTTTGGGTCATGATGAATGTAACGGCGGTGGAACAGGATCCGGAAGGACCCGCCGGCGGGCGTCATCTTTGTATATTTCGAAACATACAAGCGCAAAAAGAGACCGAGCAGCGTCTTCGAGAGAGCGAACGGAGCAAGGAGGTCCTCCTCTCCAATCTCCCGGGGATGGCTTATCGCTGCGATTTTGACAGGAATTGGACCATGCGCTATCTGTCCGAAGGCTGCTTCGAATTGACCGGCTATGCTCCTGAAGAACTGATCGGAAACCGTGTTCTGGCGTTCCGGGATATCATTATGCCTGAATGCCGTGATACGGTATGGGAAGACTTCAAGGACATTGTGGAAAAGGACGCTCCTTTTCGCTTCGAATATGAGATCCTGACTGCGCAGAAAACACGGAAGTGGGTCATGGAGACCGGCCGCGGCATTTTTGACGAAAGCGGTAGCGAAGTGGTGGCCCTGGAAGGGATCATCATCGACATCACCGAATCCAAACGGCGTTTGGACCGCATCCGTTACATGTATACCCACGACTATGTGACGGGCTTGTACAACCGCAACAAGTACGAGCGGGAAAAAGCCATTCTTGAAAACAGCGGGATCCGTCCTGTGTCGGTCATCATGGCTGACATCAATGGCATCAGGCTGATCAATGACGCCTTCGGGCACGAAGAAGGCGACCGTATGATCACCCAGACGGCCAGGATCCTGCGCAGCTGCTGCAGGCCCGCAGATATTGCGGCCAGGACAGGCGGTGATGAGTTTTGCATCCTCCTGCCAAATACCGACCGGGAAACAGCGTATCAAAGAATGCAGATCATACGGAGCGCTTGCGGCGAATACAACGCAACGATCTCCAATACCGACTTACAAATCAACCTGGCTCTGGGATTCGGAACGATCGAAAAACCGGGCCAGAACCTGGGGGATGCGGAAAAGGAGGCGGAAGACTATGTCAATAAGAACAAACTGTTCCAAGGCAGGAGCTACCACAGCGCCCTCTTGTCCTCGATCACTGCCACTCTTTTTGAGCACAGCCAGGAAACGGAAGCCCACGCGCAGCGCCTGTGGGATCTTTGCGAAAAGATCGGGCGGCGGCTTGACCTGTCCGAACAGTACCTGGAGGATCTGCACCTGTTTTCCCGGCTCCATGATGTGGGAAAAGTCGGTGTGGATGATCAGATCCTCAACAAGCCCGGAGAACTGACGCCGGAGGAATGGCAGATCATGAAAAAACACCCGGAGGTCGGCTACCGGATCGCCATGTCCGCTCCGGAACTGGCGGGGATCGCCGAGTACATCCTGTGCCATCACGAACGCTGGGACGGAACGGGTTATCCGATGGGCAAAACAGGTACTGATATCCCTCTGCTCTCAAGGATCCTGGCGATCGCCGATGCCTATGACGCCATGACCACCGACAGGATCTACAGAAATTCTCTGCCGAACGAAGAAGCCGTCATCGAAATCATTGCCCAGGCGGGAAGCCAGTTCGATCCGGATATCGTAAAAATATTTGCTGAAATCATGAAAGACAGCACAGAATAAATCAAAGGAGGTCCGATCCAAAGCGATGAAATCCTCGATCCTTTTGTTTCTTCACAACGGCTATCGTCTGGAAGAAACACACCCGGACTATCGGAAGACCTACCTGCTTAACATCACATCTTTTCTGATCATTGCAGCCTGCCTGTCCTTTGCATTCCTGAATCTGTTCCTGGTCGAATGCCTTGAAAACCCCTGGTTGCTTGTGGGCGCAGCCGTATTGTGCATGCTGGTCCTTGTCTATTTTCACCGCACGGATCATATCGCGCGGGCATCAGAACTTCTGATGGCGGTCCTTATCATAACGCTTCTGCCTTATTTCCATGCAGTTCAAAACCAGAATTACGGACTGTTCTGGATGGCATGCTTTCCTCCTGCCGCATATTTCTTACTGGGCGGCAGAAAAGCGCGCATCCTGTCCGTGATATTTTTTTCTTATATCCTGCTCTTTATTCTGATGGATCATGACCAATGGACACCGGCAGTCTTCAACAGCCAGTCCGTATGCAATATTGTCGGCAGCACACTGGCGCTCCTTCTGCTGGTTGGATTCCACGAGCGAAGCCGCAAGGAAGCGGCGGAGGCCCTGATGCGGGCCAACGAAAAGCAGAAGGATCACAAGGAAAATCTTCAGCTGATCCTGGATACGGCCGGCGAGGGCATCTTTGGCTTGGATATGCAAGGCATTTGCACGTTCTGTAATGCCCGAGGACTTCAGCTGCTGGGGTACCCTGGCGAATCCGATCTGGCTGGGAAAAGCCTCTACCCGCTGGTCTATTCCCTGACGCCCGACCCAAAACCTGTCACGCCCGGCGAGTGTCTGATCCTGAAGACTATCGCAGAGGGAAGAAGCGGGTATTCCGATCGGGAGGCCTTCCGAAAAGCGGACGGCAATCTTTTGGAAGTCGAATACTATTCTTACCCAAAACGTAAGAACGGACAAGCCGCCGGGGCTGTGGTGACATTCAATGATATCTCCCGGCGCAGGCAAGATGAGCGGCAAATCGAATATCTGAGCAAACACGACCCGCTGACAGGCCTGTTCAACCGCCAGCAGCTGGATAAAGAGCTGGCGCGATATGATTGGCCGGAATATCTGCCGCTTTCTGTTGTCTACGGTGATTTGGACGGGCTCAAGCTGACCAACGATATCTTCGGCCATGCCGCCGGAGACGACTTCCTTCGCAATGCAGCTGAGATCCTCACCTGTTGCAAAAGGGATAACGATGTGCTGGCCCGGGTAGGCGGTGACGAATTCGCCTGGATCATGCCCAACACCGGTGCGGCCGGCGCGGCAGAGCGGATGCACGATGCAAAAAGCAGGCTGGAATCCTCCGCCGCGATGAAAGTCCGTTGCAGCATGTCCATGGGCTGCGCCACGAAGATCCGCGCGGAAGAGGATCTGCTCCAAATCTATCATATCGCCGAGAACATCATGTACCGCAACAAGACGGCAAGAAAGAAAGGATATGAAAAAACAGCCCTGCGGGACATGACCGAGCTGCTCCATCAAAGAAATATTCACGGTGAAATGCATGCCCGGAATACGGGGTCTCTTTGCGAAAACATGGGCCGGGCCTTGAACTGGCCCGATGCCCACATCAAAAATCTCCGGGATGCGGGATACTACCACGACATCGGCAAGGTGGTCCTCAGGCCGGAGCTTCTGAATAAAACCACGACCCTGACACCCACGGAAGAATACGAGAAACAGCAGCATCCCATCATAGGGTATCGCATCATGAACCTGTTCGACCACACGCTGGACCTGGCGGACGCCATTTATTACCACCATGAAAAATGGGATGGATCAGGCTATCCCAAAGGACTCAGAAGTGTGGAGATCCCCATACAATCCCGCATCATTGCCCTGGCGGAGCAGTATGACCACCTCCGTCATCGCCGCGCCGGGGATCCGTTGTCGTCCGACGAAGCGATCCGGCACCTGGAGACCGTAAGCGGTGTGCACTACGACCCGGACCTGGTGCCGATTTTCGCAGAAGTGGCCAGAGCTTTCGAAAAGCAGCAGGCTACTGATAAATCGGATACTTAGCGCAAAGCGCTTCTACTTCGCTTCGAATCTGATCTGCCTTGGATTCAAAGTCGGAAGCTGTCAGATAGATCAGCCGGGCGACCTGCTTCATGTCTTCCTCGACAAAACCTCTGGTCGTCACCGCCGGCGTACCGACCCGGATGCCGCTGGTTTGCGCCGCTGTTTGCGGATCGTTGGGGATCTTGTTCTTATTGACGGTGATATACACCTCGTCCAAAAGGGTCTCCATTTCTTTTCCGGTTTTCCCGAAATTCCGCAGATCCACCAGCATCAGATGGTTGTCTGTCCCTCCGGAAACCAGATCGAACCCATATCCAAGAAGCTCTTGGGCCATAGTCTTCGCGTTCCGGATGATTTGCGCCTGATACTCCTTGAACTCCGGGCGAAGGGCCTCGCCGAACGCCACAGCTTTCGCTGCGATGATATGCTCCAGGGGACCACCCTGGCTGCCGGGGAATATAGCAGAATTGATCTTTTTAGCAATGGCTTCGTCGTTGGTCAGGATCATGCCGCCCCGGGGTCCGCGCAATGTCTTGTGGGTCGTAGTCGTCACCACATCAGCGTAGGGCATGGGACTCGGATGCAGGCCCGCGGCCACAAGTCCGGCAATGTGAGCCATATCCACCATCAGGTATGCGCCGACCTCCTTGGCGATCGCCGAAAACTTCTCAAAGTCGATGATCCGCGGATAAGCCGAAGCGCCTGCAAGGATCATTTTCGGCCGGCATTCCAGCGCGATCCTTCGTAATTCCTCATAATCGATCACATGGGTGTCTTCCGTGACGCCGTAAGGAACGATTTTATAGTACTTGCCGGAGAAATTGACCGCGCTTCCATGGGTCAGATGTCCGCCGTGATCCAGATTCATACCCATGACGGTATCCCCCGGTTCACACAGCGCCATATAGCAGGCGTAGTTGGCCTGGGCGCCGGAATGGGGCTGTACATTGGCAAAGCCTGCGGAGAACAGCTTCTTGGCCCGTTCGATGGCCAAATTTTCTGCAATATCCACAAATTCGCAGCCGCCGTAGTAGCGTTTTCCAGGGTAGCCTTCCGCGTACTTGTTGGTACCGATAGAGCCCGCAGCGGCCAGTACCGCAGGACTCACAATGTTTTCCGAGGCGATCAGCTCGATATTCCGTCTCTGGCGTGCCAGCTCCTTTTCGATAGCGGCGCCCACTTCCGGGTCGCACTGCGTGATGTATGCTGTAATTTGATTGACCATCTTAGCCTTCCTTTCTCAAAAAAGTTTACGGCCGCCCAGCAGACTACTGAGGGCCGATCCAAGGTCTGACTTGCCGTCATTGTCATTGTCCCGGGTCGCAAATCGGATCAGACTGCCGATATCCAGTCCGGAGTCTCCTGAGCCGCCGGACAACATCGAGCCGAACAGGGAAAGGAGATCATCCTTGCTTCCCGAACTTTTCCCTTTTGTGCTCTTCCGCTTCTCCTTCCCCAGATAGCTCATAAGCAGAGGCGCCACCGTCGATAAAATGCCTGCGACTTGCTCCATGTCCATTCCGGTTCCCGCAGCCAGATTTTTTTCCACACGCGCCGTCTCACCATGACCGCCCAAGATATGTTCCAGGATCTTGGCGCCGTCTTCAGCGTCCGCCTGGTCCAAAAAAGCGGTGATATCCGACACATCGGCATCGGCGTGATCGTCCAGGGCTTTTGCCAGGCCGCCTGCGCCTTCATCGGACTCCGCGTTTTTTTGCATGCCGGCCATCAGAGCCGGTATCGCCGACATCAGGACCGCGGAAACCTGGTCATCCGAAGCCCGGGTCTTGCGGCTCAGCGTTTGAACGCTTTCCGCAGAAGCGATCCCTTCCTGTAACAATGTCATCAGATCCATGGCATCCTCCTATTCTTCAGCGTCCTTCGCAGACTCGTCGCCGCCCAGGACATTTTCCAGTATCGATTTGGACTCTCCGCCTCCTGCGCAGAAATCGCAGGGATCGGTTTTGCCGAGTTCAAAAGCTTCTTCGATGGTACCTTGGTATACCTGTGCGGAGTTCAGCAAGGTCCTGCAGTCCGGATCGAAGTGATAAGACTTGGAATATTTTCCCCAATAGGCTTCCCCGCCGTATTCGATCGCCATTTGTTCCGCCTGATCCAGATCTGACTGGCTCACCGGATCATATTCGATGGACATGCCCATCGTAAGGACAAAGGCGGCAGCAGCAACCACAGCAAGGATCCTCTTGGCGCCGGAAGGGATCTCTTTACTGTTTCGCAGAAGAAAGTACCCCAACGGCAGGAATGCGATCAACGTCATGATGACGCCAAACTGATTCTTGATAAACTTCCCCTTCGGCGGATCCAGCCGGTTGGACTGCTTCCAGAATTGCGCGGCAATGATACAAAGTACCGCATCGGCGATGATGGCAGCCAAAGAAGGCCAGAGAACACTGTAGTGATTGAACGTCCAGATCGCAACAACTTCCGCGGCGATGGCAAGGATCCAGAGTACGACCGCCATGATCCTCTTTGTCCGCGCCTCAGATCTTCTCGCGCTGGGGGTTCTTTGCTCTCCGGAATACAGATCGACCTGCGATCCGTCCTTCGCATCGAGAAAGACCCGCTCTTTGGGTGACTTTTTCTTCTCTGCCATGTGCATACCTCCCTTACGACATCCCGCAAGGCCGGGAACTACTTTCAGTATATCGGATCGTACTTGATTTGCAACCGATTCGGACAGAATCGTTTTCTCCGGGCCCCGGTTATGATACACTCTCCTTGACTGGAGACACGATCGATGGACATGGATGCCGCACTTTACACCTTCATAACAGAAGAACCTTCGTCACCGGAAGACGCAGCCCGGCAGGCTGCGATGCTTGTGACGCTGCCGCCTGCATTTTCATCGGATCGGATTTCCTTCAGCCGCCGTTTTCTGGCCGAGATGGTGAGATCCGGATACGGCGCCGCCTCGGACATCCACCCGTTCATCCGGAAAACGCTTCAGGAGATCTGTACGGAGAGCAATGTCTCCTTTGATATCAACGCCTGCAAACTGCTGGAATCCACGCTGGACATCGCGGCTTGCGTTCTGGCGGGGGGACAGTCCCGCCGGATGGGCAGAGACAAGCGAGGCCTGACTTTCCGGGAAAACACATTCCTTGAGACCGCCCTGCGTTCCGTTGAGCTGTATGCTGACAGATATCTTTCAGTGGGCCCCGCCGAGGCGCCGGACCATGATCCGGGCCTTGTGATCCTTCAAGACAAAGACCATGGACAAGGCCCCGTCAGCGGCATCGCGGAAGCGCTCCAAGCCACACGCAGCCCCTGGATCCTTTTTATCCCTTGCGATATGCCTCTTCTGACAGCCGATCTGCTGGATGAGCTTGCCTTGCGACGAAAACCGGGCCAAAATGCATGGATCTTCACGGAAAAGGGTGAAGCACGCATATTTCCGCTCTTTCTTCGCACAAAAGCTGCGGCTCCCGTATTTGCCAAGGCTTTGGCCAAAGGTGAATGCAAGCTGAAAACGATCATAGAAGAATATCTTCACCCTGAGACGCTGGAAGTCACAGACTGCTTCGCTTATCGCGATCACATCCTGAGCAATATCAATACGGCAGACGATTATCTGTATCTGGGGCAAAGTAACACCCCGCAGCGGCACCTTCTCTAAAATGTCTCCGGCGCCGGGAAATACATCCTGTCAATTCCCGTGACCAGCCGGCGTAAAACTCCAACTTTGCCATTTAGCAAGAATATATTCTGTCAATAATCGTGTCTACACGATTATTTATCCCTATTTGCCATTTTAGCCTTCATTTATCCCGCATAATCATTGACACTGTGCTGCGCCGGCTTTACAATGACTGTGTACTTTATTTCTTTTATCTTATTTCATTTTATGGAGGTGAAATAATGGGTTTCA
>CALLHZ010000108.1 GCA_938009115.1 uncultured Clostridia bacterium
TCACGAAATTGACGGATCCCCTCGTCATTGGTTCGATATCCTCTTCCTATGGCCACCGTTTCGTCATCCAGCCAGACCACATCGCCGCCCTCCATCTTGCCGGGTGAACGGATCTCGCCCAGCGTTGGGACACCCTGAGACTCCAGATAAGTTCTGGTGGCGGCGCCTTCCCGGCCTCGAAGCTCTTTTCCCATGGGGAAATAGATCGCCCCTCGCTTTGTGATCTTCAGCGGGTCATGGGTGTAGATCGAATCCAGCCCGACGCCCTGGGTCTTGGGAAGATAATGGATATGGGGCACATGCTGACGCAGGATCGCCTCAAAGCAATTGTATTCCGCCAATGTCTTTTCATAGTCCGGCGCGCCGAAATAACCAAACGACTCCCAGTTGGCGTCAAGGTACTCCTGACTGATCCATGCGTCTTCCGGTCTTTTGAGCAGTAACGTATCGATTTTTCCAACCATGGAGTGACAGCCGTATTGCATTTCTTTCCTCCTTTTTCGATCATATTACCTGAAAATCAATACGCAGGAAGCTGCGGAGCGTGTCCGCCATCCCGCTGCCATATTCGGCTTCGAAGGCCGCAAGAACCTTTTCCGCCGCATCGCTGCCGGGTCTGCCGAAAATGGAGCCGGCAACGACAGAGAATGTCTTATACAGGTGTCCGCAGTGATAATCAAAGCCTTTGATGTTGGAAGGGTCCTTGGGGAATGCTTGCTCGGGGGAAAAGCAGGCGTCCCGCATGATCTGAATGCAGCAATCATGATCGTTGACGCTCTGAAGGACGTCAAAAGTGATGTATGGGTTAAAACCCCTGGCAATGGCCCGGTCCAGATGGGTGCAATACACGACGCCACATTCCTGCAGACCCATTTCCCTGAACTGCCAGGCCCAGGGACAGCGATCGATGTGCTCTTCGTGATCGGGAAAAACGGACAGGACCCGGCTTTCAAAGCCGCCCATCCCTTGCCGGGCTGCTTCGGTGCTCTGCCATTCTCCGTACATACGATAGGATGTAAAATCGAGAGGCATCCCGTCCCGGATCGCCCTTTGGGCCATACGGGATCCTCGCTGCTGGGCATAGAGGATCGTCATGTGGACAAACGCCGCAATGCCTCTGTCGCCAAAATTCTCTTTCAGCTCCTGATAGAAACAGCCAACAATAAATGCATGGCTCAGCTCCGAAAATTCTCTCATGGGCTCCCTCTTTATTTTGCCATTTGATAGATTTTGATCATATCGGATTTTTTCAGTCTTTTGACCACCCCGATGGTGATACTGTCGGCGATGCTGCACTTCTCTGAAAGCTCCTCGATTTGTGCATCGGTCAGCCGGATCCCCATATCGGAAACGGATACCGGCATATTCACTGACCGAAAATAGGCTTCCATGGCTTCAATGCCCGCCAATGCCGCATCCATGGACGAAAGCTCTCTGGACACATCCATGACATTCCAAGCAAAGGCAGAAAACCTTTCCGGCGCAGCCTCACAGACATATCTGGCCCAGCTGCCCCAAACAGCGGCCAAGCCTGCGCCGTGGGCCACGTCGAACATGCCCCCCAGCTCGTGCTCCAGACGATGAGTCGCCCAGTCGCCTCCGTCGGTGCCGCAGTCGGTCAGGCCGTTGTGCGAAAGGCTTCCGGCCCACATGACCTCGGCACGGGCTTCATAATTCTGAGGCTCACCTTGAAGCACCTTCGCATACTTCATCACGATCTTCAACAGCGCCTCGCTGATGCGATCGGTCATGTCCATGCTGCCGCTCCGGTTAAAATACCGTTCCATGGTGTGCATCATGATATCCACGCAACCGCTTTGCGTTTGATAGTCGGGCAGCGAATAGGTCAGCTCCGGGTTCATAACGGCAAACCTCGGACGGCTTAAATCGCTGCCGTAGCCTCGTTTGATCCATCCATCCTCATTGGTGATCACCGAAGAGTTGCTCATCTCGCTTCCGGCTGCGGCGATGGTCAGGATGACGCCGATGGGCAGGCATTTTTCCGCTTTTCGCTTAAAGTTATAGAAATCCCAGACGTCGCCTCCGTTAGCCACCCCATAACCGATGGCCTTGGCCGAGTCGATGACGCTGCCGCCGCCCACAGCCAGTATAAAGTCCACTTCTTCTTTTTTGCAGAGTTCCACACCTTCATAGACTTTTGATAGCCTGGGATTGGGAACAACACCGCCCAGCTCGGCACAGGCAATGCCTTCTGCGGCAAGCGCCCGGCAGACCCTGTCCAGCAAGCCTGATTTTCTCGCGCTTTCACTGCCGTAATGAAGGAGTACTTTTTTGCAGCCTTCCTGTTTGACAAGACTGCCGATCTCCAGGTCCGTGTCCTTGCCGAACACCACTTTTGTAGGTGTATAGTACTGAAAATTCAGCATTGCTTCCTCCTGTAATTGTTACGCTGTGATCAGCGTTCCCATGTGATTCAGCGTACGGATCAGCTGGTTGGTATAACCCATTTCATTATCATACCAGGCGACGACACGAACTTCGTAGATCTGAGTCCCGCAGCGCTGTGCCAATGTCTGGGTCGCATCGAAGAGAGATCCGTATGAAGAGCCGATGATATCGCTGGACACGATCAGCTCTTCCGTGTAGCCGAAGGATTCATTTTCGTGGGCCTTCATGATCGCGTTGATCCCTTCTACGGATACTGTTTCGCTTTCATCCTTCAACGTGGCATCCAGGATCGTGATGGAGCCGGAGGGTACCGGGACCCGTTGGGCAGAGCCGATGAGTTTTCCGTCCAGCTCCGGGATCACAAGCCCGATGGCCTTGGCGGCGCCGGTGCTGTTGGGCACGATGTTGGCAGCGCCGGCCCGGGCTCTTCGAAAATCGTTCTTCTTATGCGGCCCGTCCAGGATCATTTGATCGCCGGTATAGGCGTGGATCGTCGTCATAAAACCGGTACGAAGCTCTCTGTACTCGTTCAGCGCTTTGGCCATAGGCGCCAGGCAGTTGGTGGTGCAGGAAGCGCCGGATACGATGAGATCTTCCTTTTTCAGGATTTGGTGATTCACATTGTACACGATCGTGGGAAGGTCGCTGCCTGCCGGGGCTGAGATCAGCACTCGTTTGGCGCCCGCTTCGATATGCGCCATGGACTTCGCCTTTGATGCAAAAAATCCCGTACATTCCAATACGATATCTACGCTAAGATCTTTCCAGGGAAGGTTTTTGGGGTCCGGCTCCTTATAGATTCTGATCCTTGTCCCGTCCACATAGAGCGAGTCCGCGTCGCTTTCGACTTTGTGGCCGCAATAAGCCCCCTGCACCGTATCATATTTCAAAAGATAGGCCAGCATATCCGGATTCACCAGATCGTTGATGGCAACGATCTCAAACCGGTGATCCTCGAAAATCTTGCGGAAGGAAAGCCTTCCGATCCTGCCGAATCCGTTGATTGCAATTTTTATCATATTTGTTTCTCCTTTCGGGTCTTCACTGATTTGCCGCATGCTTTGTAATCCTGATATTTTACCTTATTTCCCGAGTCATTACAAGAGACGAGCCGGCTTACGCCGTTCATAGAAGATCCCGGAGGGACGCCTCCGGGATCTTCTGCTATACTATGCAAGTGCCGATCTATTCGTTTGCCTCTTCCACTTTCCAGACTTTCCAAACATTTCCGACCAGATCGGGATTGGGCTTGAGCGTTGGCCTGCCGGGCTTCCAGCCGGCCGGCGTCGCTTCAGTGCCCTTGGAGGCGCGAACGAGCTGGAAGGCTTTGAGCTGACGCAAGGTTTCGTTTACATTCCTGCCTACAGGAGGCGTAAGAACTTCGAAACCCTGAACGATCCCGTCCGGATCGATCAGGAATCTGCCGCGGGTCTCGACGCCCGCATCCTCGTCATAGATCCCGTACAGTTTGCCGACGCTGCCATCCTGGTCTGACAGCATGGGGAAAGGTACGCTTTTGCCAATCATTTTAGAGAGTTCGTTGTCATTCCATACTTTGTGGACATAAATACTGTCCACGCTGATCGACAGCACTTGTACGCCGATCGCCTTAAAATCGTCATTTCTTGCAGCAACTGCTGACACTTCCGTTGCTCACACAAAAGTAAAGTCGCCCGGGTAAAAGCAGAGTGACACCCATTGTCCTTTGAACTCAGACAGTGACACATTGGCAAATTTTCCGTCTACAAAGGCCGGGAGTGTAAAATCCGGCGCCGGTTTTCCTACTTTGATCATACTTCTCATACGCTCCTTTTCTGGGTGGATGCTTTCAGCATCTGCTCCGGGTACTTCGGCTGGCGTTTTTTTGACTGCCGGTCTCTGACAGCCCGCCTTGAATTCTTCGGGCATGGAAGCCTCCTTTCTGCATAGCGAATGCGATCGGCAAAGTGGGTTAGACTTGTCTTATAACTCTATGATACAATAAGTCGTATCTTATTTCAAACTGCGATCGTAAAATAATCAAGGAGGATCCGATGAGTATTTATGATTTTACCATGCGGGATTCCTTTGGCGACGAGATCCCCTTCTCGACCTACGAAGGAAAGGTCCTGCTCATCGTGAACACCGCCAGCAAGTGCGGGTTCACGCCACAGTTCCAGGGCTTGCAGGAGCTGTATGACACTTATGCCGAACGCGGCCTGGAGATCCTGGGATTTCCCTGCAACCAGTTCGCAGGCCAGGACCCGGGTACAAACGACGAGATCCGGAGCTTCTGCCAGATCAACTACGGCGTCACCTTCCCGATTTTCGAAAAGATCAACGTCAACGGAAAAAACGCGGCGCCCTTGTACCAGTATCTGAAAAAGCAGAAAAGCGGCGCGCTGGGAAGCCGCATCCAGTGGAATTTTACAAAATTCCTCGTGGACAGGAAGGGAAATGTAGTGGCTCGCTACGCCCCCGATGTGAAACCCGAGGATTTGAAGGCTGATATCGAAAGGCTACTGTAAAAAAAAAGGGACGGCACCATGCCGTCCCTTCGTAATATCCGGTTCTGATTTGCTAAAGAACGCACTGATTTTCGCCTTCGCAATAGGCGAGATATGCTTCTCCTGCTTTATCGAGTTCTTCTTTTTCGTCTTCTTCTTTTGGCCATTCTGCATAGAAGTTTTCAAACTGGATATAAGAAACCTCTGTTTCGGGGTCCTTTTTGCTTGTGCCAGACTTTATGTTTTCCTGAAACTCTGGTAATGACAATTTTCTTCTTTTTATCCCGTCCGCCTTGAATCTCATATTGAACCTCCTTTTCTTCAAAAACGAGTAAGGACAAACGCTGATTCTTTAGAACCGGTTTGCCCTTACTCCGAGGTGTACCACAATGGTGTACTCCTCCTTTCCTAACTTCCCCTATTCCGTCTGTGTGATACTGAGTACTCATACCCGATCTCCATCCGGATCTTTCGACTTTTCTCCCGGTCCGATGCGAGGATACTGCTACCCTCCGACCTTCTGAAAGATTTGCGTTCCTGTCGATGATCGAGCCCAGTTAGGCAGGTCCGTCCCGACATTCACTGTCGCTTTTCGGGGTTACTCACTTACTTGGATTTCCCTTTCTTTGAGTATGTTCAATTTAGCATGATATATTTTGCTTGTCAAGGCCTAAATTGAAAATTTTCAAAATTTATTTTTTTGAATTTGAATATAGCGAGAATAATTACGGTTTCCGCCCTTTCTTTTTTTGCCTCCCAGCCGCAAATGATTGAAGATATCAATCATTTATTCCAGACGGCCTGATTTCCTTCCCGCAATACACGGATCAAGTCGATAAATACGCCATATCCTGTCTGGGCGGGCTCCAAGCCATACTGCACCAGCGTGAGACGACCCATCAGATCCGTTGTCAATGAAACCACAGCGACCACATCGGGGCCTGCAAAGGCGTCGGTCTCCGGTATTTCTTCGGGACGGACCGTTCCGCGCACTTTTCCGTCCACGATCGTTCCACGGCAGATCAGCTTGAGTTTGTTGCCCCGGGACACTGCAGCCATCACTTCTTCCTGGGTGACGTCGCCGATCCCCGTCCTGTCGATCTGGTCCGGCGTGATCCCGGCATCCATCAGCACATTCAAAAGCGAGGTGAGCTTGGCTGCAGCATCGTACCCGTCCACATCCATGCTGGGATCGGCCTCCATAAATCCACCCTTCCGGCCGTTTTCGTAGATCTTGTCCTTGGGGATCCCCAGCTCCATCTGCTCGAGGATGTAGTTGGTCGTCGCGTTCAGGATGCCCTTGACTTCCGATATCTTTGCGTATTCCAGACAGTAGTCCGCCATATTGAAGACCGGCATGCCTGCCATGACGGTGGTTTCATAAAAGAAGCAGACGCCCTTTTCCCTTGCCAGATCCCGCAGTTCCCTGTAGGCCCACGCAATGGGTCCCTTGTTGGCGCTGACCACGTGGCGGCCACGGTGCATAGCGCCCTTGATATGGTCGATGGCCGGCTGGCCCGTCCATATATTCAGCGGTGTCAGTTCCAGCAGTACATCGTAGTCCGCCTTTTCCACCATGTCCATGGCAGACCATTCGCAATACCCCTCTGCGCTGCGGTCAAAATGCCCCTGTTCTTCCACCTGCCGGATAGCCCTGTCCAGATCGATGCCCCGAGGATCATTCAGCGTCCCGCGCGTCGCCGTCGAGATGGTCGTGACCTTTACATCATAGCCGGTTTTTCGGAGGATACCCTGACGGTTGTCGCAAAGGATCCGGGAGAAGGCCTTTCCGGCGACGCCGAAGCCCAGCATGGCAACTTTACATTCTTTCATTTTCCTGTTCCTTTCTCTTTTACTGGACGAATTGTGTTACTTGGGCTAAAAGCCCGATGATTGTTCCGCGCCGAGTCCGATCCGCACCGCCAGAGCCACCTTTTCGAAATCACCCAACGAGAACAGATTGAGATCCAGGATGTTTCCCGCGGTATTGAGGCGATAGCGTATCGTATTCCTGTGCTGCCCCATCTGCTCCGCGGTCCGCTCCAGAATTCCGCCGGACTTTACAAATGTGATCACCGTGTTGAGTATCTCGCCGCTGCGGCCGGCATCATATTCCTTGATCGGCTCGATGTAGCGGCGGCTGTAACGGGCCATCGCCTTGCATCCGGCGAAAGGCAGGATCGCCTGATACGTGCCCAGGCGGTCGAAGCACCGGATATCCGCGGATTCTTCGTCAAAAGAAACAGCATGCAAGGATTCTCGGATAGCATCTCCCAATTCGTCCTTTGCGTGATGCATATCGGAAACACCCACGTCAAAATTTTCAAACAGTTCCGGCCCCAGCGCCTTCGCGTAGGGCAGGAACAAGGCCGCCGGGTGCTCGCCGCCGCAGTGGTATGCCGAATGGATGAGCATCAGCCCTCCTCCGTAAAAAAAGACGGCGTCTCCCGGTTCGATCAGACCTTCTCTGTAAAGCTTATTTTCTTCTTCGATCGCCCATTCCCTGGTAAGCCGGCCTTCTTTGGGCCGGAAGTAGGCGACGGCCAGATCGTCCTGCAGGGATGAATTGATCTCGTAAGTGAGACTCGTCAGCAGATTCCGGTCCGACTCATCCGCTTTCAACAAAGCGTTCACCTTCTGCTCCATGTGGTAAAAGGATTCATACTGTTCCATTTTTTTGTTGATCAGGAGGATGATGTCTTCAAAAAACGGATAGGAATCGTGGAGCACGAACAGCGGAAAATCCATATAGTCTGCATATTTGATCACGTTGGCGGCGATCGGCAGCCTAAAAATATTCTTGATGATCAACCCGCTTCCGTTCTTGGCTACAAGCCGTTTGACTGCATCGTAGATCAGATTCGGATCATTCTTGGCATAGAGAAAAGTAGTAAGCGTAATAAATCCGCCGCCGGTCCTGTAATTGTAATCCGAATATTTATTGGACACATCCCGGTCATATTCGTAATCCAGGATCCCGCAGTGCTTCACTTCCTTCTTTAAGCCGCCTTCACCTGCGATCAGCGTCATTTTACTGAGCTCCGGGAAATTATACACATCTTGAACATACAGTTTCATTCTTTCTCCTTGGTGCATAGGACAATATTTTAAAAATATTTTATATAATATTACAACAAACAGATTTGTTCATACAAAGATAAGACATTATAATTATTATATCAGACAAACAGCGATTTGTGTGTCAAAAAGGAGGAAAGCATATGGGTGTATTGATCCTCAACAGAGAAGAGGTCAAAAAGGTCATCGACATGCGGGAAGTGATCGACAGGGTCAGAAATGTCTATCAGTTGAAATCCCAAGGAATGAGTGTTATATGGCCTCTCGTTAATCACGAATTCGAAGACCGGCACGCCGCCATGGATATCCGGTCGGGGTATATCAAGGGCGAAGAACTCCACGGGCTGAAAATGCTCAACAATTTCCCCAACAACAAAGAGAAGGGACTTCCGCCCTTCAACGGGATCATGATGGTCTACGATTCCAATACAGGCATCCCCGTCGGCATCATGGACGCTTCGTACATTACCTGTGTCCGCACCGGCGCCGCCGGCGCACTGGGCGTCGACAGCCTGGCCAGAAAGAACACAAAAACTCTGATGCTTTTGGGCGCCGGCAAACAATCGGCATTCCAGATCGCCGCAACGCTCATTCTCCGGCCTTTGATCGACACCGTGTACATCGTAGACCCGGTGAACCACCCTCAAGCCATGGAGCTTGCCGCAAACATCAAGAATATCCTGAAAAAAGACTTCGATGTGGAAGCAGACCACGTTACGTTCATTGCCGAAGAATCCACAGAGAAAGCCGTACGCGGCAGCGATGCCATCATCACCATCACACCGTCCAGAAAACCTCTCATCATGAAAGACTGGGTGCGCCCGGGAACCCATTTCAGCTGCATCGGCTCAGACATGGAAACCAAGCAGGAAATCGAAAGCACGATCTTCGCCGGTGCCCGGATCTATGCCGATGACGTAGCCCAATGCATCCGGGTCGGCGAAATGGAGATCCCGCTGATCCAGGGAGTCATCAAGAAGGAAGATATCGCCGGTGAGATCGGGGACCTGCTGTCGGGAAAGATCGCGGGCCGCCAGAACGATCAGGAAACCACCATTTTTGACGCGACAGGCCTGTATATCCTGGATCTGGTCGCCGCCAAGACAGCCATCACCAAAGCAAAAGAAGCGAACGTCGGTCTGGAAGCCGACATGTAACAGGAGGACACAATGGAACTAAAAGATTTTTTGATCGAACAATGGCTCAACCCCATGGATTCCAAGGCAAAGCACAATTTGGGCTCCAGCTGCGTCAAAGCCATGACCATGGACGAGCTCTTTCGGATCACTGGCCAGGACGAGGAAGCATTTCTGAAGGAAATGAGTACCATGAGCCTGCATTATCATCATGGCGACTCAACCGGATCGCCCCGGGTCAAAAAAGCCGTTTGCGGGATCTATCCAAAAGGCGATGTGAAGCCGGAGCATGTGATGATGGTCCACGGCGGGACCGGCGCCAATGATATCGTCATCTGCGGTCTTTTAGAGAAGGGCGACAACATCGTCGTTGTCAAGCCCACTTACCAGCAGCAGTATGACATCCCCAAGTCCCTGGGCATGGAGACCCGCGAGCTTCTGCTGAAGGAAGAAGAAGACTACATCCTCAACATGAACGACCTGCGGAAAATGGTGGACAAAAACACCAAACTGATCGCTCTGTCCAACCCCAATAATCCCACGGGGCAGACACTATACGAAAAGGAATTGTCCGAGCTGGTGGAGATCGCAAGGTCCGTGGATGCCTACATCCTGTGCGATGAGATCTACAGAGGCATGGATGAAACCTACATGCCTTCCATTATGGATTTCGGTTACGACAAGTGTATTTCCATCAGCAGCATGTCCAAAATGTTTTCCATGGCCGGCACCCGGATCGGCTGGATCGTCACAAAAGATGAATACGCCTACAGGAACTTCGAAAACCGCAGGTCCTACAACACGATCTGCTGCGGTATCATCGATGAGATCGTCGCTTCCGTAGCGCTGGAGAACTACGAAAAGGTCTGGGCCCGGGCCCGCGGCATCCTGGCTCCCAATAAAAAGATCGTTTACGACTGGATCAATGCGCACCCCCACCTCCATGTGCGGGGAGACGCCAAGGGCACGACGTGCCTGGTACGCTACGATTACGACATCGAATCCACAGCGCTGGCTGTAGACGCCATGGAGACAGCACAGATCCTGTTCTGTCACGGCGCCTGCTTTGAAATGCCCGGTTACATCCGGATCGGTTACGGCGCTTTCGGAGATCCGCAAAAATTGAAAGAAGCACTGGCAGCCCTGGGAGAATATCTGAAAAAATACGAATGATCCGTTCCTGAGACCTTGCATGCACTAACCATTATGAGACCATGGCCGGTTTTCCTGGCCATGGTCTTTTCATTCTACCGGAAATCTGCTTCTGTAATCACTTCATCCAGCCGGAAATCCCTCCCGGGCTCTGCGGCAACGTGCTGTAACCGCTGTGCTTCAAAAGCAACACCGATGATCCTGGCCTTGCTAGATCGGAAGAGCGTCGTGTAGGGAAAGAGTGTAGATCTCGGTGG
>CALLHZ010000109.1 GCA_938009115.1 uncultured Clostridia bacterium
GAGGGGATACGTCAATTTCGTGAGCTGACTGAGGATTTCATCCGAAATTATATTATCGTTCCCATGCCCCATGCCGGAGGGCCGGAAGCATGTCTGCACCTGATGAGTATCATAAGCCTGGTGGACAGAAAGAAAGCCTGTGTGTATTCGGAGTATATGCCGGTCTTTTTCCGGGAGTATCTCCTGGAAAAAGGGTTTACGCTCATCGAGTGCGATAAAGAAGAGTACGATTATCTTGGATCCAATGTTCTTTGTCTGGAACCCGGCGTCTGCATGATGATCGATGGGTGCCCCCGTATCAAGGAAAAAATGGAGGCGGAAGGGGTTCTCGTGCATACCTACCCCGGGCACGAGTTGTCGTACAAAGGCACAGGCGGCCCGACCTGTCTGACCTGTCCGGTATACAGACTGTAACAGGGGATCACAGGCAGAGCGGTGTGATCGAGATCATCTGCGCGCAGATACCGTCCAGCCTCGTGTAGATATCCAGCACACCGGAAGAATCAGCGTTATATATATTGACATAGGGAGCGGTATATTGTGCTGCCAACAGCGCTTCGACAGGGTCATCCGGCGCCGGGTTTCCATAGCGGTGAAGGTAATGGAAATAATCGGTGGAGGAATCGATGCTGATCGTAGCGACCTTGTAGGCTCCTGCCGGCCCGGTCAACGAGATCTTCATGTTGAGCTCTTCCCTGCAGGCAGAAATAGCGTCCGCGATCTCTTCCCGGGACATCGACCCCCTGCAAAGCGCGTCAGCCTCTTCACCGCCGCTGTAAATCAATATCACGTACGAAGGGATGCCCCCGGGGGCATCCTTTTTGATGATCCAATGATTGATGCTGCTGTCGATCATCCGTCCCCTGGCGATAGACAAAAACAGCACGGCATAATAGCTGCACTTGGGAATGCCGTTGGCAAACAACAGGCTGCGCTGTCCTTGCAGGATGGATTTTTCAGAAGGAGGGTCGGAAACAGGGATCTGAAAAGAACCTTCTCTGGATTTTTTCAGCCGGTATACGGCGCCGGCGATCGTGTCCAGACCCCAGCGCGGTGTTTCAGCCCTCGTAGCTGCCTCCACGGTTTGTATGTGCTCGAATCGCTGAAGCTTTTGAAGGGTCAGCGGATCCTTCTTCGCATCGGGATCGACAGCCAGGGTGATCTGAGGCTGAAAGGGGATCGACCGGCTTTTTTTATGATCCACGGATACATGGATGACCGCCTTCCCTCCGGAAACGCTCTGATCTGCGGATTCTTCATCGCCGCCATGGTCGCGAAGGAGTTCCAAAAGAGCGGACTTTGCGATCTCACTGCATCGCTCCGGATTGGCCTCGGATCGGATCATCGGAATATATTTTCTCCGGTATTCCTCTGGTGTGACGCCAAACCATTGAAGAAAATGATCGTCAAAGTAACGCTTTGCGGAGAATCCCACCATCTCGTACAGATCATCCATTTCCACGCTGGCATCCAAAAGCAGGAGCTGCGCGGATTCGACCCGGGCAAAGCCCAAGAACTCACGGAAAGAAAGCCCGGTGTGCTCACGGATCAGGTGCGAGAGGTAAAAGCTGCTCAGCTCTTCCGTACGGCTCAATTCATCCAAGGTCAGCTTTTGGAAATAGCTTTCATAGACACGCAGAATGATCCGGCTGATCCTTTTGGCGGTTTGGTTGTTATCGATGAGCTCGTTCCGCACAACGCCGTCGCGTATGGTAAAATAGTTAAAATTCAACTCGAGGTAACCCAATATTTTCTTCATGACGGCGATATTGATCTGCTCGTGATGGCGTATGTCTTCCCCGTAATTCAAAAGTAAACCGGTCAGCTCCCTTCGCAAATTTGCGACTCTTGGGTCGTCAGGGTCCGGGGTGAAGGTACGATAGCAGCTTCTGGAAAGGTTCGGATAGTAGTTGGAAAATATACGGTTGTTGACCCGGATCAGCGCAACGACATTTTCTCCGGGACGCCCGTACAGGCCGTGAACCTCTTTCCCGTTGCAGGCAAACACGTCTCCGGTGTTCAGGCAATAATCATTGCAGCCCAACAGCAGCCGGATCTGGCCGGACAAGACATAGATCAGTTCAATGTCCGTGTGATAATGCAGCGGATACTCTTCAATGGACAGGATCCGAATGCTCAATGGCGCCCGGTCATCCTGCGCGGATTCAGCTTGGAACATAGTTGATCCACCTGCCTTTCTTGCTCTCATTCTACCGGGCATCGCTTAATAAAGCAAGTAAATATGAGGATAAAGCAATCAAGTATTGTTTAAGAAGTGCCTTTTAGCTACTATAATGTTATAGTGCATCCGCATCATCATGACCGAGGAGAAACTCAAATGCTGAACGAACGTCTGAAAAGAATGAAGGCCCGCTATTTCGATACGATGCCCAATATTACTGCGGAACACCTGGAACTGGCGACGGAGGCATATCATAAATTCGCGGGAGAGGCCGCGCCAGTGTTTCGCGCGAAGGTGGTTTCATACATTCTGGAGAACATGACAGTCTGCATCAATCCAGACGAGCTGATCATCGGGTCTCCGGCCAATACGTACCGCGGCGCTAACCTCTTTATGGAATACACATCCGTAAAATGGCTGCGGGATGAGCTGGACGAATTCCCCACGCGCAAAACCGATCCCTATAATATTACCAAGGCCGACAGGGACAGGATCCTGGAGCTTTTCGAATATTGGGAAGGGAAAGCTGTGGAAGATCTGGCCCCGGAGATCCTGCCGCCGGAGATCGAGCGCGCAAGACAGAAGGATCTTATCTCAATCGGCTGCCGCAACGGCGTATCCGGCGAAACGACGCCTAACTACCGCCGCCTTTTGTCCCTTGGCCTGAATGGGCATATCGAGCTGTGCCGGGAACTCATCCGTGAAGAACGGGCCAAAGGCGGTCTGGTTTGCCGTCAACCGAAAATCGACTTCTGGACCGGCTGCATCATTATCGCGGAGGGGATCATCCGCTACGCTCTGCGTTGTGCGGAAAAAGCCGAAAAAATGGCTGCTGACGAGTCAGACGCAAAGCGAAAGCAGGAACTTCTGAATATTGCCCGGAATTGTCGAAATGTGCCGGCCAATCCGCCCGAAAATTTTCATGAGGCTCTTCAGTTCGTCTGGTTTATCCAAGTATCCTTCCACGTCGAAGCGCCGACGACGGCTTGCGGCTTTGGCCGGTTCGATCAATACATGTACCCCTATCTTGAGATGGATCGCAGCAAGGGAGCACTGACGGAGGACCGGGATGTTCTCGAGCTGCTGGAATGTTTCTATTTGAAGTGCTGTGAAGTCTATGAAGTCCGGGATAAATGGTACTCCAAATCCTTTGCCGGTTATCCCATGTGGGAGATTTTGATGGTGGGCGGCGTGGACCGCCAGGGCAACGACGCCACCAATGCGCTATCCTATCTGTGCCTGGACGCCGGCGCCGATCTTCAAACTACCCAGCCTGTTTTGGCCTTGCGCGTTCATGACGGGACACCTGCTGACTTGCTCCGCAAGGGAGCGGAAATGGTGCAGAAGGGCATGGCGAATCCAGGATTTTTCAGCGACAAAGCGGCCATGCAGATGGTGCAAGGCAAAGGCTGTACCATTGAGGAGGCAAGAGACTGGTGCATCGTGGGTTGTATCCAGCCGGCTCCCGGCGGCGGCACCACCGACGGAAGCCCGGATGCAGGTTATGTCAACGCGCCTAAAATGCTGGAATTAGTCCTACATAACGGGATTGATCCGCTGTCCGGCGAGCAAGTCGGTCTCAGAACAGGGGAGCTTTCGGAATTCCAGTGTATCGAAGAGATCATGGAAGCAGTCAAGAAGCAGTCGGTCTATTTCTATGAAATGATCCGCGACGGCTATAACCTTATCGTCCCCGTTCACGCAAGCAGACTGCCGGTGATGATGGCCTCCATGGCCATCGACGGCTGCATCGAAGCAGGCATGTCCGTACAGGAAGGCGGGGCAAAGTATACGACCTCCGGCATGTTCGTCACGGGCCCGGCCAATCTGGGAGATTCCCTGGAAGCGATCGACCAGGTGGTCTTCCGGGACAAGACTCTAACCTTGGAACAGCTGGTGGATATCCTGGATAAGAATTTCGAGGGCGAGGAAAGAGTCCGGCAGCTTCTGATCAACAAACCTGCCAAGTTCGGAAACGATGATCCCAAAGTCGACGGACTGGTCCGTGATTACTTGACGTTTGTAGCCGAAACTGTACAGGATTTCGATGACGCCAGAGGCGGGAAGTACTCTTTCTGCAATCTGTCTCAGACAGTGAACATTTCTCACGGTGAGGTGACCGGAGCCACACCGGACGGCAGAAAGGCCGGCGAGCCCTTCAGCGACAATTCGTCACCGGTGATGGGCCGTGATACCAGCGGTCCGACAGCCACGGTCAAATCCGTTGGCGCCATCAATCAAACGGCATTTCACGACGGCGCGCTGTTCAATCTTCGCTTCGATCCCCGGGGGATCCAGGGCGAAAAAGGGCTGGAGATCGTGGAAGGTGTCATCAAGACCTATTTCGATCACGGCGGCGAGCATATCCAAATCAACGTAGTGGATAATGAAACATTGAAAGACGCTCAGAAGAATCCGGAAAAATACAGGGGTTTAATGGTTCGGGTGGCCGGCTACATGGCATATTTTACTGAATTGGATAAAGCGGCGCAGGATACGATCATCGATCGCACGGCGCATCTTGCATAGGAGGCGGCTGTGGATCAGAAATCAATGACCGCTCCGGTAGGGAGTATCCAGAAATTTTCAGTGGAAGATGGTCCCGGTATTCGCACGACGATCTTTCTGAAGGGTTGTCCGCTTCGGTGCAAGTGGTGCCACAATCCTGAAATGATCAGTTTTGAACCGCAGCTGATCTATCTGACCAATCGCTGCATCGGGTGCGGTTATTGTATCGGGGCTTGTCCCAAGGGGGCCATCAGCCCAGGAGAAGGAAGAATTTATATCGACTGGACGCAGTGCGACGGTTGTCTGCTGTGCACCCAGGCCTGTTACGCAGGCGCTCTGAAATCCGTTGCCGGGGATATGTCCGCGGCAGATGTTGTGGCCGAAGCGGAAAAGGACAAGGGATTTTATGAGCATACAGGCGGTGGGATCACACTGTCCGGCGGGGAAATGCTGGCCCGGCCGGAGTATGTGGAAGCAGTGATCCGGCTGGCCGAAGAAAAAGACATCAATGTATGCCTGGATACATCCGGTTGCGGCGACGGCGACACGCTTTGCCGGCTGGCAGCCTATCCTTGTGTGACGGATATTCTTTATGATATGAAATGTATCCTGCCCGAACGCCACAAGGACGGGACCGGCGTCGATAACCGCCTGATCCTGGAAAATCTGGAACGCCTGGCTGCAGACAACGAGCTGCGCGGCAAAATCACGATGCGTATGCCGCTGATCCGGAATTATAACGACACCGACGAAGTGATCAGCGCTACGGTTGCGTTTTTTGATAAAAACAACTTGCGGAGGGTGACGCTCTTACCGTATCATACTCTTGGAGTATCAAAAGCCGAAAGGATCGGAGAGGTCGCAGAAGTCTTTGAACCGCCTTCCCCGGAACGCCTGGAGCAGATTCGATCCGTGTTCGAAGCTGCAGGCGTCGCTGTGGAAGTATTGGGTCAGTAGCGATAACAGGCGGACGGTCATGTCCGCCTCGTTTATTTTAGAAAGGAGTTTTTATGAGCAAGATCTACTATGACAAGGACGGAGATATCGCTTGCGTGGCCGGCAAGACCGTTGCTATCATCGGCTATGGAAATCAGGGCCGCTCCCAGGCATTGAACATGCGGGACTCCGGCATCAAAAGCATTGTGATCGGCAGCGTGCGGGATGATTCCTGGACCCAGGCCAACGAAGACGGCTTTCCCGTATATTCCATTGCAGAAGCATCGCGAATGGCGGATATCGTCTTTATCCTGATCCCTGACGAAGTGGCTCCGAAAATCTACACAGAAGAGATCGAACCCAACCTGAAGTCCGGCGATGTGCTGAATTTTTCGTCGGGCTATAATATAACCTACGGGTTTATTACACCGCGCAAAGATGTGGATGTGATCATGGTCGCGCCAAGAATGATCGGCAAAGGTGTTCGGGAAACCTATGAGAACGGCACCGGATTTCCCACTTTTGTCGTTGTGCAGCAGGATGCTTCCGGTCATGCGAAAGATATTGCCCTGGGCTTGGCCAAGGCCCTGGGATCCACCAAAGCCGGCGCTATCGAAGTGACCTTCAATGAGGAGACCTATCTGGATCTCATGTCCGAACAAGCCGTCTGGCCGCTGATCATGAATGTGATCAACGAAGCTTTTAAGCTGTTCATGGAAAAAGGACATTCACCGGAAGCGATCCTTACAGAGCTCTATCTTTCCAAAGAGCCGGCTGTCATGATGGAAAAAATGGCCGACGTTGGCTTGTTCAAACAGCTGCCTATGCATTCCCGTACAAGTCAATATGGTCAGCTTTCCCGCTTCGGACAAGTGGATACGGCTCCGATCAGAAAATTTCTGGAGGAGCAATACGACAATATCGTAAACGGCGGATTTGCCAAAGAGTGGGCCGGCGTGATGAGCAACGGCATGAAAGAATATGAAGAACTGAAAGAAAAAGCGTTTCACAATGAAATCAGCCTGGCGGAGGCAAACGTCAAAGAAAATCTGAGCGGCCGGTAGGAAATATCCGGTCAGGAGGCGGCGGGAGAACAGTATGAACGACCAAAACAAACAGGCATCCCTATGGCACATTCTTCGCACATTCTTCGAGGATTTGGACAAATGGCGCGAATCCTCGGGGTGCTTAGGCATTGAATCAAATCTGTCGCAGGAAGAATATGACGATCTGCTGAAGGGAACAAGAGCGGACATATATGTTCCGCTTTGGGCGTCCTGCGCCAAGACTGGCACAAAAGAGCTCTGCAATCAAGTGACCCTGGAAGTGATCCGGCGCTATAAAGCGGCGGGCTATGAGCACTCATTCATGGACGGCAATCCGCCGGACTATATCGGCGAGCAGTTCCGGTTTCTTGAATACCTTGCAGCTTGCTGCGGGCAGGAAGGATTCACGGAGGCTGCAGAATCGTTTCTCAGAGACTTTACAGTGGATACGGTACGCTGCGCCAGGGAAGGGCTGCTGAGGTGCAGCAGCCTTCCTGAGATCCTCCGGCTCTGTGACATCATGAGTGCTGTGGTCCGCGGCGATCACAGCGCGCTCAGCCAGATTGGCGAGCCGCTGCCGGTTTTCGATACTGAGACCTGGCAGCCGGGAGCGCCCATCCCCCTGGAGCCTGAGCGGCAAGTTGCTGTTGCCAGTTTTAACGATTGTGGCGCCAAGTGCCTTATGAGCGCCAGAGTCCAGGAAGGATGTGTGCTGGAGATCACGCCGGACACTTCCGTGCTGCCCTTTACGGGCTGTGCCCGGGGGCGGGCATACCGGCAGACGTTTTTGACGGCCGACAGGCTGCGTTATCCCATGGAACGTGTGGGCAAACGGGGAGAAGGGCGATTCCGGCGGATCACGTGGGAAAAAGCGGCGGAGCGTATCGCCGACGAAATTCGAAGAACAGGAGCTTCCTATGGTCCTTCCTCTCGTTTTGTGACCCCGGCTTCCGGCGTTTCGGCGCTGCTGCGGGGCGACCGCTTTATGAAGCGCCTTCTGGGCCTGACAGGCGGCTCGCTGAATTATTACAATTATTACAGCGCTGCCTGTGCTAATTACATCATGCCGTATGTGTACGGAACCTTGGAATGCGGCCATGGGGAAGAAGATATGCTCAACGCAGGGCTGATCATTCTTTGGGGCCATAACCCTTCCTCCAATCATTACGGGCCGTTCTATAACCGTACGCTTACCCAGGCCAAGGAGCGGGGGATCCCGATCATCGTGATCGATCCCCGGAAGAGTGAATCAGTGCTCACCTATGCAGACGAATGGATCCCCATACGGCCTTCCACTGACTCAGCCCTGGCGGATGCCATGTGCTGGCATATCTGGAAAAACGGATGGCAGGATCAAGGTTTTATGGACGAGATCTGCCTGGGTTTCGACGATGCTCATATGCCCGAAGGGGTTCCTGCCGGCGAGAGTTATTATGCCTACCTGTCTGGCTCGAAGGACGGTGTGGAAAAGACTGCGGAATGGGGGCAGTCGATCACTGGTGTTCCCGCTGAAGTCATTCGGGAACTTGCGGAGCGGTATGCCAAAACGAAGCCGGCCTGCCTTCTGCCCGGTCTTGGCCCTCAACGAACAGGGAACGGCGAGCAGTTCTATCGCAGCATGGCAGCGCTGGCCTGCATTACCGGGAACGTTGGTAAAAGCGGCGGGAGCAGCGGCGGAACGCCCTGGATCCCAACCCACGCTTTGCCGGATTTCAATGCGATTCACAATCCATATCAAGGCGCGATCCCGTCGTTTTTATGGACAAAGGCTGTGGAAAGTGCTGAGAGCATGACACCAGAAGCGGATGGACTGACCGGAGTCGGAAAACTGGATTCGTCCATCAAGCTCATTTTCAATCTGGCCAACGGCCTTTTGCTGACGCAGCATTCCGACGTCAACAATACGATACGGCTGTTGTCGGATGAGGAAAAAGTCGAAATGCTGGTAGTCTCTGATGTGTTTATGACCTCCGGGGCGCAATTTGCCGATCTTCTGCTCCCGGCGCCGTCCTTTTTCGAGGTGGACAATATCGTGCCGCCCTGGGTGACGGACAACTACCTGCTCTATAATCACAGCTGCATGGCGCCTTTGTTCGGATGCCGCTTCGAGTATCAATGGATCAGAGAAGTCTCAGCATTACTCGGCTTGGAAACTGCTTTTACGGAAGGAAAAGAGACCCAGGAAGAATGGATGAGGGCTTTGTATGATCAGACCCGGGCTGTCGAGCCGGATCTGCCGGCGCTGGAAGATTTTAAAAAGGCCGGCTGTTATGTTTTTGAAGCCGGAGAGCCGTATATTGCATTTCGGGAGATCATAGAAAAAAAAGGCCGGTTTGATACGCCTTCGGGAAAAGTCGAAATCTTTTCCAAGCCGCTGTATGACAAAGGCCGGCCGGAAGACATTCCTGGGCTTCCCCGTTATGTCAGCTGCCCGGAAGGCCCGGAGGATCCTCTGCGGGCAAAATATCCGTTGCAGCTGATCGGCTATCACACAAAAAGAAGATGCCATTCCATCCATGAAAACAACCCGATCCTGGAGGAAATGGAGCCACCCGCCATCTGGATCCATCCCAACGACGCAGCGGCAAGAGGGATCGCTCAGGGCGATCTTATAGAAGTATTCAATGATAGGGGATGTGTCCGTATTCCGGCCAGAGTCACGGACCGGATCATGGAAGGCGTCGTGGCCCTCAGCGAGGGCGGGTGGTTCCGCCCGGGCAGCGACGGCGCCGACGAGCGGGGGTGTCTGAATGTATTGACATCGACAAGACCTACGCCGCTGGCCAAGGGCAACCCGCAACACACAAATCTTGTAGAGGCAAGAAAAGCGTAACGTTTATCTGGAACAACCGGACCGGCAGGTATCGCCGGTCTTTTTTTCGCGCCGGTACCGATCCAGTGTGCTGCGCAAAGCGCCTGTGGGGCAGGCATTCTTGCAGTCGCCGCACCGGATGCACTCCATGCTGTTTTGCTGCGTTAGCACGGGAATGTTCAGTTCGCACGCCGCTTCGCATTTTCCGCAGCGGATGCACAGACTTTCGTCAAGCTCCAGTCTGTAAAGAGAGACCTTATTCATAAGTCCGTAAAGAACACCCAGTGGGCAAAAATAGCGGCAAAAGGGTCTGCTGATCATAAGGGCAAGAAGGAGCAAAATCGCCAATATCGTCAGCTTCCAGGCAAAGAGCCAGCCGATCGCCGAACGAAGCAGGGTATTGGACGCAAGGAGCGGCAAGCCGGCCATGAGCGTTCCGGAGGGACAAATGTACTTGCAAAACCATGGATCGCCCAGACCGGTAACATCCACGGCCAAGAGAGGCAAAAGGATCACAAAGACGGCAAGGATCCCATATTTGATCATCTTCAGGGCAGACTCCCCCGGAAGCTGTCTGAGTTTGCGGGGAAAAGGGATTTTGTAAAGAAGATCCTGAACGAGGCCGAAGGGACAGAGCCAGCCGCAGACAAAGCGGCCCCAGAGTGCGCCGACAGCCATCAGGAACCCAAGAATATAAAACGATACAGAAAACTGCCGGCTGCCCAGTACAGCCTGTAGGGAGCCAATGGGACAGGAACCCAGCGCGCCCGGACAGGAATAACAGTTCAAGCCGGGCAGACAAAGAGCTTTCGTGGGGCCTGTGTAAATCTTGCCCTCAAGAAACCCGACAAGATACCCGTTGGACAGAGCGGTAAATGCGCTTTGAACGCCTGCGCGGAGGTGCTTAAAGGGTTTTTTATCCAATTCCCACACACTCCAGACATATGACTACAGCCTTTTGCAGCACAACAGCGATCTCGCCCCGGAATCCTCCGATCAACATCAGGAGAATGCCTGCGCCCAGAAAGAGCAGAGCTGTTCTGTTTTTCCGCGGTCCCGACAAAACTATTCGACCTCCTGCAGCAATCCTTCTATGATTTCATTCCATTCATCATATTCCTTGGCGCCGACATAAGCTTCCCCAACCTGATTGCCCTCCGAATCGACAAAGATGGTTTCCGGCACGAACTGTATGTCTTTCACCTTGGCTTCGTACAGGCTGTCCGAAACGGCCAGATGTATATAACTGGCGCCAGTCTCAGCAACGATGTCCAGTACGCCGGGCAGCTGATCCATATTGGACTCGGAAATATTGAGCGCCACACCAACGACCTGAAATCCTTCATGAGCAGTGTTGAGGGCAGCCAGATCAGGCATTTCCCTTATGCATGGCGGGCAGGTGACAGACCAGAAATTGACCATCGTCAGCTTTTTGCTGCTGAACAGGCTCCCGTCCGCAGAATTGCCCTCGGTATCTGTCGTAGTAATGCTACCCAGCGCTGCAGCGCTTGTGTCAGTATTCTCTCCACCTGTTGATTCGGTTCCGCTTCCACAGGCTGAAAACAGAAATATAACAAACATCAAGATGAATGCGACCCATTGCTTTTTCATATTATACACCTCCGTGTGCTTTTTGGAAATTATAGCATGCAGGAACTGTTCCGGTAAGTTACTTAGTCACAATGTTGAGCGCGCATATAAATGAGACAGCAATAAAATAATTATATTTAGCAGTAAAATTTTGTATCTTGCAATAAAGGCGATACCATAATATTTGTAAGAGATGTTTGCCGCTGCCAACCAAATGGGAAAGGAGGCTTCATGGCAGCAATTTCTGTATAAGCCGAGGAGGATTGTAATGAAATATTTGATATTGGGAACCGGTTTGCAGGGACGAGTTGTCGGATATGATATTCTTAAATTTGAAACGGATGCAGAAATCATTTTTGCGGATATAGACAAAAATAACCTGGAAACCGCGCGAAAACTCGTGCTGGATCCCAGGACTACTTTCGTGGAATTCGACATATATGATACAAAAGAAACCGTTGCGCTGATGCTGAAGAGCGATGTGATCATCGTCTGTCTGCCGCATGACGGAAATACGACTGATGCAGTATATAAGGCGCTGGCAGGTGCAGAGGGGCGGAAGGCGGTGTTTTCGGATTACTGGCTTTGGCCAAGGCATCATGCGCATCACGAAGCGCTGTGCAGGGGAAAGGTCCTTGCTGTTCCGGGCATGGGGATCGCGCCGGGATTCGCCAATGTCTGTGTTGGGCAGCTGGCGCATGAATTCGACCAGCTGGAGGAAGCAACGATGTATGTATGCGGGCTGCCCGTAGATAAAGGCGTGCACGCGCTGGACTATATGGAGGCCTTCAATCTCGAAGCCATGCTGGATATGTATATCACACCGGCAACAGTATATGAGGACGGCAAGGTGACTAAAAAGCCTAATTTAACAGTCTTTGACAATTTGATCATCCCGGGACACGGAATGGCTGAGGTGTTCTGGACCGACGGCCTGTGCACTCTGGAAAAAAACATGAAAGAGAAAGGCGTCCGCAAGATCGCAGAATGCACCTTGCGATGGCCGGGACATATTGCAAAAATGAGAGAACTGGAAGCACTGGGCTATTTCAGCACAGAAGAGATCGATGTGAACGGCGTTAAAGTACGGCCGAAGGATGTGTCGGAAAAAATCTTCCAGAAGCTTTGGGCCAAAAAATCTGGTTTCAGAGACCTGACGTACCTTTATGTTGTGGGCAAAGGCGAGCTGAATGGAAAATTCGTCGAAAAATCCTATGAGCTGAAGACCTACTCTGACGAAGAGGCCGGGATCACATCCATGGAAATGGCAACGGCATATCCTATTTCCGTCGCCGCAATGATGGTGGCAAAAGACCACACCGGCCGGGTGGGGATCATCGATCCGGAGCTGTATTTTATCGGAGATAAATTCCATGAAATGGTGGCGGAGCTGGGCAAGCGCGGAATCGCGGTCTACGAGAAATAATTCTCCTTAGTATCAATTGAAAATCCCCGCGCCTTTGGCACGGGGATTTTTGGTGGGCTGTATTGGACTCGAACCAACGACCTCCTGCTTGTGACGCAGGCGCTCTAACCAGCTGAGCTAACAGCCCCTGTTTACTTTTTCAGTTTTTTGATGCGGCGGGCAAAGTGACCGGTCATGCCCTTGTTCACCGCATAGACTCCGTACAGCGTTGCAATGCTGATGAACAGGTTTGGAGCTGCATACAGGGGATACGTCATGACCGCCACAGTAACGCCTTGTATCGCAAGCAGAACCAAAATAATGATGTTGTAGACTATATATATTTTCTTCTCTGCTTTCGTACGCCGTATGACCTCGTAGCCGATCTGACTGGCCAGCCCAAAGAGAAACGTCAGGAAAATGACTAAACTGAAAGAGGCAAAAATACCCTTTGCATTATCCAGGTTCGACGGGTAATTGAGGCTGAACATCACGTTCATCAGCAAAACGCCTGCTTGCTGCACAAAGAGAAAGGCGAATACTGACATGAACATCGCAAAAATATTGATTGTCAGCTGACCTTGGCTGGCAGGCGGCTCGTTCTTACTATAGGCGGGTTTGCTCATCTGCTGGACTCCGGTCATGGGCTTCTGGCATATTCGTACTTTCCAATTATAGCCGCAGTCGAAATAAAAAACAAGGTATAATCCATGTTTTTTTTGATGCAATTTGTTTGCTATTGAAAGGCCTATTTGATAGTATTGTTTTATTGGTATCGATGTTATTACAACGGAGGATAATATGAAAAAGGTTGATATGATCGTCAAAGCGCCTCATTTCTATGCCATGGATGATGCGGGTGTGGGTTACAAGACCGGTGTGGCCATGATCGTGGACGGTGGAAAGATCCTTGAGTTTTGCGATGCGGCGTGTGCGGACAGCCAATACGAAGCCGAAGAGACCCTGACGCTTGACCACCATGCGGTCTTCCCGGGGTTCATCGACGGACACATGCACTCCGAAGACAATATTTTGCGCGGCTTGGCTCAGGACACGAACAACTGGATGATGTACGGGCTGCAGCCCTTTGCAAATGCAATGACTGCGGAAGACGGACAAAAGGGCAGCTGCGTGGCGTTGATCGAAGCCATCAAGGCCGGTACTACGACTTTGGGAGATCAGAACTACGAGATCGACAGCATTGCGAAGTTCATTACAAAGGTCGGCGCCCGCGGCAATCTGACCTTGATGTTCCGGGCTGCCAAGAAAAAGGTCTATAACCCCGGCGAACTTTATGAATTTGACGACGCTATGGGCGAAGAGGGATTGGCAGAAAACATCAGAATGTACGACAAGTGGCACAACAAAGGGAACATCCGGATCCTCTTTGGTCCTCAGGGCCCGGATTTCATCAGCCCGGAAATGCTTCTGAAGACTCAGAAAGTCGTCAAGGAAAGAAAAACCAAGCTCCACCTGCACACACAGCAGGGTGACCGCGAAACCTACCAGATAGTCCAGCGTTACGGCAAGCGGCCTACTGCATTCCTGAAGGATATGGGGCTGCTGGATGAGAATTTGATCGCGATCCATCTGACGGACTGCGACGATGAGGAGACAAGAGTGATCGCTCGTTCCGGCGCTTCCATGGTGGTAAATCCGGCATCCATCGGCATCATCGACGGCGTGGTTTGCCCCAGCGTCGTGTTCCAGGAAGCCGGCGGCAATGTGGCGTTGGGCTCCGATCAGGCCCCGGGCAACAACTGCCACAACATTATCCACGAAATGAAAAACGTGTGCCTCTTCAACAAGATCAAGTATCAAAATCCGGAGATCATGCCGGCTTGGAAAGCCCTGCGCATGGCAACGATCGAAGGCGCCAGAGCTGTGGGCGCAGGCGATATCGTGGGCTCGCTGGAACCGGGCAAGCAGGCGGATTTTATTGCTGTCGATCTGGACTTCCCCTCCATGCTGCCGGTATTCACTTATCCTATGCGCAACATCGTGCCCAATCTGGTCTACAGCGCCAGAGGAGAAGAAGTGTCCCATTCCGTCGTTGCGGGCAAGATCGTCATGAAGGATCGCAAGCTGGTCAACATCGACGAGAAAGAGTATTTGGACGCTGTCAAGGGCTGCCCGGAAGCCATCGGTAAAAGAGCTGAAAAAGAGTTCTTCGCCATCAATGGCACCAATGCTCATTTCATGAAGGAAGGAAAGCTCTAAGTGGATCCCAATAATCTTCAGCCCAGAAATGCTTTAAAGATCTTTACTGCGGTGGTCTTCTGCTTCGCCTTGATGGAAGGATTCAGTATCAATATTTTTTCCAATTATCTCGTGGACGCGTTCAATGTGTCTGACGAAGTGCGGGGCATGATCGAAACACCCAGGGAGCTTCCGGGCATTCTGGGCATGTTTATTTTGTCGGCGCTGGTCATGTATGCCGATGTGACCCTGGCGATCATGGCTCAGGCTCTCTGTGTGATCGGCTTGCTGGTCATGGGTACGCTCTCCCCGGGCTTTGAGATGATGATCCTGTTCATGTTCGTCTATTCTCTGGGCGCCCATTTGTATTTCCCTTTGGAAGCTTCCATCGCTTTGAGTTTGTCGGAGGAAGGAAAAGTGGGCGCAACGATGGGCAGGATCAAGGCGTATTCCACCTTTGGATACTTCATATCGGCCATTGGCGTATTCTTCGGCTTTCACAGCGGATTTCTGGATTTCACGACACCGGTCAAAATGCCCTTTGTGATCGGCGCTTTGTGCTGCGCTACTGCGTCCATGCTTCTGTTGACGCTGCGCAAAAACCTTTCAGGGATGCCAAAGCGGGAGAAAAGCAAGCTTCTTTTCAAAAGAGCCTATGTGCCATATTATTTGATCACTTTTGCCTATGGATGCCAAAAGCGGATCCGGCTGGTGTTCGGCCTGTGGGTCTTTGTGAAACTGCTGGGATACAAAGCGGACTTCACCGCGCTGCTGCTGATCGCTTCCGCGGCGGTTGGAATGTTCCTTTCTCCCCAGTTCGGAAAGCTGCTGGATGTCCTTGGCCTTCGGCGGGCTATGTTTTTTGAGGGCGCATACATGATTTTTATGTTTGGCGTGTTCGGCGTATTCGCCCGCAGCTTTGCTCAAGGAACCGTGCCGCCGTCTCCGGTGATCCTCGGGGTGACGATCCTGGTTTTTATTGGTTCAGACGCCACCCGGTTTTTCGAAATGTTCCATGCTTATACGATGCGTTGCATTGCCGAAAAGCCCGGAGATATTACGCCGAGCCTTTCCGTGGGGCAGGCCGTGGATCACGTGATGGCTATGTCCATCTCCCCGGTGTTCGGGATCATTTGGGCTGCCTGGGGCCCCGAGTGGGTCTTTTGGCTCGCAGGCGCTTCGGCGCTCTTCCAGCTCTACGTAGGATTGCGGTTTCCAAAGCAGGACGTCGCAGAAAACTGAAAATTTATACACAGAAAAATTCCCGGCAGGCAGCGCCAGCCGGGAATTTTATATTTGACCGCAGAAATGGAATCTTCGGATCACCGGGTCCGGATCGCCATCATCCAATAGTGATTTCCGTTCCAGTCGAACTTGCCGGATTCGGTCATGCCGGCTTTCCTCGTGTGGGCGGCATAGGACCGCGGATTGATCTGGTTAATGAAAGTGACCATGTAGGGGTAGCGGTCAGCCATGCTTTTCAGGGAAAATTCAAAAACTTTTTCGAAAACGCCGGTTCCTCGATAATCCTTGTCGATGCAGATCGGTCCATACTGATAGGAGTTTTCGGTGGTCATGGTCTGGCCGTCCAGCTCGTAGGACTCTAGTATTTCGATCATGTAGGCAAACAATGGCCAGGGCTTCCAGAAGTCCCAGCCGCCTGCCAAGGCGAAAGATACGACGCGTCCGCCGTCCACCGCAACAGTAACACCGTTTTCTTTTTCGATCAGGTCGCACAACTGCTCTTTGTTAATGTTTGTGGTGACGAAGCCGTTCTTCTTTTCTTCTTCGGGAACGTTGCTGGCGTGATTGGCTTTCAGCAGGTCCAGCAGACTGTCCAGGTCTGAAGGTGTTGCATAACGAATTTCCATTTAGTACCTCCTTCTATTTTTACATGAAATGAACTAAAACCAGATAATAAGGGATCGTGATGACGCAAAATATGACAATGATGGGGATCGCCCGTCTTACCAGAGACATCATGGGAACGTCAAAATAGTCGGCAATAATGAACAGGCAGATGTGGGTGGGGGAGATCTGCATGGCGGCATAAGCAAAGCTCATCAGCAGGACCATGAGCGGCATGCCGCTGCCGGGGATCGCCGCGAAAGCCATCAGGGTACAGATGGCGATGATCGCCTGGGCGCCGGCTACGACGGTTCCGAAGAAAAAAATCAGTGCGAAGACCAGAAACGTAGGCACTGGCAAATTGGTAAAGAAATCAGGCAGCGCTTCCACGGCGCCGGTGTGCATGATGAAGTCTTTGAATACCATGATCAGATAGGTGTTCAGCAGCATGGGCGGCTCAAAGGCGCTTCGCAGAAGCGGAACTGCCGTTCGCGGGGTATATTTGTACACGGGGATGCAAAGGAATGTGACCGCCGCTACCGCCGCAAGGACGGTCCAATCAAAAGCGATGATCAAAACGATGATCGACAGGATGGACCACAGGTGAACAAATAAGCCGACGGCTTCCATCGGCTTGTTTCCCGATGGTGGCAGTCCGGTCTCCTTTGGGATCCTTCGGATATAAAACCGGTAACCCAGCGCAAACAAAAGGATTTCCAACGGCAGCATGCCAAGCACAAAAGAGCCGGGGCGCACGCCGGACAGTTCGCACATCATGATAATGGCGGCATAGGTGGGCAAAAAGCTTTCTGGTATATGGCGAAAATAACTGGTGACGAAAGCCTGTTCTTCGCTGTTCAAATCATCGCCTACGGTATCCTTGACGATTTGTCCGCAGATGATGGCGGCAGCTGCGGACGGAAGAAGGCCGATAAAGATCGGCGCCAGGGTCACGTTGAGCCTGCGGTTGTTGAACAATCCGTTCAGGTTCTGCTGCGCCAGTCTCAGCTGCGCCCGATCCTCCAGCATGCGCTGCAGGAAGGTGATCAGGTAGAGGATCAACACCAGAGAGATCGTGCTGAAAGAAGTGGTGGCCCTCAGCCAGATTACGACTACTTCTTTCGGGGAAATGAAATAGATCAGGATCGTCGCGGCTATGGTAACGAGCATGGACTTGGTCAGCTTCAGTCCGGCGCGAAGAGACAGCAGGAGCGCAGCGAACACCGCAGTCAGCTTAAGGACCTGCATAACAGTAGCAGTATCCATTCATCGCTCCTTTCTGCAGTCGCAGGGCTCAAGAAAATATTTCAGGATGTCCCGACGTGTCACGATGCCGATAAAGGAACCGGAGTCGTCGATGACGGGGATAAAGTTTTGCTCCAAAGCCCGGGAAAGGAGTTTTTCCGGGGACGCCGTGATCGAGACCGGCGGATTCTTGTCGTCTGCCAACAGGTCCCGAATGGAGCCGTCTTCCAGACTCTGCATCGGCATTTCCGAAAGCTCCTGGTCATCATCCCGCAGGATGTGCCATAAAAAATCGCCTTCGCTGATCGTATTCAAGTATTTGCCTTCTTTATTGATCACCGGTATGGCCGTATAGCCATGGTGTTTCATTTTTTCAAGCCCTTGCCGCAGAGAATAGTCATCGTACAAAAACGCTACGTCGCTCTTTGGGATCAGGAAAAATGCAATATTCATTCATATCCTCTTTTCATTAAAAGAACAGGGAGGCGAGACCCAGCACCAGGCCGATCAGACCGCCCAGATTGATAATGCTGCGAAGCTCCCGTTTCATGATGGACGTTACCAGCTCTTCCAATTCGCGCACGTTCATGGCGGCAACCTTATCTTCCACGATCGCAGCGACATCGACGGCCGCGATGACCCTGGTCAGGTTTTGCTGCACCGCGCGATCATACATTTTTCCGAGAAATTCCATAAGGCGCTCCTGCGACAAGCCTCCTTGCATCAAGGTTTCTTCCAGCGGCTGGGAGAGGAACTCGTCGATTTGCGCGTCGACCATGGACGACAAAAACTGCGGTCCCTGGTTATCAAAGACTTCCCTGACTCTATCCGCTGCGGCCAGCGTCATCAGTTCGATCGACTTTTCATTCATAAAAAGCGCGGCAAGTCCGCCCAGGTTATTTTCCAGAAAGGACTTTACTTCTCCGGAAAGCAGATCTCTGAAGTCGATACGGCTGCACTCGGCCAGGATGCGCTCGCTGATCCAGCCGGACAGATTTTCCCGGATGCGCGCAGCTTCTTCCTCTCCGGCCAGATCCTCTGCCGCGCCGGAAATCGTTTTATCGTTGATTGCCGCGTACACACTGGATGAAATTTCAGCGGTGACCGCAGAACGGACCTCTTTCGAAAGAAGTCTGGTTTGGATCGCTTCTGTCGTCAGCAAATGGCCCTGGACCATCCGGCCCATGGCGATGCTCAGTTCTTTTTGACGTTTCGGGATCATGCCCGGCGTAAACGGGACGTGGATATTACAGATCCGAATGGATCGATAAGGGCGAAACAACATCTTCACCGCCAGGGAATTTGTGATATAGCCTACCAGGCATCCCAGCAACGGCGGAAGCATGTAGCTGAATTGGTGCATTTTAAGTAACCTCCGGACTTGTTATATTTATTCTACACTATAACGGCCTACTTTGCACTTGGAAAATGCAGCTGATTGTGGTACAATTCATAGGCATTTCATAATGGGGAAGGGGTAAAACAATGATTGAAACGGCAGTACTGCTGACGTGTCTGAAAATTTTTTCGTTTCGGATCATCGACGTCACGCTGAGCACAGTCAGAATGGTTCTGACTGTCAAGGAAAGGACCATCACTTCTGCGCTGGTCGGTTTTGTAGAGGTCTTTATCTGGTATTCCATCGTCCGCGAGGCGTTGAATTCCACAGGTCCTTATTTGCCGACGGCAGTTGCATACGCAGGGGGTTTTGCAACGGGGACCTTTGTCGGGGGAAAGGTTGCCAAACGGTTCATTCGGGGACACGTAGTGGTATCGGTGGTCACAACGGGGCAAAACGATGAGGTCGTAGCCGCCCTGCGGGACGCAGGGTATGCAGTTACAGTGATGAATGTGAACAAGTCGGAGTTTGCCGACGAGAAATATATGTTACTATCCGATGTGGATAAATCAAAACTGAGAGCGTTTCAACGGCTTGTGGAAGAACTTGACCCGGGCGCGTTTATCCTGGTTCAGGAAACGAAAAACGTCATTAACGGATACACGCGCAAGTGATTCGGAGGAAAATGGTTGGGGCATTCGACTGAAAAAAACAGGAGCCTTCGGCATGTCTTCGCGGCATGTTTGTTTATGTTGCTGCTTCATACGTCTGCGATCATATCCTGTGCCGGCGGTCAGGAGACAGCGGCTCGGCTCGCTGCCGAAATCACTGTAACGGCCCCTGGCGGCGCCGTGCGAAATCACGCACAGCTTGTCGATGACGATTACACCACGAAGCTTCCCCTTGCCGGCAATACCCAGATCAAGGTGGGCACCAGGGAAAACATACAAGGGATTTATTTGATTTGGGACAGCCCGCCAGGACTTTGGGCTCTTCAAGCTCGCGAAACCGAGCGGACTTCCATGTATTTGCAGGGCGAGAACGGTTGGATCCACGAATACGTGGAATTGCCTGAGCCTTCTTCCTCTGTCGTGCTGGTTGCGCCCGAAGCAGGGGCGGTCCTGTGCGACATTGCTGTGTACGGCCCGGGGGTTCTTCCGGATAACGTCCAGGTATGGGAGCCTCCCTGCAGCGACGCGGACCTTTTGCTTTTGCCGACTCACGCTGATGATGAACATCTGTTCTTTGGCGGAGCGATGCCCTACTATGCCGGGGAACTGGGATATCAGGTGCAGGTTGCCTATTTGACCAATCATTGGGCAGAAGCTTATCGGCCCCATGAGCTGCTAAACGGGCTTTGGACTGTTGGTGTTCGGTCTTATCCGGTCATCGGTGATTTTCCGGACTATTATTCAGACAGTCTGGAGCACGCAAAGACCCTCTATGATCTGAACGAGCTCCTCGCATATCAAGTGGAGCTTTTGCGCCGTTTCCGGCCGGAAGTCGTTATCGGACACGATATCGACGGCGAATACGGACATGGAGTCCACATGCTCAACACCTGGGCGCTTCAACAAGCCATCGGCCTGGCTGCCGACGAAAGCTACATGCCCGATCAGGTTTCGTCGTGGGGCACGTTTGAAGTCAGCAAGGTCTATCTGCACCTGTATCCGGAAAGAACCGTTCAGATGGACTGGACGATACCTTTGGCCCGTTTCGGAGGCCGGACCGCCTTCCAAATGGCAGAAGAAGGATTTTCCAGGCACATTTCCCAGCAGAAATGGTTTTCAGTACGAAACGAAGGGGTCCATGACTGCCGGGCTTTCGGCCTGTACCATAGCGCTGTGGGCGATGATGACGTCAGTGAAGCTCCTGATTTTTTTCAAAACATCGAGACATTTTCCGATGATCCCAAGCCGGAACTGCCTGACCAGGAAACGTCCGGAAAAGAGACAGCGGAAAACGCCACCGGACTTCCCGGCGCCGGCTTGATCGCAGGGATATTGCTTTTGATCGTGACAATTTTCCTGCTTCAACGCAGGAAAAGGAATAGAAAATGCTGACCGAAGAAAATAAAATCTGCAATCCTGCAAGGCTCGGGGCGCCGGCGGGACTGGAACAGCTGATGGTAGTAGTACCTTCGCTGAACCCTGACGAGAAATTGATCCAGGTGGTCGATGGTATGATCGACGCCGGATTTTCCCATGTGCTGCTGGTGGATGACGGCAGCGACAAGGATCACTGGAAGCCATTTCTGGATGCGGAACAGCGCCCGCAGTGCACCGTGCTGCGCCATGAGCAGAACAGAGGAAAAGGCCGTGCGCTGAAGACGGCGTTCGATTACATTTGCAGGCAGCGCCAGGATATCCAGGGCATCATCACTGTCGACGGAGACAATCAGCACAAGCCCTGGGATGCCAGAAGGCTGGGAGAAGCGCTGCTTCTGGAGCCGGCTGTTGTGATGATGGGTGTCCGAAATTTCAAAGAGCATCAGGTACCCTTGCACAACCGCATGGGCAACACCATTACCAGCATGGTCTTCAGGATGCTGTGCGGCATCGCTCTGTCCGACACCCAGACAGGCTTGCGGGGCATCTCTTCGACATATTTGCCTCAATTTCTCGGAGTAGAAGGGGAGCGCTTCGAATATGAGACAAACATGCTGCTCTACATGAAGACTGCAGGCATCGGATTCCGGGAGATCCCCATCGAAACGGTATACATCGAAAACAACGCCACGTCTCACTTCAATCCGCTGACGGATTCTGCCAAGATCTACGGACCGATATTGAAATTTGCCGGCGGTTCGGTGGCTTCCGCCGTCATTGATTTGGTGCTCTTTACTTTTCTGGTATGGATGCTGCGGGATATGCCCAGTCTGAATCGGCAGATCCTTATCGCCACGGCAGGCGCCCGGAGCGTTTCTTCGCTGTTCAACTATGCGTTCAACCGCCGCGCGGTTTTTTCCAGCGACGAGCCGAAGCGGGTTACGATCCTGCGATACTATTTGCTGTGTGTTCTGCAAATGTTGATCTCGTACAAGGGCGTAGCATTGCTGGCGGGGGCGGCCGGCTTTACGGGGATCGGCAAAACGGCTGTGAAGCTTGTTGTCGATACGGTGCTGTTTGCCCTGACCTTCCAGATACAACGTGAATGGGTTTTTAGAAAGAAGAAGTCTGACAGTTATATCGACATCGGAGAATGACAATGAACGAAACCAATCCAATGGAAAAAATGCGGCCGGTCCGCTTTCTGAAGCGGCTATTTTTGTACTTGACAACGCTTTTGGCTGCCATACTGATCTGCTGCACCGGTATCATCTACATTTTTGCCCAGGGACCCTCGGTATCGGCCCGCAACATCTTTGTGGCCAGTGTCACTCAAACTTCGGCTGCAAAGTTCACTGCCCATATGTTTCTTTCCCCTGAGGAAGTGGAAAATATTCTGGCGGAAAATACCGTGCTGGATACCGGAGAGGTGTCTGACGGCGATCTGATCACCATCGGCGGCGGAGATGCGGATTATGATTTGAATGCTCTGACGATCCACGAGGTAAGCGGATCCACATATAAAGGGAAAATGATGATCGTCAATGACCCTTCCAGAGTCTATGTGGCAGCGATCCCCGACTTTACTGTGGCACGCGGACAGCAGGTCGCCCAAATGGCTGCGAGGGATGACGCTGTGGCCGGCATCAACGGTGGCGGCTTCGAAGATATCGCCGGCCTTGGCAAAGGCGCCAAGGCGCTGGGGATCGTCGTTTCTCAGGGCGAATGGAGAAACGGAAGCAAGACCGGCACGCATCAGGTGATCGGTTTTGACGAGCAGGATCGCCTCCTGATCGGTACGATGACGGGAACGGAAGCCTTAGAGGCAGGCGTGCGGGATGCCGTGGCCTGGGGCCCGCTGCTGGTGGTGAACGGCCAGCCAATGGAAGTCGGCGATTCCGGAGGCGGACTCAATCCCCGGACTGCCATCGGCCAGCGAGCCGACGGGGCAGTTCTGATGCTGGTCATCGACGGACGACAGACCAACAGTCTTGGCGCCAGCTATGCCGATCTGATCGACGTGATGCTGGAATACGGGGCGGTGAATGCGGCGAATCTGGACGGAGGGACCAGCTCCAGCATGGTATATGAAGGGGAAGTGATCACCAATGTGTGCTCTTTGTACGGAGAGCGTCCTCTTCCGACCTGTTTTCTTGTAAGGAGGGCAGAAAGCGATGCGGAGTAAACATGCTGTCGAAGGGATCAGCCGTCCTTATAAAATCTTTGCGCTGTCGCTGCTTTTGGTTATCCTTGCTGTCTGGCTCTATTTGTGGACCGGTCTTTCGGCTTACGAGGCGGGCATTCCCAAAAACCTGATGGATCATCTGGTCAAAGCCATGGAAAGCGAAGCTGAGGAAGAAGGAACCTGTGTGGATGTGCTGGTGAATTACGGCAAAAACCTTCCCGGTTTTTCAGCCCAGGAAAACGGTGCTTTTCTCGCGGAGCTGATCCGGGGCAAGGATGTGACCTGGCGAAAAATCACAGGCTGGGACGGCGCGGGCGATATGGCATATCATATCCTTGCGGATGGCGAAGAAGCAGCCGTCGTCACCTTGGCTGCAAGAGCACAAGGCGGGATCCTGGGTTTAGCCCTGTACGAAGTGGACAGCCTCTTCGGCATGCATGATCTGACGGTGATGGCCGCGCCCAACGTCCAGGTCTATGCGGGAGATCTTCCGCTGACCGGTGAACACCTGACTGCCCGGGATCAGATACCAGAGGATCTTCAGGATCTGGCCGCCTGTGAAGACAGTGAGATCGAGATCCCCCGGTATGATGTCTACAGGCTGGACGGGCTTTTTCGGATCCCTGAGATCCGCGGTGCCGGCGAAGACAGCGAGTCCGTCGAAGGGGTATATGTTTCCAGTGACTGTGCGGTGGTGGGACTCCGGCTGGATCCGGACTTGATGGAGGAGATCCGGGAGCGGGCCGTCACGATAACCCATAAATATTCCTACTATATGAGTGATGATCTCGGATGGAGCGGTTTTAAAGGGTATCTGGTGGATACAGCCCCTCTGTATGACCGCCTTCGCACCCTTGAGGTGAATTGGTATACCTTGCACGACAGCAGCAGCTTTGAAAATATGAAGATTCAGGATTGGATCATGTATTCGGATCAGCTGGTTTCCCTTCGCATGACCTACGACTATGTAGTGGTCGGACAGAAAAAGGTGACCACCTATCAAACCGATTTGACCTACTACCTGGCGTTGGAACCTGACGGAAAATGGCGAGCGGCCGAAATGATCGTCAACTGACCGTGCTTTGATCGCAGACGGCAAAACGTTGTAAATGCAACCGACAATACAAGGCAGACCATGCTATTGTGTTGTCGGTTTCTTATAGTGAGCAGAACAGGGGCGGTACAGGACGTAACATGCAACAGTGGGTGCTGAATCAAAAAAAGTATATCACGCTGACCGGCGGCCTTTTGATCGCCGCTGCGTTTCTCAGCGATTGGTGGATCGGCAATGCCGCGCTGGCGGAGCGGGCGCTGATCGCAGCCTCCGTGCTTGGCGTTGCGCCCATCGCGATCCAGGCTTTTCAGGCTTTGAAGGTCAAGGTCGTCAGCATCGATGTACTCGTTACGATTGCCGTGCTGGGAGCTTTTCTGATCAGAGAGTACGAAGAATCGGCCATCGTCACATTTTTGTTCCTGTTCGGCGCTTACCTGGAAATGCGGACATTGAACAGGACGCGGGCTGCGATCAAAAATTTGACGGAAATGGCGCCGGAAAGCGCTTTAAAGCAAATGAGCGACGGGGCGTTTCGCGAAACATCCATCGAAGAAGTCGACATCGGAGATGTGCTTCTTGTGAAGACAGGCGCGAAGATTCCGGTGGACGGCACCGTAACTGCCGGAGAAGGCTACGTCAACGAGGCAAGTATCACGGGGGAATCCATGCCGTCTGCGAAGTGGCCTGGCGCAAATGTGTTTGCGGGGACCATGCTGGAAAACGGAACGTTGCAGGTGACTGCCGCCCGCGTCGGCGAAGACACGACTTTTGGCAAGATCATTGAATTGGTGGAAGAAGCGCAGGATTCCAAGTCTGAGGCAGAGCGCTTTATCGACAGGTTTTCAAAAAAATATACCCCGATGGTTCTGGTGATGGCGGTGGCTGTCGGGTTTTTCTTCCGGCGTGTGGATCTTGCGATCACCATACTTGTTCTTGGTTGTCCCGGAGCGCTGGTGATCGGTGTGCCGGTGTCCAACGTTGCGGGGATCGGCAATGGCGCCCGCCACGGCATCCTCCTGAAAGGCAGCGAGGTGATTCGGAATTTCAGCCGAGCGGATACATTCGTATTCGATAAAACCGGCACGCTTACTGCCGGAAATCCACGGGTCACCGATGTGCAGCTCTATACCGATGAACCGGAGAACGTTTTTCACTATCTCGCCGGAGTGGAGCGTGAGTCAGATCACCCTCTTGCAAAGGCGATCATCGAGTATCTAGGCGTTTCGGACCATTGCCCCGTGGAAAGCACAGACGTCGTAAAAGGAGCGGGGATCCTTGCCATTGCCGGCGGCCACAGGATCGCCGTGGGCAATGTTGCGCTGATGAAGCGGGAAGGCATCCCTTTGACCGGGAACATACAAGACGACATCCTCAGGTTTGAACACAAAGGCAATACACTGGTTCTGGTTTCAGTCGACGGTGAACTTTGCATGCTGATGGGGATCCGGGATCCCGTACGACCTGATGTGAAAGAGCATCTTCAACGGCTTAGATCGCTAAATGTCAAAAATCTGATCATTCTTTCCGGCGATAATCAGGGCACCGTTGACATAGTCGGCCGTGAGATCGGATCGGTCGAGGCGCACGGCAATATGCTGCCGGAGGACAAGGCTCAATACATTTCCCGGCTTCGGCAACAGGGAAGGATCGTGGCTTTTGTCGGAGATGGAGTCAACGACAGTCCTTCGCTGGCACAGGCTGATATCGGAATCGCCATGGGAAACGGCACAGATACGGCAATCGAAACGTCAGACGTCGTACTGATGAATTCTGATCTCGGGCACCTGCCTCATGCGCTGGGCCTGGCAAAGGCGATCACACGGAACATGAAGCAAAATATCGTGATCGCCGTAGGTGTGGTTATTTTCCTGCTGGCCAACGTATTTTTAAGCGAATGGATGAACATGTCCGTAGGTATGCTGGTGCATGAAATGAGCATCCTTGTGGTCATTTTCAACGGTATGAGACTGCTTCACTATAGGCTTCGCTGAAATCGAAGAGAAAGAGAGAAAAAAATGAAAAAAGCGGTGATCCAACTGGAAACATTGACATGCCCCTCCTGTGCGCAAAAAATCGAAAGCGGCGTCAAATCCCTGGAAGGTGTGGTAAAGGAAAGTGTCAGCGTTCTGTTCAATGCAAGCAAGGTCAAGCTGAACTTTGATGACAGCAGACTGTCGGCAGAAGAGATCGAAAAAACGATCAGGACGTTCGGGTATGAGATCATAAAATCTCAGGTAAAGGACCTGTAAAGAAGGAATTATATTCCGCAAAGAAAAAAGCCTGCGATCTTGGATCGCAGGCTTTTTTGGAGGCGACACCCGGATTTGAACCGGGGAATCAAGGTTTTGCAGACCTGTGCCTTACCACTTGGCTATGTCGCCGCATAATGCCGGCACAAGGCCGGCATTATTCTGTTGGCTAGGGTAGAAGGATTCGAACCTTCGCATAACGGAATCAGAATCCGTTGCCTTACCGCTTGGCTATACCCCAATATTGAGTTCTGCGTATGTCATTATACCACTTTACCTCTGAAAACCAAGAGGGAAATGTGATATTTTTAAATTTGGGGTGGGTAGTGGGAGTCGAACCCACGTATACAGGAGCCACAACCCTGGGTCTTGACCACTTGACGATACCCACCACGTTTGCATGTAATTTTGGCGACCCGGAACGGGCTCGAACCGTCGACCTCCAGCGTGACAGGCTGGCATTCTAACCAACTGAACTACCGGGCCTCAAAATGTGGTAGCGGCGAGTGGAGTCGAACCACCGACCTTCCGGGTATGAACCGGACGCTCTAGCCAACTAAGCTACACCGCCACACTGCATAATCATGCAAACTACGCAAGAAAGATAGTACCATTTCAAAGAACGGCTGTCAATATGAGAAACAGTTTTTTTTCTAAAATCCCGTGGGCTCGTTGCAGGAAAACGCTGCTTCACGGATCTTGCCCGCCCAGTCTTCCGGCGCGGCGTTTCGGCTGTCCCACACGACACGCCCGCCGGTAAGCGTCATCCAGGCGTTTCCGGGAATAAATGCGGGTGATTCCGGGTCTTCCTCAAAAACAGCAAAATCGGCCCATTTCCCCACTTCGACGCTGCCGCAGTCCTGGCTTTGGGCGAGGAGATCTGCATTTCGCAGGGTGTGAGATTCCAGGATTTCGCCTGGCGCGCCATAGTTGTTGCTGCGGCTTTCTTCGGTATATTCGTAAATGTCAGCTGTCAGCAGCGAAGCACGTTCTTCCGCTGTAAGGGTTTCAGTGTGCTCAACGATGAAAGAAGATTTTCTGTAAGATGTCTTCAACTCGGAGGACAGACGCAGGGCCGTCAGCGCGGCTGGCCGGTCCAGGGCTTTCATACGAATGTGATAACCTTTGTCCGCAACCAGTTCGCACAACTGCCGAAGATAGGTCTCGCTCATATAGTGGCTGCAGTCTTCAGTGCCGCTGAAGCAGAGAAAAAGAGTGCGAAATTGGATCATGCCCTTCAATTCGGCGCAGGCAGTGTGCTTCTGAGCCATCTGGTGCAGGATCAGTCGCTCCGGAAGAGGCGCATTGACCAGCAGGGATCCCTGATAGCGCTGGCGTAGCAGATCCGCCTGGCAGGCGTCGACCATAAGCTCTCGGAAGATGTTTTCAAAATGGCTGAAGGATGGCAGCACAAATTCAGTTGTGATGCCTCGCTGAGCCTGAGCCAAGGTGTGCTTGTCAAGCTTTTCCAGAAGAACGCCAATGTCTGCAGACAGGAGCACAGCGGTCACCAATGCCGGCGTAACGGCAGGCATACCCAGCTCTTCGGCTTCCCGGGCTGCCAGCTCCGCCGCCTTTCCGTTGAGGATCATGTGAAAACCGTCGGACGCCACCAGAACCAAAGGCTTCTCCGGCGCCGTATCGTTGAGTGCCTCGCGGATCCCGGGCATTTCATTTTCAATGATTTTCGACGGGTCGTATCCATAAGCAAGATAGCGATCCTCTGCCGGATGATTTTTCACATATTCAGCTACGGCGCCGGTCAGCTCCGCGATCGCCATATCCTCCGACAGGGGCAGGTATTGTTCAGCGAACACCCGGGGGATCGGATCACTGTGGAGGTCGATCCATCCCGGTGTCAGATGCCGTCCCTCCAGATCGATGATTTTTGTTTCGGCGGAAATCATGGACTTGATATCTTCCGAAGTACCGACAGCAATGATTTTGCCGCCGGCGCAGGCCACAGCCTCGGCGCGGGGATCCTCCGGATCCATCGTGTGCACACAGCCGTTGATCAGGACCAGTCCGGCGGAAGCCTTCTTTTTAAACAATCCAAAACCCATTTGTTGCTCCTTCCTGAAATTGTCCCTATTATGCGAGCAGAAGTCCTGTTTGTCAATGCACAAGGCGTTATGATATACTGAAACGGCCTGAAGGAGGTGACTTGAATGATACAGAATCAATTGGACATCGATGCGATCCCCGGCGAAAAGTGGTTTCCCAAGGAGAGCCGTTTCGAAGACGACATGCCCTTGTATTGGGGAGAATGGGGCGTATCCTCGGAAGTCGAGAAGCTGAAAGCCGTACTGATGCGAAGACCCGGCAAGGAAGTGGAGAACTTCGACGCTGCGGCCGTGCGTTTCACCGACGTGCCTCTGGATGTTGAGCTGATGCGCAAGCAGCACGACGATGTGACCGAAGTATATCGCCATTTCGGCGCCAAAGTCTATTATGTGGAGGACCAGCGGGAGGACCGTCCCAACGCTGTTTTCTGCCGCGATCTGATGTTTATGACCCCCGAAGGGGCTATCATCACCCGGCCGGGCATGGCGACCCGCAGAGGCGAGGAGCGCTATATCGCCCAGGCCCTGGCGAAGATCGGCGTTCCCATCGTGCGGACGATCAACGGGGACGGTATTTTTGAAGGTGCCAATGCCATGTGGGTAGACCGGCACACCTGTGTTCTTTCCACCGGGATACGCTGTAATCAAAGCGGTTATGACCAGGTTGCGGAGGAACTGCGCCGGCAGGGCGTCACACAAATCATTCCCATGCAGCTTCCTTACAGCAACATCCACATCGATGGACTTCTCAATCCGGCCAGCAATGACGTGGTGATCGGGCATGTCTCTCAGATTCCCTATGACGTGCTGGATGCTTTGAAGCGGAAGGGCTATAAGATCCTGGAGGCGCCGTCCCAGACGGAAGTGAGAGCTTTGGCATGCAATTTTGTGGCGCTGGAGCCCGGACATATCCTGATGGCTGAAGGGACGCCCCGGACCCAGGAACTCCTGGAGAAGAATGGCATCCGGGTCACGACGATCAACGTATCGGAAATTTTGAAGGGCAGAGGCTCGCTCCACTGCATCACCGCATATCTCAAGAGAGGCTGATTCGCCTGGCCGGCATACCGGCAGCGCAAGAAAGGAGCGAACTGTGGCTTACACATATGACTACTACAAAAGGAGCGCGGATTATATACGCGAGGTGTCCGGCGGTTTTCAGCCGGATATGGGCATCGTTCTGGGGACCGGCCTGGGGGAGTATGACAGAAACGTCGAAAACCCCATCGTGATTCCCTACGGGGATATTCCCAACTTCCTGGTATCGACTGCGCCTGACCACGCCGGCAAGCTTATTCTCGGTACGATCCAGGGGCACAAAGTGTGCTGCATGTCCGGCCGGTTTCACTCGTATGAAGGATACAGCTTTGATGAACTTGCGGCGCCGGTCCGGGTCATGAAGCTCCTGGGGATCAAAAAGCTCATCCTGACCAATGCGGCAGGCGCTATCAATACATCCTATCAGGCCGGCGATATCATGGTCATCAAGGATCACATCAAGCTGATGGGCCTTTCGCCGCTGGCCGGACCCAATATTCCCGAATTCGGAAAACGGTTTTTCGATGTGGGAAACATGTACGACAAGGACCTGCGCCGGATCGCGTTGGACTGTGCCGGCACCACATCGCTGCGCATCCACGAAGGGGTCTATTTCTTCTTTGCGGGACCTCAGTACGAGAGTCCTGCGGAAATCCGCGCGGCCAGGATCCTTGGAGGCGATGCGGCCGGGATGTCTACGGTGACCGAAGCCCTTACGGCTGCTCACTGCGGGATTCCCGTGCTGGGCTTGTCTGTAATGACCAATATGGCGGCAGGTGTGCTGGACCAGCCCTTGACCAGCGAGGAAGTGACGGAGACTTCTCTGCGTGTAGCCGGTGCGTTTGAGAAGTATTTTACGGAAATACTCAGGAGGATACCGTGCGAAAGCTGCTGAAAAACTGCGATATCCTGTTCGGCGAGCCTTCGGAAGGCCAGGTGATCCGCAACGGATACTTGGGGATCGACGGCGCTGTGATCGAATCTATCGGGCAGGACAAGCCGGAAGGATCTTATGACGAGATCAAGGACATGAAAGGCTGTCTTCTGATGCCGGGTCTCATCAATTGCCATTGCCACGCGCCGATGGTTCTGCTGCGGGGGGTTGGCAGCGATCTGCCGCTCCAGGAATGGCTCTTTGACAGGATCATGCCCATCGAGGCAATGCTGAAGGAAGAAGACATCATTGCTGGAACCCAGCTTGCCGTGATGGAAATGCTTGCCGGCGGCACCACATCGTTCACGGATATGTATGATTATCCCGCCCAGACCGCGCAAGTGGTTGCGGAAACCGGTATTCGCGCCAACCTCTGTATGCCTCTGGTCTGTCAGGATCCGGAAATAAAAGGGGAGGACTGCCAGCGCGTGGCTGATTCTTTGGCCTTTTTCAAGACCTTCAACGGAATGGCCGATGGCAGACTCCTGGTGGATTTCGGGATCCATTCCGAATATCTGACTACGACAAAGACTGTCGAGTATTATTCAAGGCTGTGCAAACAGGAAGGCGGGCGGATCCATTTGCACCTTTCTGAAACGCTCCGGGAGCACACAGAATGCAAAGAACGGTACGGAAAAACACCGGCGGAATGGTTCCGCGATCTGGGGACGTTGGATTCACCGGTTCTGGCGGCTCACTGCGTTCATTGTGAGGATTCGGATCTGGACATCTTTGCTGAAAAGGGAACAAGTCTGATCCATAATCCTTCCAGCAACATGAAGCTGGGCAGCGGCTTCGCGCCTGTTGCCAAAGCTCTGAAAAAGGGCGTAAACGTGGTGCTGGGCACCGACGGTGCAGCCAGCAACAACAACTTGAACATGATGGAAGAGATGCACCTTGCCGCTGTGATCCACAACGGCTATCAACGCGATGCCACGATCATGACGCCGGGAGAAGTGATCCACATGGCCACATCTGCCGGGGCCAGGGCCCAGGGCAGAGAAAATTCGGGCTCCTTGAAGGTGGGCATGAGCGCTGATATCGTGGCTGTAAGCTTTGATGCGCCCCACATGTTTCCGGCGTTGGAAACACTTCCGATGCTTACTTACTCCGCTCAGGCAAGCGATATTCGAATGACGATGGTTGACGGTAAAGTATTATTTGAAAACGGAACTTATTTAACGCTGGACGCCGAGCGCGTCATGTACAATGTCCGCAGATCGGTGCAGCGCCTCCTGGGATGAAGGAATATATGGAGAAGATGATGAAACGGGCGGATCAAGGGCTGGCATTCATGCTGCAATACGAAAACATTGCATGGTATGAAGACGGTGTTGTTCGTATCCTTGACAGGCGGGTCTATCCGCGAAAAATCGAATTTGTGACCTGCCGAAGCCACGGGGACGTTGCCCAGGCGATCACCGATATGGTAACGCAAAGCGCAGGTCCTTTCAGCGCCGCGGCCATGGGCATGGCCCTGGCGGCCTGGGAGTGCCGGCAACTGGACGCCGGCGGACAGATGGCATATCTGTCCGCCGCGGCGCGGCGAATGGTGGAGGCAAGGCCTACGACCCGGCTTCGTATGCAGCAGATCACAGATCGCTGCATCGCAGCGGCCCAGGCTGCGATGCAGCGGGGCGAAAGGGTGGACGAAGCCCTCCGTTTGGAAGCACTGGCGATCAACAACAGACGATACAGCCGGGTCGCCAGAATCGCCTCTTATCTGACGGATATGTTTCCGGACCATGGAACCGTCATGACTCAGTGCTTCGGCGAAACCATCGTCGGCATGATGCTGCGGGAAAGCCGTGAGCGGGGAAAGGATCTGAGGATATTCTGTCCGGAGACCCGACCCTATTTCCAGGGCGCAAGATTGACCGCAACGGTGGTCCGGGATATGGGCTTCGACGTAACGGTAATCACGGACAATATGCCGGCATATGTCATGAAAAAGGAGAAGGTGGACGTCTTCACCTCGGCTGCGGATGCGATCTGCGGCGACGGCCACGTGGTCAATAAGATCGGCACTTACCAAATCGCCATTGCCGCTCATTATCACGGCGTTCCGTACTTTGTGACCGGGGCGCCGGATGTTGGGCATCCTTCGGTGGACACGATCCATATCGAAATGCGGGATCCGGCGTTTGTTCTGCAGGCGATGGGTGTCCCAACGGCTGCAGATGGCGTAAAAGGGTATTATCCCAGCTTTGATATCACGCCGCCACATTTGATCAGCGGCGTGGTAACAGACCTCGGCATATTTGCCCCGCTGGACTTGGCCCGTTATTTCAAAACCGGCGGCGACTCATCCGCTGAGCTGGTCGTATAAAATCAGACTTCAAATCCGTCGATTCGGGCGATCACCGATGCAAATAGTTTTGTGCGGTCAAAAAGCGTATGGATCCTTGCGAACTCTTTCCTGTCATGGGAAAAATCACCTACGATCCCGCAAGAACACAAGACAGGGATGCCTTCAACGGCCATATTACCAGAATCGGCCGCGCCGCCGCGAAAACATTTTCCATAGGCAGGCTGCCCCAGTTCTTCTGCGATGGCATTGACGAAAGCGTGGAGTTTGCGGATCGCTTCATTTTCCAGATATCCTTCGTACTTCGCCGCATAGCATTCATAGCTTGTCTTTGTACCGGGGATGTATGCCTTTCTGCAGATCTCATCCACAGAGCGGTAGATCCGTTCTTTTTCTTTAGCGGAAGATACTCTTGCATCCAGTGTTACTTCGCAGGAGGATGGGATGGCGCTGGGATGGTCCCCGCCGCGGATCACCGTGACAGCTACTGTGGTCCCCTGTTCGATATCAGTCAATTTGACGATCTCCAACGCCTTTTGCATCGCTTCCTCTGCTGCATTTTTCGCAGTGTGGAAATCATTTCCGGCATGACCGCCTTCTCCTTGGATTTTTAAATGAAAAATGTGACATGATTTTCGGGCTACAGTGAAGACACCCTCCACACCTGTTTCCATGTTAAAGGCGGCAAGGGCGCCCCGACTTTCTTGGGTATAGAGGAGATTTGTGTCCGTGCCGATGTGATCGCCTTCTTCGTCGCCGGCAAACAGGATCTTGAGAGGTGTCCGGTCGTAGCCCAGGACGTTCAACGCTTTCACGATATACAGCGCTTCGATGACGCCGCCTTTCATATCATTGACGCCGGGACCGTATACAAGGTCATCCTCCAAACGCCAAAGGTCCTCACCAAAACTGCCCTGCCTGTGTACGGTGTCGATGTGCCCGGATAATATGACCGGCGGGGCAGGACGGTCCATACCCAGCGTACCGATGAGCAGTCCCGCCCGCTCGCCCGTGGTCCCTTCGATGTGACATTCAAAGCCTTCGGCTTCGAATTCCTTCTGCACCCATGCCATGGCCGACAAGACATTGTCCTTTTCTTCGAAATGGCTTTCCAGGCGGACCAGCTGCTCAAACTTCTCCAGCATCTCATTTTTGCGAGACTCTACAAAGCTATTGATCATGTTCATTGCCATATCAATCCTCCCGATCGATTTATGTTATAGAAATATATGAATTTAGTATAGCACACCAGTAAAATCAGTCAAAAAGGGTTTGAATGATACAGAAATATCAAGTATAATTAAGCCCGAATGTGATAATCCGATCCTGGTCAGGATCCTTTGGTTTTGGCCCGGCAGGATATGATGGAGGGAAGCAATATGGGCACATCCAAAACGGCCAGAGAACGGATCGATTCTGTTCTGGATGCCGGCAGCTTTATGGAAATGGGGGAACGGATCCTCGCACGAAATACCGACTTTAACGAAGGCGGTAATAAAGTGTATTCGGACGGCGTGATCACCGGTTATGGAACGGTTGACGGCCGTCCTGTTTATATTTACAGCCAGGATCCCCATGTACTCGGCGGTTCCATGGCCGAGATGCATGCCGGAAAGATATTGCGGCTATATGACATGGCTCTGAAATGCGGGGCGCCGATCATTGCTCTTATGGACAGCGCCGGTCTCCGCCTCAACGAAGGAGTCGATGCGTTGGATTCATATGGCAAGCTGTATATGGCGCAAACGAAGGCCAAAGGGCGGATCCCGCAGGTGGCAGGGATCTTCGGCAGTTGCGGCGGCGGCGGGGCTCTCTCAGCGGCGCTGTGCGATTTTGTTTTTATGGAGGATCAGTCAAACCTGTTTATCAGTCCTCCGGCAACAAGAACCACCGACGCGAGTCGATGCGACATGGCGGCAGTCCTGTCTGACTATCCTGCAGCGCGCCGTTTGATCGGAGGAGGCGGAACGGAGGAGGATGTTTGCCTTCAGATCCGAGGCCTGATCACTTATCTCCCGCTGAGCAGTGAGGATCCTGTTCCTCAAGCAGAGGAGGCCGTTAATCTGAACCGTCCTGCAGGTGCCCTTCAAGGAGGCAGCACTGATCCGCGCCTTGTGATTTCCGCGATTGCTGATCCGGATTCTGTGTTGGAACTTTTCAGAAATGATTGCGGAGACGCCGTATTTTGCTTTGCCCGGTTCAACGGGAAAACGGTGGGTGTGACAGGGAATGCAGGCGATAGATATCTGACGGCTGAAGCCTGCGACGCTATGGCCGATTTTGTTGATTTCTGCAGCGCGTTCGGCATTCCTGTTCTATCTCTTACCGACTGCCCCGGCTTTTCTGCCGATGGTTGTCAGGAAATCAAATTGCCGGCTGCCGCGGCCTATCTGGTGAGCGTATGGGCCTCTGCGGAGATCCCCAGGATCAACCTCATCACGGGAAAGGCTTTTGGCAGCGCCTATGCTGTCATGAACAGCAAGGGTCTGGGAGCGGATTTCGTCTTTGCCTGGGATACAGCCCAAATCCAGGTGATGCCCGGCGAGGATGCCGTTCGCATTTTGTATGCCCAGGAACTTTCTCGGACAGAAGATAAATTGTCATTTCTGGCGGAAAAGGCCGCAGCGTACGAAAAGAAGTCCGGTACCCCGGCTTTCCTTGCCAGAGGTTGCGTCGACAAGGTGATCGCGCCGGCGGATACCAGAAAATATGTGATCGGCGCGCTGGAAATGCTTTCCGATAAGCGCACCTGTTAAAGGAGTAGGAAGGATGACACTGACAGAGATTTTTACTAAGGCGATCATGAACACGATCATGGGAATGGGCGTGGTCTTTTCCGTTCTTATCTTCATATCTTTTATCATATCCTTGTTCAAATATCTTCCCGGTCTGCTCGAAAACAGAAAAAAGGCGGCATTGCCGGAGATGCCGATTGAATCTCCACAGGAGATCTCCTCCGGCGATCCTGTGCTGGCAGCGGTGATCACCGCTGCGATCCATGCTTTTCTTGGAGAAGAAGCCATCGAGACCGATTCCTATATAGTCCGCTCGATCCGGCGCATCTGATTCTTTCAGCATAACGATTCATTTATTGATATTAAAGGAGACAGTGATGGAAACATATTCGGTAACGGTCAACGGTATCACCTACGAAGTGCAGGTGGAAAAAAAGAGCAGCGCTTCTGCACCCGCTCCCCGGACCAGCGCAGCGCCAGCTCCGCAAGAGGTCAAGAAGCCGGCTTCTGCGGCGCAAGGTGAGAAGATCACCGCTGGCGCAGCCGGAAAGGTATGGAAGATCGTGGCGGCGGAAGGAAAAGCTGTCAAGGCCGGCGATACGGTCGTGATCTTGGAGGCCATGAAAATGGAGATCCCCGTCGTCGCTCCGCGAAACGGCGTGATCGGCCAGATCGTTATCTCCGAGGGAAGCCCCGTGGAAGCCGGGGATCTGCTGGCAACCATTATTTAAAATGCACGCAGCCCATGCACACCGTAAAAACGGAGGACAATCGTGAGTTATATCAGTGAGACGCTGGGCAATTTGCTGCAGCAGACTGCTTTTCTCAATTTGAGCATCGGAAATTTGGCCATGGTGGCTGTAGCCTGTGGATTTTTGTATTTGGCCATTGCAAGAGGGTATGAGCCGTTGCTCCTCTTGCCGATTGCTTTCGGTATGCTTCTGGTCAATATTTATCCGCCGATCATGGAGGAGGGAGGTTTGCTCCATTACTTCTATCTGTTGGACGAATGGGCGATCCTGCCTTCCTTGATCTTCATGGGCGTCGGCGCGCTGACGGACTTCGGACCTCTCATCGCGAACCCCAAGAGCTTTCTTCTGGGGGCTGCCGCACAATTCGGCATTTACGCCGCATATATGGGGGCTATGTTGTTAGGTTTTGATGACAAGGCCGCGGCTGCGATCTCCATTATCGGCGGCGCCGACGGACCTACCTCGATCTTTTTGGCCAGCAAGCTGGGTCAGGGCGCGCTGATGGGGCCCATTGCCGTGGCCGCGTATTCATATATGGCTCTCGTGCCGATCATCCAGCCGCCGATCATGAAAGCCCTGACGACAAAAGAAGAGCGAATGATCAAAATGGATCAGCTTCGTCATGTGAGCAAGCTGGAAAGGATCTGTTTTCCCATTGTTGTTACCATCGTCGTATGCTCCATTTTGCCATCCACGACGCCGCTCGTGGGCATGCTTATGCTGGGGAATCTGTTCCGGGAAAGCGGCGTTGTCCGCCAGTTGACCGAGACTGCATCCAATGCGCTGATGTATATCGTGGTCATCCTGCTGGGGACTTCCGTAGGCGCCACGACTTCGGCAGAGGCCTTCCTGAATGCCTCCACTTTGAAAATCGTGGCGTTAGGACTGATTGCTTTTGCTTTCGGCACTGCGGCGGGCGTCATATTTGGAAAGATCATGTGCAAGGCCAGCGGGGGAAAAGTCAACCCGCTTATCGGTTCGGCCGGGGTGTCGGCTGTTCCCATGGCTGCCCGCGTATCACAAAAAGTCGGAGCCGAAGCGGATCCCACCAATTTCCTGCTTATGCATGCCATGGGTCCCAATGTGGCAGGCGTCATCGGTACGGCTGTGGCCGCCGGGACCTTTATGGCAATATTCGGCGTACGGTAGTAAATGTTAAGAGGAGAGTAGCATGGACCAAATCGATAAAAAACCGGTCAAAATCACGGAGACCATATTGCGGGATGCCCATCAATCCCTGATCGCCACCCGGATGAGCACCGAAGAAATGCTTCCGATCATGGAAAAAATGGATCAGGCAGGCTTTTATTCCGTGGAGTGCTGGGGCGGCGCAACGTTTGACGCTTCACTGCGTTTTCTGAAGGAGGATCCCTGGGAGCGGCTTCGCATGCTCAAGCGAGGCTTTCAAAAAACAAAGCTGCAAATGTTGCTCCGGGGGCAAAATATTTTAGGCTATCGCCACTATGCTGATGACGTGGTGGAATATTTCGTGCAGAAATCCATTGCCAACGGGATCGACATCCTGCGTATTTTTGATGCATTCAACGACTTGCGAAATTTGAAGACCGCGGTTCGGGCCACAAAGAAAGAAGGGGCCCACGCTCAGATCGCGGTATCATATACGTTGGGCGACGCCTATACGTTGAATTATTGGAAAGATCTGATCTGCCGCATCAGCGACATGGGGGCCGATTCCATCTGCATCAAAGATATGGCCGGACTGCTGCTTCCTTATGCTGCCCAAGAGCTTGTGCATGCACTGAAGGATACCGTGGATCTGCCCATCGATGTCCACAGCCATTGCACCAGCGGCGTTGCGCCGATCAGCTATCTGAAAGCCATCGAAGCCGGTTGCGATATGATCGATACCGCCATGTCGCCCTTTGCAATGGGAACCAGTCAGCCTGCCACGGAGATCATGGTGGAGACGCTGAAGGGGACCCCCTATGATACCGGGCTGGATCAAAAGCTGCTGGCTGAGATCGCCGATTATTTCAGACCGTTCCAGGAAAAAGCATTGGAAACGGGACTTCTGAATCCGAAAATGATGGGTGTGGACATCAAGACTCTGTTGTATCAAGTGCCCGGCGGCATGCTGTCCAATCTGGTTTCACAGCTGGCTGAGCAGAATGCTTCAGATAAGTACTATGAAGTGCTTGCGGAGATCCCAAGGGTACGCAAGGAACTGGGCGAGCCGCCTCTTGTAACGCCTTCCTCCCAGATCGTCGGCACGCAGGCCCTGTTCAACGTGCTGACAGGGGAGCGTTATAAAATGGTCACCAAGGAAACCAAAGCAGTCCTCATGGGCGACTACGGGCAAACGGTGAAGCCTTTTGATCCCGACGTGCAGAAAAAGGTCATTGGCGACGCTATCCCAAAAACCCACCGGCCGGCTGACGATCTCGTGCCGGAACTGGATAAGTTGGAGAAAGAAATGACCGAGTGGAAGCAGCAGGACGAAGATGTGCTTTCCTATGCTTTGTTTCCACAGGTAGCACTGGATTTCTTTAAATACAGAAAAGCTCAGCAGGACGGGATCGATCTGTCCGTCGCTGACATGGAAAACGGCGCTTATCCGATATAATATTTGTACCGGATGTCTGCCTTCGGGAAAAGCGGCGCTTAAAACAGAATGGAGGTACTGACATGAAAAAAGAAATCATTCCAACCACGAAGGCCCCGGTCCCTGTCGGACCCTATTCCAACGTGGTCAAGTTCGGCAATATGCTGTTCATTTCCGGCATGGCTTCCGAAGATGCCGCCACCGGCGAGATCCTTCATGGGACAGTGACGGAGCAAACGGAAAATATCATGAAGAACATCAAAGCCATCCTGGAGGATGTAGGAAGCAGTATGAGCATGGTTCTCAAGTGCAGCATCCACATGACCCGCCCGGAATATTTTTCCGACATGAACCGGGTGTATGCCTCGTATTTCAAAAAAGAGGATGGCTATCCTGCCAGAGTCACCACCTTCGGTTCGGAAATCTATGACGGGCTGGATGTGGAGATCGACGTGATCGCCGGTATTGACGATTAGAGACATCAATAAAAAATCCCGGGGTTCCCCCGGGATTTTTGCTTGCTGCTATTTCGCTCCGCTCAATTCTTCGTCGATGGCTTTGGCTGCATTTTTCCCGGCGCCCATGGCCAGGATGACCGTAGCGGCGCCGGTGACGGCGTCACCGCCGGCATAGATATGATCTCTGCTGGTCTTCCCGGAAGGATCCTCCGCGATGATGCCGCCCCATTTCTGGGTCTCCAGGCCCTTGGTCGTGGACTTGATCAGGGGATTCGGAGAGGTGCCGATGGCCATGATCACGGTATCGAGAGGAATGGTCCATTCCGAACCTTCCACGGGAACAGGTCTTCTGCGGCCCGACTCGTCGGGTTCGCCCAGCTCCATCTTCAGGCATTCGATCCCTGTTACGCAAAGCTGCTCATCGCCCAGAATGCGGACCGGGTTGTTAAGAAGCTTGAAGATGATGCCTTCTTCTTTGGCATGCTCCACCTCTTCGGCTCTTGCAGGAAGTTCTTCTTCCGAACGGCGATAAATGATGTAGACTTCTTCGGCGCCCAGTCTTTTCGCGCAGCGAGCCGCATCCATGGCGACGTTTCCTCCGCCCACAACGGCAACTTTGCTGCTTTTTTTGATCGGGGTGGCCGTATCCGGGCGATAGGCTTTCATTAAATTGACGCGAGTCAGGTATTCGTTGGCAGAGTATACGCCCTTGAGATTCTCCCCCGGAATGTGCATAAACGTCGGGAGCCCTGCGCCGGAACCGATAAAGACTGCTTCAAAGCCTTCCTGCTCGAGCAGCTCATCCACGCTCAGGGATCTTCCGATGACCATGTTGGTTTTGATCGTTACGCCGAGCTCTTTTAATGCGTCGATTTCTTTCTGCACGATCGCCTTGGGCAGTCTGAATTCAGGGATCCCGTACACCAGCACGCCGCCGGCTGTATGAAGAGCTTCAAACACAGTGACATCGTAACCCTTTTTTGCCAGATCACCAGCGCAGGTGAGGCCGGCAGGGCCGGAGCCGATCACAGCCACTTTGTGGCCGTTGGAGGCGGGTTTCACCGGTTTGTCTTTTACATGCTCGATATGCCAATCCGCCACAAAGCGTTCCAGACGGCCAATACCGACAGGTTCCCCCTTGATGCCGCGGACGCAGACCAACTCGCACTGGGTCTCCTGAGGGCAAACTCTTCCGCATACGGCGGGCAGGGAACTGTCTTTGGAAATGATCTGGTAGGCTTCTTCGAATTCTCCCTGGGCAGTCTTCATGATGAACGCAGGGATATTGATTTCCACCGGGCAGCCGGCGACGCAGGGGCTGTGCTTGCAGTTAAGGCACCGAGTCGCTTCATCCAGCGCAAGTTCTTCCGTGTAGCCAAGGGCAACTTCCTTGAAATTGCAATTTCTCACATGAGGATCCTGGGCGGGCATTTCATTTTTTTTCAGAGACATGTTGGCCATATTACTTTACCTCCATCTTATAGAGATTGCATGTATCTTCGTGGCACTTCTGTTCAAAATCCCGATACATGGTGCCTCGTTGCATTGCTTCGTCGAAATCGACTTTGTGTCCGTCAAAATCCGGGCCGTCCACACAGGCAAACTTTATTTCGCCGCCTACGGTCAGTCTGCAGCAGCCGCACATCCCGGTCCCGTCGATCATGATGGAGTTCATGCTCACGACGGTCTTGACGCCATATTCCTTCGTCAACCTGCTGACGAATTTCATCATGATGACCGGTCCGATGGCTATGACTTCGTCGTATTGCTCGCCTGCATCCAGCAATGCTTTCAGCGCGTCGGTCACCAGCCCTTTTTCGCCGTAGCTGCCGTCATCGGTCACCATGATCACGCGGTCGCTGACTTCCTGAAACTCCTTTTCGAGGATGACGAGATCTTTTGTCTTGAATCCTGTTACGGAATGGACCACAGCGCCCTGTTCATGCAGCTTTTTTGCAATAGGGTAGGCGATGGCACAGCCTACCCCGCCGCCGATCACTGCGACCCTTTTTAATCCTTCTATATGCGACGGAACGCCGAGGGGTCCTACGAGATCCTGAAGGAAGTCGCCCTCTTCCTTGTGGTTCAGCGCTTCGGTCGTGGCCCCGACGATTTGGAATATAATAGTAATGGAGCCCTTCTGTCTGTCGAAATCGGCGATGGTGAGGGGGATTCTTTCTCCGTTTTCGTCCACGCGAAGGATCACGAACTGCCCGGGCTCGCCTTTGGCGGCGACAGGGGGTGCATCGATCTCCATCAGAGTTACACTGGGGTTCAGATTCACCTTCTTTAAAATTTTATACACGATATGTTCCTCCTTAACGATTTTTCTCCTGAACGGTTCGAACATTGCGGCAGATATTCAGGAAATTAACTACATTATTGTATCACACCGAAAAGACGATGAAAACCCTATAAAAATGTAAATAAATAGCAAATATGTAAAATAAAGATTGACAAAACTTCGATGAGTTGGTAATATAATGCCAGAAAATGGTAATCGAGGAAGGCGAATGCGACGAACGACTGTATTGGGTATATTGCTGATGGTATTGAGTATCGGACTTCTTGTCGTGTGGGAAACCTGGGGGCGCAATGCCGTTCTTCTGACGCCGGTCCTCGCAGCATCCCGGGATATCGCTGCCGGTGAATCCATGTTGCCAGGGGATCTTTCGACAATCTATGTGCTGCCGGAAACCGTGATGCAAGGCGCGCTTCCTCCCGAAGAGTCCGGTCGGATAGCAGGCCGCACTGCAGTGTATCCCCTCCGGAGCAATCAGCAGCTGACCGCCGCATTTTTCCGGCAGGAAGAAGAAGTCTTTCGCAACGATCAATCGATCTTTCTCCTGCCAGGCGATTGGATCGGGTCCATGAGCGCGGCAGTCCGCCCCGGAGATGCTGTGCGTCTTGTCTCTGCGTCGTCAGGTACAGAAATGGGAACGCACAGGGTCGCCTATATTTTGGACCGTAACGGCAGAGCGATCCCTGCGCCGGACACTTCCGCCGGCGATCTTCTGGAGCGCTATTCGGATCGGGATCCTGTGGAGAGCTTGGAAATCGTCTGCACACCGGAAGAGTACATCGCGATATTTCAGTATCAGATGGACGCCGGACCCCGGGATCTGATCGTGTGCATACAAGGAGGCCTATGAGCGGTATTTATACTTTTTTCGGCGTGGACCACAAATGCGGCACGACGATGCTCTGTCAGTCTGTAGCGGAGCTGATTTCCAGGGAAATGCCAGTCTGGCGCATCCTGGTGATCCATACCGAAGGAACCCCTGGAACAGATTATGCCGAAGGAGTCAGGGAGTCCGTGGAGAGGATCCGGCCTGAATTGGCCGAGGGTCTCATCGATACCCAGGAGATCATGACCCGTTCCCTGTGGCAGGATAATCTCTACTTCATATCGGGAGCGGACCCCATGGAGGGTGACGGGAATTATCACCCGAAATTGTCCGATCATCTGCTCCGCCGTTTAAAGAACTGCTTCGATCTGATCCTGTGCGACAGCGGAAGCCAGATCGACCACGGCCTGGCGCTGGGCTCCCTCTTTGCTTCTGACGGCATATTTTTGGTGATGATGCAGGCAGAAAGCGCAGTGCGCAGATTTGAACGCCTGCTGCCGCTGTACCATAAGCTCAACGTTTCCACGCTGGGATGCCTCATCAACCGGTATCAGAGCGACAGTCCCTACACGCTGAGATACCTTCGGGAAAGACTGGATCAGTTTAAGGGTGCTTTTTACACGATAGAAGAGTCGCCGCTCGGATTTCTTGCCGAAGCGGAAGGCCGGGCCTTGATCCAATACCGGGATAAATCTTTCATGCGGGATGTTTGCAGCATGGCAAATATCATATTAAGCGATATCGGCGCCGAGCCGATCGAAAAAAAAGGAAAAAGCCCATGGAGCCTTTTGAGATTCAGGAATACATCCGAAGCCGTAAAATAGAAGGCGATCCGCATCGCAATGATGTGCCGGAAACGTTGGATTTCAGTGATTTGTGCGTGCAAGTCAGAAATTCATTTTTTGCCGAATGGGAGGCCAGTGAGAATGCCAAATCGATATTGGAGATTCAAAAAAAAGCCATTGTCGGGTATGAAAAGGAAACGGCATTTTTTAAAGAAAAAATCGAAATGCTGATTCGGCGGATGGATGCTGGCCGCACAGATTATCCTGATTGGTACAGCAGCCTTGCCGAAGCGATATATCACGAAAACTGGGGTCTGGCGGGGATCAGCGAATGGTTTTTGCCGGCCTATGCAAACAGCAGTTCAGCTAAAATCATCGGGGAGCGTATCTATTTCCTGGAAGACGGAAAAATGGTCCTGAAAACCCAGAGAATATCAAAAGAAAGAAAAGAGCAGCTGATCCGGGCATTTCTGCTGCTGAACCCCGAAGAACGTCTTGACAAGGCATACCATGAGACTTACCTGCTTGACGGTACCCGTGTAACGGTTTTTACCGAGCCGATGGCCAAAAAGGGGCAGGGGTCTATCGTGTTCCGCCGTTACATCATACCGGTCCTCAGTTTTGAGGAACAGGCTCGCAGACGGACCATTCCGCGGGAGGCGATCCCTCTTTTCCAAAGCATGGTGAAAATCGGCTACAATGTGGCATTTCTGGGGGCTGTTCGCACGGCCAAAACAACTTTCCTGACCACATGGCAAAGCTGCGAGGATCCCAGCCTGGAAGGCGTGATGGTGGAGACGGATCCTGAAATACCGCTTCATATGATTTTACCCAAAGCACCTATTCTTCAGCTTCTCGCCGATGGGCAGGATCTGTTAAGGATATCCAAAAGCCTGCTTCGAAGCGATGCCGACTACTTCATCCTGGCGGAGGCAAGAGACGGTATCGCTTTGAACACGGCTGTAAAAATTGCAGGCAAGGGCACGAAACGCCTGAAATTGACATTCCATTCCGGTGACCCTGAGCAATTTCCTTTGGAGGCCGCAGACGAGATCATCCAATCCACAGGGGGCGATTTGGTGATGACGATGCGCCGGGTGGCATCAGCATTCGACTATCTGTTTCATTTTATCCAGTTGCAGGACAAACGCGAGAAGCGCTTGAAGAGCATCAAAGAAGTAGGCTGTGACGCAGAAGGAAAAATCAGTATGGCATCAGTTTGCGAGTATGACACGTTGAACGACAGCTGGACTTTCTTTGAATCTTCCGGCGGAAGACAACGTTGCTACGGACAGGAGTCGGATCCGAAAGTCTATCAGGAAATGCAAAGGATTTTACGAAAGCTTTCCTGCTTGTCACCTGTCAGAAATGATTGCTATTCATTGATTAAGGAATGATCAGAATGAATTTTACCTGGCTCTCATGGGCTGCTGAAATTGTTATCGCGTTGATTTACGCTGTGGGATGGTTTTGCTTTTTTCAAACCCATGTCCGTCTCATATTTTTGCGATTTTCTATGCGGCACAGGCTGCGCGCAGCGAAAAGGAGAGACAGACCACGGCTTCCATGGGTCCGTCATATCGACCGTATGCTGAAAGCCAACTTTCAAAAATCTCAGGATAAGCAACTTTTCCTCGGCCTTTTATCGTTCCTGTTCGTTGTGGTATTTATCGTTTCCATCAAGAGTTTTTCCTGGACAACTGCGCTTATCCTGTCGTCGATGACGGCCGGTTTCCCTCTGCTGTTTTTGGAAGTGCGGCTGGAATTGAGGCGGACGAAGGGAAGCCGGGAAGGCTTGGCGCTTGTATCAGAATTGCATCGTCATTATTGGACCAATCACAAAAATATCTATGCGGCAATGGAAGCAACATTAAGTGGCGGGAGTTCCTATCCGGTGTTTCAAAAATATTTATATCGATTGCTGCTTCGGCTGCGGAGCACCGGAAGCCCCCTGGAAATCAAAGAGGCTGTGGACTTGTTTTCATTTACGGCGGGTACTGTCTGGGGTAAGATGCTGGGTGTTTGCATACGTCTTTCCTCTGAGAAAGGCATGGATGTCTCAGGCGGGCTTCAGGATATTTCGCGTCAGTTGAGCGACGCCGCCGCCCGGACTCAGGAAAGGGAACGAATGAACAGCGAAACCGTGCGCATGACGCTGTTTCTGATTCCGCTGTTGTATGTAGGGACCATGGCGATCGCAGTGCTCTATCTTGGAATAGATCCGGCAAAGCTTCTCAGAAATCAATTCATTGCCCCGGAGGGTTTTCTGCTGTTCATGGTGACGGTATTTTTGTTCGCATTGAACCTGGCGGTATTGGAATTGTTGAAAAATCAGAAGGTGGATTACTGATGAGGAGAAAGGAATGAGCCTGTGCGTATCGGTGATGATCGGAACGGTCTTTTGGCTGGGGTACGCGCTGGCGATTCGAAAAGATGCATTCAATTTGGCAGAACGAAGCAGAAAATATGCGAATGCTGCCAGCGCCAAGGCTGCTTCGGGATGGCCGCTTCGCCAGTTTCGGGTCCTTTCTGAATCGATAAATAGAGAACGATGTGAGCAGGAGATGTCTGAGTGCCTGGCCTACATACAGAATGCCATCAAAATGGGACGCGACCGAAATATGAGCCGGGAGCTGCTGCTGGAGGAGATGGCGGATATCTCCCCTCTGCTTCAAAGCACTTTCTGGGAAATGTCGCGACATCTGCGCCTCTGTGAAGTCGAATCGGCGGAGGAAGTGTTCTGCCGGCGGCTGGATCAGGATTTCGCCCGGGACATCGCAAAATTCTTCACAGAGTGGGAGCGGATCCCGCCTCAAGAACTCCTTGTCACGGTGGAAGCCTACCGCGACTTGCTTTTGCAGCGACGCCGGACACGTCAAAGGCGAAGAGATGAGTGGATCAGCGATTTGGCTTATTTTCCAGTTGTGATCAATGCCATGGTCGTACTGCTGAATTTTATATATGTTGCGTATTTTATTGAACAAAGAGAATTTTTAATGGGTATTCTGTGAAAACAGGGAAGGAGAAACATGAAACAGCTTATCGTGATGGTCGCAACCGTCCTCCTGGGTATTGCGATCGGTACAGTCGTTATGGGCTTTGGCGACCAGGCAAGCCTTGTAGGTGAAAGCGTAAACAGCAATATTGCCGGCGTGATGTCCGAATACGAGGCAGCCGCAGGATTGGATTAAGCACAATGAAACAGCTGATCGTGCTTTTGGCGGCGCTGCTCCTGGGGCTGCAACTGTTTTCCATGATCGCAGGCAGCGAGGAGAATAGCATTTTATCAACGATGAGCAGGCTTTGGGTTCAGGAAATCGAAGCCCGAAAACTGGTAGATGTTCCGAAGAGCGGATCATGAAGCAGTTTTTGGTCTTGCTGGCTGTGCTGCCGCTGATGTTGATCTTTTTGCTCCAGTTTTCGATTGACCGGATGAACCATGCACGCACAGGCTTGCTGTCGGATTGCGTCTATATTGCCAAAGAGCAGGCCCGGGCAAAAGGCTGTTTTACCAATG
>CALLHZ010000110.1 GCA_938009115.1 uncultured Clostridia bacterium
ACAGCGGGGGCGGCACCTTTGCCATGGGCAGCAGCAATGTGACCCTCTATGCCCAGTGGGCGCCGGTGGACTACACCGTGACCTACAACGGCAACGGCAATACGGGCGGCGCTGTGCCGACCGACGGCAACACATACAACATCACCGACACGGTAACCGTACTGGGAAACACCGGTTCTCTGGTCCGGACCGGCTACACCTTTGATGGCTGGGACACGGCAGCAGACGGCAGCGGCACGGCCTACAGCGGGGGCGGCACCTTTGCCATGGGCAGCAGCAATGTGACCCTCTATGCCCAATGGCGCCGCCAGTCATCCGGTTCAGGTGGAACATCGCAGAATGAGGAGAAACCGGTCATCGTGATCGTCAACGGGAACGAGCAGAACGCAGGAACAGAAACCAGGACGGTCCGAAGCGGGGTGGCGACCGTGGTCGTGACCGTTGACAACAAGGCAATCGACAGCAAAATCGACGAAGCCATCAGGAACAATCCCGGCGGCACCGGCAATGGCGTGGAGATCCCTGTGGCAGATACGGATTCTGCGGCCGCCAGCGTGGCGTTGACAGGCGACATTGTTAAGAAGCTGGAGCAAAATGCTTTCGATGTGTCCGTCCGGCGCGATAATGTGGCGTATGTGATCCCGGCTCAGGAGTTTAACATCTCAAACACGGCACAGCGCCTGGGGGTCCCCGAAACAGAACTTCAGGACATCAAAGTCGAAGTGAACATCAGGAATCTCGACGAAGCGGTCGTGGAAAAATATCGTGAAGTTGCTGATGCCAACGGCGCAGAGCTGATCTTCCCGCCGGTGGCGTTCGAAGTGGTCGCGGAGACTGTCAACGCTGACGGAACGACCAGCAGGCTGCCTGTAGACCGCTTTACGAATTATGTGCAAAGAGTAATGGAGATCCCTGCGGGTGTGGATCCGTCCAAGGTCACCACCGGCATCGTATTCAATGCCGACGGAACGTACAGCCATGTGCCCACAGAAGTGTACCAGGAAAACGGCAAGTGGTATGCCAGACTGAATTCCCTGACCAATTCCGAATATTCGGTAGTCTGGAATCCTGTGACTGTAGCTTCGGTTGAAAATCATTGGTCCAAGGATGCCGTCAACGACATGGCGTCCCGACTGGTCATCGTCGATGCCGAAAACTTTGTGCCTAATAAGGCAATCACCCGAGCAGGTTTTGCCGAATATATCGTTCGGGCTTTAGGCTTGTACCGGGAGGGCGGCGTACCGGAAGTCAGCTTTACGGATGTCAACGATACAGAGGTCAGTGCGTTGGCGATCAAGATCGCCAGTGCCAACGGGATCGTAACGGGATATCCGGACGGAACGTTCAAGCCGGAACGGAATATCACAAGAGAAGAGGCCATGGTCATGTATGGGCGCGCCATGGGGATCACCAAGCTGTTGGGGTCCGATGCCTTGCGGTATCAGCAGTATGCAGATTACCAGTCGGTGGGCGCATGGGCGCAAGCGTCGGTGAAAGAGGTGCTGGCAGCCCACGTGTTCAATGGTATCAGCGCCACGAGGCTATCGCCCAAATCGAATTTGACCTGCGCGGAAGCGGCCCAGGCGATCCGGAATCTCCTGGTGGAATCCGGACTGATCAATCGTTGATTTCCACGTTGTAGCAAAAGGCGCCTTGAAGGTTATTCAAGGCGCCTTTTCACATTTTGCCATTTCCGATGGCCTGTTGGCAGCGGAGCTTAGTAAGAGAGCCCGAAGATGTGTTATGATACAGTAGCGCGATCAAGGATTGATAAAAGAGGGAATTCATATGATTATGCAAACCGAGCGCCTGATACTCAGGCCATGGAACGAGCAGGATGCGGATTCTTGCATCATCATACGAAAGAGCAATTGATTTGAATAGAATAACCTGTTGCGGCAGGCTCAACAGAATGTTACCATCAAGAAAACAATACAATGGAGGTAGAATCATGAAAATGTACGGAAGTCATCTGTGCCCGGATGTGCGGGAGGCGATCGAGGCCCTTAAGGAAAGAGGGATCGAATACGACTATGCGGATATCACGACAGATCTTGCCGACCTTAAGGCATTTCTGAAGATCCGGGAGACAAGCCCCCTTTTTGATGCGGTAAAGGAAGCCGGGGGCATCGGCATACCCTGCTTCGTAAAGGACAATGGCCAGGTTTCACTGGATGTAGGCGATTTTTTGGAGTAGGGCAGCTTTCTCCGCACCGTCATTACTAATAGCCATGACAAAATACTGCATGACAGTTTTCTGCGCTCGTATCGTATTAGGCTTGCCGTGCAGTTGTTTTTAGTTCCCGGGAGACTTGGACTCAAGGAGCAATACAGCAGACAAGCCGCCCAGCGGCAGAAGACCGTGCAAAGGCAAGCGGCAGTCTGTCTGTAAAGCGTTTATAGCCGCCGCTCCCATCAGGAAAAGAAGGAGGTCCCATGTGAAAGCTTGTTCCGTGGAAGATAAGCTGGCCCGCTCATTGTCCTCTGAAACTTCAGAAATCCTCCCGTATTTGCCCTATTTGCTCCAGGATCTCTGGGAGCTTGGCTCTTCTCCCAGAGATATGTTGGAGATGCTGAAGACGCACACAAACGTATCGTCTGATACGAAAGTGCTGGACCTGGCCTGCGGAAAAGGTGCTGTGAGTATTCTATTGGCAAAAGAGCTGGCCTGCCGCGTCAGAGGGATCGATCTCATGCCGGAGTTTATCGCTTATGCGGAGCACAAGGCAGAAGAATGGGGCGTTTACGATTTCTGCACTTTTCTTGTGAGCGATATCATACAGGCAGTTGAAAGCGAAAGAGACCATGACATCGTGATCCTCGGCGCCGTAGGGGATGTCCTGGGGGACCCGGGGCAGACACTTGCGCTTCTGACAAAAACCGTAAAGAGTGGCGGATATATCCTCATTGATGACGGCTATGGAAGCGAATCCGGCAGCGAAGAGTACTATACCAGAGCCCAATGGCTTCGTTTCATTGCGAGTGCCGGGGCGGAACTGATTGGCGAGAAACCTGTTGAAAAAGAAGAACTCGCATCGATCAATCGGGAGCAGCTGACCCATATCATCAAGAGAGCCGAAGAGTTGAAAGTCCTGCACCCGGAAAAAGTCTTGCTGTTTGACGGCTATATCGAAAGTCAGCAAGCTGAATGCATTGAGCTGGAAAACGAAATCACGGGCGTGACGCTGTTGTTGCGCACGTGGCACGGATACGGGGCGTAAGCGAAGAAAGGCCTGTTATGGAAATTCACATCATCGAACAATTTTTTTCTATCTGTAAACTAGAGGATCTTTCCCGGGTGGATTGGAGCAGTCCGTTCTGTTTTCTGTGCAAGACGGATGAGGAGATGTCGCTGGTATGTGAAACGGCAGACGTGCCGCCCAATACTGTTGCCCGGGATGATGGCTGGAGAGCCTTTCGCATCCAGGGCATCCTGGATTTTTCCTTGATCGGGATATTGTCCCGTATTTCCGCCATTCTTGCCGAAGAAGGCATCGGGATCTTTGCGGTGTCTACCTACAACACGGATTACATTTTCACGAAGGCCGAATGCTTTTCAAAAGCGATCACAGCGCTGGAAAAGGAGGGAAGTGGATTCTATGGAAAATCACAATAGGCAGGTATTAGATCCGGCTCAGCAGGAATTCGCCCTGATGGGGCTGAAGAAAAGGTTTGAGGCCAATATGGAACGCCATCCCGGCCTGCATTGGGCAGATGTTCAGAAAAAGCTGGAAGCTGAACCACATAAGCTTTGGTCTTTGAACGAGATGGAGAAGACCGGCGGAGAGCCGGATGTAACAGGATACGAGCAATCGACGAACACTTTCCTGTTCGTCGATTGCTCCTGGGAAACTCCTGCAGGCAGACGCAGCATTTGTTATGATCGTGATGCGTTGGAATCCAGAAAGGCGAACAAACCCGCCGGCAGCGCCGTGGGAATGGCCGGGGATATGGGCATCGATCTGTTGACAGAAGTCCAGTACCGTCAGCTGCAAGCATTAGGCGCTTTCGATACGAAGACGTCAAGTTGGATCTTGACGCCGGATACGATACGAAGGCAGGGTGGCGGCCTCTTTTGCGACCGGCGTTATGGTGCTGTTTTCGTCTATCACAACGGAGCGGAATCTTATTATGCGTCCAGGGGTTTCCGTGGTTGTCTGCGGGTGTAAAAATAAAGATTGCATCTTGACTTAAATAGTGTAATATTACACTATAAGAGCAAGGAGGGCAGCTTGACCCGCGAGCGATTCGTCGACACTGTCGATGCGAAACTGAAGATGATCCGCAGTGAATTCGATTTCACCCAGGACAAAATGGCCGAGGTCATCGGGGTATCCAAGAAAACCCTGATTCAGGTCGAGAAACGGCGCGGAAGTCTTGGATGGGCCGGGGCTGTTTGCGTATGCTTGATTTTCAAGGACAGCGAGATCCTGCAAATGGCTTTTGGCGGCGATCCTCAGGACATCATACGATCCCTTGCTTTTGAAAATTATGAAGAAGGCAGCCGCAGTACGATGGGTGGCAAGATCTGGTGGAAAGATCAGGAGAGCAATGGACGCTATCGCATCCAACAGAATCTGATCAGCCAGCATTACAGGATCCTGGATGCCGAAAACAAAAGGATTTGTTTTTCTTTTGAACCGGATTATATCCGGAAACGCTATCGCGAGCTTTCAAATGTTGCATCGATCAACGGGAGGCAGGAAAAATGAGCAAACTTAGACAATCCATCCTGAAAATCGCCAGGGATTCCGGAGAAGCTTTTACAACTTTCCCGGCCACAATGATATGCGCCGTGGCCTTTGCCCTGGTCACCATGGTCAGGATCCAGCTGGACTGGGAGCAGCAGGAGCCCTATAATTTCTTGTTCAATTGCCTGCACTGGTCCCTCGCTTTTGGCGCGATCTTCAGCCTTTCGGCCACAACTGCTGCGCAAAGCCGCATCAATACCCGCAAAGCATTCCTGTATGCCAACGCGGCAGGGCTTGTTGCAGCTGCTGCCGTCTTTCTGGCTCTCTACTATTTCGGCGCCGGCGATCCGGTTTTGACCGGCGCCCGCTTTATGGTCATTTCCAACATTGCAGCCGCGCGTGTTACTGTGGCGATGGTCATCAGCATGCTGGCATTTATTGTGTTTGCGGGACAACCTAAAGAGGAATCGGACTTTGCCCGGGCCTTCTTCATGAATCATAAGGCCTTCTTTCTCTCGCTGATTTACGGAGGCGTGATCCTGGCCGGCACGTCCGGCGTCGCCGGCGCGTTCCAGGCACTGCTTTACAACGATATGAGCAGCAAGGTCTATATGTATATCAGCACCTTGGCAGGCTTGCTGGCCTTTACGATTTATGTGGGATATTTCCCCGACTTCCGCAAGGGTGAGACGGACGCGCACAGAGAAACGGCGCAGAAGCAACCGCGTTTTATTGAGATCCTTCTGGGCATGATCCTGATCCCCATCGTCCTGGCGCTTACTGTCGTCCTGCTGATCTGGGCGGTGAAAACCATCGCCGGCGGCCAAAATGCCGAGTTTTATATGTTGTACCGCATCGCCGCCGCCTATACCCTGGGCGGGATATGGCTCCACATCATGGTCACGCATTACGAAACGGGGCTCGCTAAGCTGTTCAGGCGCATCTATCCAATTGCGGCGCTGGTGATTCTGATTTTTGAAGCCTGGGCGCTTCTTACTCAGCTGGGCGCCTCCGGTTTGAAATTTACTGAATATGCGTTTGCCATGATATGGATTCTGGCAGCTGCGTCTGCGTTATTGCTTTTGATCCAAAAAGAAAAGGCCCACCGGACGATCGTTGCCGTCGCATCGATCCTGGCCCTTTGTTATGTGCTTCCCGTTTTGGGCTACAATGCCCTTCCTGTGACGGCCCAGAGCAACCGTCTTGAAGGGCTGCTCGTTTCTCAGGGCATGCTTGCAGACGATCAGATCGTTCCCGCTGCCACCGAGCCTTCGCTGGAAGTCCGCCAGCAAATCACGGATGCTGTGAATTATCTGGCCTATGCCAACGACGCGAAGCTGCCTTCCTGGTTTGACAAGACCATCGCCCAACCCATCAACTTCGAAGCAGCCATGGGATTTGAACAAGTATGGCCCGAGCCGGACGATGGCTATTACGGCGGCGAGTACAACCCCTTCGGCGGCTACTATTCAGTGATGGAGGCTACCGCCCATGTCTGGGTCGAGGTGCTGCACGAAGACGGCCGCTGGCAGCGACTCGATCCCACCCGCCTGGCCATCAACGCCGCCGGCGACTTTATCGGTGCCCGTTCGCGGGGGCCCGGCTTGGCCCGACGCCTGGCCGACGGCATCGACTACTTCTGGACCCAGGCGGTTATCACCTACGACTTTGGCCGCCAGTGGGAAGCGGTGAAGGGGGTGCGGGAGCGCCTGCGCGGGAAAACGGCATCTCCCACCGCCCCTGCCGGGCCGCGCCCGTCGGGAGCCCCTTTGGCTGTATTTCTGATCCTG
>CALLHZ010000111.1 GCA_938009115.1 uncultured Clostridia bacterium
CCTGATTCTTGACGAGCCCACCAACTATCTGGATCCCGAGCAGATCACCTGGCTCACCCGGTATCTCACGGAATACGAAAACAGCTTTCTCCTCGTCTCCCACGACATGACGTTCCTCAATAAGGTGGTGAACGTGATCTACCATGTCAACGACGGCGAGCTGACCCGCTATTCCGGCAACTACGAGAAGTTCCAGGAAATGTACGCTGTCAAGAAAAGCCAAGAAATGAAGGCCTTCGAAAAGCAGCAGCAGGAAATCGAGCGGATGGAGGATTTCATCGCGCGAAACAAGGCCCGGGTCGCTACCCGTGGCATGGCCAACAGCCGTCAAAAAATGCTGGATAAAATGGAAGTACTGGAAAAGCCCAGAGATAAACCCAAGCCTTCCTTTGCATTTAAAGAAGCAAGAACACCCGGCCGGTTCCTGGCCCAGGGGACCGGCGTGGTCCTGGGATATCAGGAAGCCCTGACAAAGCCGGTCACCTTCGCCCTGGAGCGGAATCAGAAGATCGCCGTCCGCGGCACCAACGGACTTGGCAAGACTACGCTGCTGCGAACCATTCTGGGCGAGATCCCTTCGCTGGCGGGAACCGTCCAGCTGGGTGAATTTCTGATGCCGGGCTATTTTCAGCAGGAAGCCGACCAGAACAGCGCCGATACGACCATGGAGAACTTCTGGAAGGACTTCCCCTCCTACAGCAATGCCGAGGTGCGGTTTGCCTTGGCCAAGTGCGGACTTACCAACGAACACATCACCAGTCAGATGAAGGTGCTCAGCGGCGGCGAGAACGCCAAGGTCCGCCTGGCCAAGCTGATGCAGCGGGAGGCCAACTGGCTGATCCTGGACGAGCCCACCAATCATCTGGATGTGGAAGCCAAAGAAGAATTAAAACGCGCCCTCATGGAATTCAAGGGCGCGATCCTGCTGGTTTGTCATGAACCGGAGTTTTATGAAGGCTGGATCGACGACGTCTGGAATGTGGAAGACTGGACGCTGAAGATCGTGTAATCCTGCTTCGGTCAAAGCTTATTGCTTCGCAAACGCCTCCACCGCCTCGATCGTCCGGTCAATGTCTTCCATGGTATTATAGGGGGCCAGGCCGATCCGCAGCAGGCCGCCCTGCTCTTCCAGCTTCAGCACATGATTGGTGATCTGGATGGCATAGAAGTCGCCGTCCCATACGAAGATGCCCCGCTCTGCCAGAAAAACGGCGATGTCGTGGGCATTTTTGCCGTCGATGGTAAAAGAAACCGTTGAGGTCTTGGGATAGCCCTCCGGCGAAGCATAGAGCTTCAGGCCGGGGATTTTTTTCAGCTCGGTGCGAAGCTTTTTCGCCATGGGTTCCTCGTAGGCGTCGATGGCCAACATGCCGGCAACCACGTCCTTCCGTTTACCCGAAAGCCCTTTCAACTCCTCCGCAAAATACTCTTCGTGACGTCTTCCCAGGTCGGCGATAAAATCCACAGCGGCGGCGCAGCCACAGATGTGTTCAAAGTTGGGCGTGCCGGTTTCGAACTTCTCCGGCGGCACGGTGTTGTCGTCGGCCAGCACCCGGAGCGTGCGAAGCTTTTCCAGCGCCTCGTGTTTTGCGTACATCACCCCCATGTGGGGTCCGAAGTATTTATAGGCAGAGGTCACCATAAAGTCCATGCCGATGTCCTTGACGTCGATCACCTTGTGGGCGGCGTAGTGGACGGCGTCGATGATCGCCAGCGCCCCGACCTTGTGGGCCAGCTCAATCATGGGTTTCACGTCCGTAATGGTGCCGTTGGCGTTGGCGGCCCAGTTGATGGCCACCACCTTCGTCTTGTCGCTCAGTTTGCTCTTGTAATCCTCAAAGTCCAGCGTATAAGTTGAGAGGTCGATCCTGACGCTCTTGACCACGATCCCCCGCTCCTCCAGGGTCCGCAGAGGCGAACGGTTGGATTCGTGATCGATGTCTGTGATGATCACTTCGTCCCCGGCCTTCAGATCCCTTGCGATGGCAAAGACCAGCTTAAAGTTGTTCGTGGAAGAGCTTTCCCCGAAAATGACCTCTTTTGGGCTGCAGTTGAAAAACGCCGCCAGAGTCTCCCGGGCTTCCCGCTGCAGGGCCATGGTCTCCTCAGAGGTGGCAAAGCAGCCGTGAGCGTTGGCGTTGTGATAAAACATGTAGTCGCTGATCTTGTCCACCACGCGCCGCGGCACCTGGGTGCCTCCGGGGCCGTCCAGAAATGCTGCCGGCAGACCGTTGACGGTCTTGCACAGGCAGGGAAACTGCCCGCGCACATAATCGATGTCAAATTTAAATTCTTTCATGAGATCTCCTCCTATCTATGCAAGTATATCATAAAACCAGCTCGCCTTTATAGCTTTTGACGCCGCCGGCGTCCAAGATCACCAGATACCCCAGTTCTTCCAGGAGCTTCGCCGCCTGGGCGGAGCGGTTCCCGGTACGGCAGTAGAGAATGACCACGTCGGCTTTATCAGGCACGGCGGTCAGAATGGCCGCTTCGATCTGGTCCACGGAAATGTTGATGGCGCCGCTTACATAGCCGCTTTCGTATTCCAAGGGCGTCCGGACGTCGATCAGATAGGCGTGCTCCGGTAAATGCTGAAGAATGGCTTCTGCCGTATCGAAGGTAATGAGCGTGTGCCCCGCCAAGGCTTCCACTTCTTCCACGGCCTCGACGTCGCCCTGCATAGGCCAGGATTCCCGAAGAGCAGATCCTACACTATATCGATATAGGCTGCCCACGCCGGGGATCTCCGTCCCTTCTGGAAAAGTCAAAGAAATCAACTGCCCCTTGGGCAACTGGTCCTCTTTCGAAGCTGTCACAAGCACACTGGTATCGCGGAGCAGCAGACCTTCAAAGGAAAGAAAGTCTTTCTCCCCGCCGGGCGCTCCGCCGCAAGCCGTTGCCAGCAGGCAGATACCGGCCGCCGCTGCTGCGAGCCATGCTGATTTTTTCGTCATACCGAGCCTCCTTTGACCAATGGATACAGGCTTCCTTCGCGTGTTTTTCTATATTTTGAGTATACCATAATATTTTTTGAAAAAAGTATTGACGCATCAAAATTAGTGTGTTATTGTACTAATCACTTAATACAATAACACAAAGGAGGAAGAAGCGTATGCCAAATGAATATGCATCAGGCACACCGATCTATCTGCAGCTGGTCAACCAGTTCAAGCATAGAATCATCTCGGGGCAGTGGCCGGCCGGCGCCAAGCTGGATTCGGTCCGCGACCTGGCCATGAGTTTCGAGGTCAACCCCAACACAATGCAGCGGGCGCTTTCAGAGCTGGAGCGGGATCACCTGGTCTATGCCGAACGCACAACAGGCCGCTTTATTACACAAGACAAGGAGCTGATCGTCAAAATGAGAGAAGAGGTTGCACAGGAAATCATCGAAACGTTTATCAATCAGATGCAGAGCATCGGGTTCTCCGGCGAGGAAGCCGCAGAACTGATCCAGAAGAAAGCGAAAGAAAGGAGCGCTGAGTCTCATGACAAACAATAATACTATACCTGCCGGCCAGACGGCGTTCGTGGAGATCGCCAACGTGACCAAGACCTATCAGAACAGAAGAGCGCTGTCCGCGCTGAACCTGACCCTGGAGCCTGGCCACATCGTGGGCCTGCTGGGCCCCAACGGCAGCGGCAAGACCACGCTGATGAAGATCCTCACCGGCGTTCTGAAGGACTACACCGGAAGTGTCACGATCAACGGCCAATCCATCGGACCGGATACAAAGGCTCTGGTTTCCTACCTGCCCGACGTCTCCTACTTCAGCGCCTGGATGCGCCCGGTGGATGTGATCTCCCTGTTCAAGGACTTTTATGCGGACTTCGACGAGCAGAAGTGCCTGGAGATGGTCAAGCGCCTGGGTCTGGACGAAAAGCAGCGGATCAAGACCATGTCCAAGGGAACGGTCGAAAAGTTCCAGCTTTGTCTGGTGATGTCCCGCAATGCCCTACTGTATGTGCTGGACGAGCCCATCGGCGGCGTGGATCCAGCGGCCAGAGATTACATTCTGAGCACGATCTTGTCCAACTACAACGAAGCCGGCACGATCTTCATTTCCACCCACCTGATCTCCGACGTGGAGAAGATCTTCGATACCGTAGTCTTCCTGAAGGAAGGCGAAGTGGTGCTGCACGGCGAGATCGACGAGATCCGGCAAAGAGAAGGAAAATCTATTGACGAGCTGTTCCGGGAGGTATTCAAATGTTAAAGAAATTGATTCGATATGATTTCAGATCCACCTGGAGAGAGTTCGCGGCCATTTATCTGGCGATCCTGCTGGGCGTCACGGTGTTCCCTTTCATCGCCAAGAACGTCTCCAACAACGTGATCAACGGTTTTATGGGGCTCATCGCCTTCGCCATCGTCGTAGCCACCTTCGTGGTGACCATCGGCAGCCTCTTTAAGATCTTCAACAAGAACATCTATTCGGCCGAAGGCTATCTGACCATGACCCTGCCGGTGACCGAGACCCAGATCGTCGCCTCGAAGCTGATCGTCAGCACCGCGTGGATCGTCCTGACGGGCGCCGTCGCCACTCTGGGCATGTTCCTCTTCGTGTCGGTCATGTCTCCCGAAGTGGTGCCGCAGATGCTCGAGGCCCTGGGGCAGGTCCTGGCGGCCCTGGACGGACGAAGCGTTTTCGCCATCCTTCTACTGATCCTGTTCCTCGTGGCCCTGGTGCTCCAGGAAGTAGCCAAGCTGTTCCTGGCCTGCGCCATCGCCCACCTGAAGCAACTGAACCGCTTCCGGATCCCCGCGGGGATCGCCTCCTTCTTCCTGTTCACCTGGCTGGAGGCCCTGGTGGTGGATGCCGTCGGCTGGGATGCGAACTTTGCCATCGGCGGACCGGGGGCTATGAACACGGAATGCGGCGCAAAGAATATCATCACCAACCTGGACAGCTTTATCACCACCCTGGAGATCGGCACCCTGTTCCAACTGGGATTTACGGTCCTCTTCGCAGCCGGGATCATCTATCTGCTCAAGCGGAAGTTGAATCTGGATTAAAATTTGGCACATAAAAAGAAAACCTCAGTCATTTGACTGAGGTTTTTCGCTATTTCACTGAGCGCTTCTCGCTATTTGCCCGAGGGCTTTTTGCCGGATTTCTTCGGCTTGCCTGATTTGTCGGTAAACGCTTTCTTGTCTTTATACGAAAAGTCTTTCCCCTTCGCGCCGCCGTAGCTCTTGCCCTTCGACTTGTCAAAGTTCTTTCCCTTGGGCGTACTGAAGCCCTTCCCTTTCGGATCGTCGAAGTCCGTCTTTTCGTAGCTTCGGTCCAATTCACCGAAGGCCATTTTGAACAGCACCGACGCCACGTCCAGGGTGGTGGCCTCAGGCGCTTCAATCAGGACTTTTTCGATCACCCGGTCGTACTTCGCATAGCCTCCGGCCTCCAGCATCGTCACGACCCGTTTGACCGCAGCATCCAGCTTCACTTCCTCGATGTCTGCTATTTTCGGGGGCTGCATGGGCAGAATGGTGGTTTTGGTATATTTCTGGATCTCCCGAAGCCGGTACATATCGCGTCCGAAGACGAAGGAGTACGAGATCCCTTTCCTGCCGGCCCGAGCCGTCCGCCCGATCCGGTGGACGTAGTATTCCTCGTCGGAGGGGATATCATAATTAAAAACCGCTTCAATGTTGTTGACGTCGATCCCCCGGGCCGCCACATCCGTTGCCACGAGGATGTCGATCTTCTCCTGCTTGAACTTGGTCATCACCCGGGTGCGCTCGGACTGCTTCATGTCTCCGTGGAGCGCCTCGGCGGAATATCCGCGGCCCTGGAGCGCCAGAGTCAGCTCGTCGACCCGCTTTTTGGTGTTGCAAAACACCAGCCCGAGCCTGATGTTTTTGGCATCGATCAGCCGGCACAGCAGCTCCAGCTTGGAGGAATCCCGCACCTCGATATAATACTGCTCGATGCTGGGGATCGTGAGCTCCTTGTGGATCGTCAGGATGTATTCCGGCTCCCGGAGATACAGCTTCGTGATCTCCTTGATCTCAGGCGACATGGTCGCTGAGAACAGCAAGGTCTGCCGTTCTGCCGGAAGATCCGGCAGGATCACGTCGATGTCCTCGCGGAAGCCCATGTTCAGCATTTCGTCGGCTTCGTCCAGGATCAGCATTTTAAGATTCGCCAATTTGAGCGTATGCCTTCGCATATGATCCATGACTCTGCCGGGCGTGCCTACGATGATTTGAGGCTTTCTTTTCAGGGCCATGATCTGGTGATCGATAGACTGGCCGCCGTAGATCGGCAGCACTCTCACGTTTTTCTTGAACCGGCTGACAGCCTGAAGCTCTTCGGCAACCTGCACGGCAAGCTCCCGAGTGGGGCAAAGGATCAGGACCTGGATGGAAGACATGCTCTGGTCCACCATGTCCACGGCGGGGATCCCGTAGGCGCAGGTTTTGCCTGTGCCGGTCATGGCCTGGCCGATGATGTCCCGGCCGGCGAGAATATAAGGTATGGCGCGGGCCTGGATAGGAGTGGCTTCTTCAAAGCCCATCTCCGTAACGGCCTGCTGCACTTCTGTCGATAATGTGGGGTTGCTTAAAAATAGGTTTTTCATTGATTTCCTTTCAAACTTGCGTGCTTCTGTTATAGGCAACCCCTATTTATACCCTATTTTGCTGCATTTGTCCAATCATTTTAAACTCAGATGACTACCCGGTTTCGCCCTGATTCCTTTGCTTCATACAGTTTGCTGTCCGCAAGCCTGATAAGCTCTTCCGGATCTGCGATCTTATCCACGCCGGTGCTGGCAGCCCCAAAGCTCGCCGTCACTCTTATCTCTTTGCCTATGTAGGCTGTAACGGTATTCTCCAGCTCTTTTCGCATGCGCTCGGCAATTTTACCGGCCTGCTCCAAATTCGTATCTGGAAGACAGACGACGATCTCTTCTCCGCCATACCGCGCGATCCAGTCATCTTTGGTTCGAATACAGGAGCCGAGACACGCTGCAAAGCCGACCAAAACCTGGTCGCCGGCCTGATGTCCGTAAGTGTCATTCACCTTTTTGAAGTGATCGATATCTGCAAACAAAATCGACAGATCCCGGCCATTCAGAGAGCTTTGGATCATATCAACGGGGAGCCTTTCAGTGATATATCGCCTGTTGAACAATCCAGTTAAACCGTCCTTTAACGCCACGTGATTCAGGTTGTCGATGGCAGTCCGCATTTCCAAATTGCTTTTGCGGTCGGCGTCACCTAAAAACATGCTGTGCGTAGCATCCTTCAGGAGTTCGATAATGATTTTTCTGCCATTCAGATCCACGGGGACGGCTGTGACCATATAGACTTTTTCCGGAGAATACTCGACTTTGATCATGGTCTCATTTTCGTTGTAAGCACGCATGGAAATGCAGTTGTCACAAATTTTGCTTTGCTCCCAAATTCCAAAACACTGGTCCTCCATCTTCGTCACAGTGTCGTCGGCCAAGCTCAATACCTCCTTTTTCAAAGGATCCACAAACCTCACGATTTCGTACATTTTGCTGAAAAGCTTCAGCCTATCATTCAATTCCTGATATGCTGCCTGTTCCGAACCATTCATAATAATACCTCACTATTTTTCTCCTGATCACCTATTGATGTCCTTCCTTCGGGACGATACAGATCAGCACCAGCTTCTCTTTCCCGGTGTTTTTGAACTGGTGGGTTTCTCCCGGCGGGATACATGCCACCGTTCCTTTTTTGATGGGATTTTCTTTCCCGTTGATCATCAGGATCCCCTCGCCCTCGATGATATAGTTGATATGGGGCCAGGGGTGGTTGTGCAGTGGAGAATAGCCTTCTTCTCCGATTTCCACGCCTCTCATCACATGGCTGTCCCAACCCTCTTCAGGGCCGATCAAAACCTTGATCGAAGCATCCCGGACAGTAGGGTCGCTCATAACATTTTTATTGATTGCATCCATTTCGCGTATGATCGCCATTGTTTACTCCTTTGCTTTCAGCTATTTCTTACGGTCTGCTCTTTTGTAGGGCTCCGGCCATTCCACATCTGCCCCCAGCGCGCGGGCCGCGTGTAGCGGCCAGTAGGGATTCCGCAGCAGCTCACGCCCCAGAAAAACCTGATCTGCCCTGCTCTCTTCCACGATATGATTCACTTCGACGGCGTCGGTGAGCAGCCCGCCAGCCACTACCGGAAGTCCCGTCATCGTCCGGATCACTTCTGCATGAGGCACCTGATAGCCGGGAAAGGCCTTCGGCACCACATTGATGAGTCCGCCGGTGCTCACATTCACGGAGTCGATCCCTTTGTCCTTCACTAAATTCAGCATGGCCGCCAGATCCTCCGCCCGGTTTCCGCCTTCTCCGTAATCTTCTGCGGTGATCCGGACTTCAACAGGCTTTTCCCGGGGCCATACGGACCGGACCGCATCCAATACCTCGCCAAGAAAGCGGACCCGGTTTTCATGGCAGCCGCCGTACTCGTCCTGCCGCCGGTTGGTCAAGGGAGAAAGAAATTCGTTGAGCAGGTAGCCGTGGGCGGCGTGGATCTGGATCAGGTCAAAGCCCGCTTTTTCGGCGCGGATCGCAGCGTTTTCAAACTGCGCTGCGGTTTCAGCGATATCCCCTTTCGCCATCGCTTTGGGCACCCCGGAATTCTCATCGTAGGGAATGGCGGAAGGCGCTTCGATCTCCATTCCGGCTGCCTCGCATTTGCGGCCGCCGTGATTCAGCTGGATGCCGATTTTGGCGCCGTTGTCATGAACAGCCTTCACGATGGCGGCCAGCCCCGGGATATGGGCATCCTCCCAAATCCCAAGATCATTGGAGGTGAGCCGGCCTTCCGGGGAGACGGCGGTGGCCTCGATCACGATGAGCCCCGCGCCGCCTACCGCCCGGGTGGCATAGTGCAGTATGTGCCAGTCCGTCGCCATGCCGGTCTTTGGCGCCACGTACATGCACATAGGCGGCATCACGATGCGGTTCTTAAGGGTGAGGTTCTTTATTTTATATTCAGTAAACAGGTTCATCATTCTTTTCTGCTCCTTTTCGTTAAATTATTCCCATTATACCACAGGAGACGGCGGGGTCGACGGCGAAATAGAACCTTCTGCGTCGAACTGCGCGACACCCCACTTCTTGCGCACGCTGCGGCTTGACTCCTCGATAAAAGAAAACAGAACCGGTATCATAATCAAGGTCAAAAACGTCGATGCGGTGATCCCCCCAATGATGCTGATGGATAACGGCGAAAGCTTCTCTGAGCCTAAAGCGAGCTCCAAAGCCAACGGCATCATCCCTGCAATATCCGAAAGCGCTGTCATCATGATCGGACGAAAACGCAGACGCACTGCGTCAAGGATCGCCTCATCCCCCTGCCTTCCTTCTTTTCGCTGCGCAACAATAAAATCAACGAGCAAAATAGCATTGTTGACAACCGTTCCGGCCAATAATATAAACCCTAACAAAACAGGCATCGATATGTACTTGCCGGTCAACAGCAACGCCACGGCAACTCCGATCAACATCAAAGGGATCGCTGCCATAATAGTAAGTGGATGAACGAAGGATTTAAATTGGCTGAGCAGAAGAAGATAAACAAAAATGACCGCGAGAACCAAGGAGAATCTTAAATTCCCCACAGAATCCATCAAATCCGTTTGTTCTCCGGCAATGACGACCGCATATCCGTCCGGCAGAGGCGTTCCGTCAACCAGCGTTTTGATCTCGCCGATTACATGGCTAAAGGCCCGATCTTGTGTAAACCCGTAAATATCCAGCGTGTATTCCATGTTTTCCCGTGTGACCAGATTTGGACGTTCCTCCACACTGATTTCCCCAAGCTCCCGAAGCGGGACTTTGATCCCGTTGGGCGAGATGACAGTTGTCCCAAGCAAATCGCTCAGGCTGTTTCTCTCTTCTTCTTCGTATCGCACTACGATGGCGGCTTGCCTGTCTTCGCCAAGATCCAGATTACCCGCTTCTTTACCCTGCAGATCCATAAAGAGCTGATTGGCCACAGCTTGGGGTGTCAATCCCAGCTCGGCCAAACGGCGGTCGTTTAACTGCAATCGGACTTCAGGATTTGCGCTGTGCCAGCTTCGATAGATATTGACCGTCCCCGGAATGAGTTTGATGCTTTCTTCCAGACCGTTGGCGATATAGTCGAGCACCTCTTGATTGGAGCCGCTGATCCGCAAATCGATCGGCGCCACGGTGGAAGCCACTGCGGTGCTGCCGGATTCTTTGATCACCAAGGAACGGATTCCGGGTATTTGATTGATTTTATTTCTCAATCGTTCTTCGATATGCCAGATCGTTTCCTCTCTGTCCTTGCGAGATGTCAGGGTAACCGTAAAATAACCCTGGTTAACACCCAAGGCTCCTGTCTCGCCAAGGAAATGGCCTCCGGGCTCATAACCTGCCTGCACACTGCTTATGACAACCTCCGGTTCGCGATCCAACAGCGTTTCAATCTCTTCCAGGATCTCGTTCGTCTGCTGAAGGGTAAACGATGGATCTGCCTCCACTGCAATCGTAAAGGTCCCGGAATCGATTCTGGGGAATACCTCCAAACCAATATTCAGAAAGAGTACGACACTGGCCAACAGTAGAATAAGACTGCCCAAAAGGACTGTCTTTTTACGTGTCAAAAACACTTTCAGCGCAGCGAGATAGTACTCCTTTACGGCATTCAGAACACGATGGAACGGCGCCGCCATATATTTGGTCAAATAATAGTCCGCCTTTTTTAGCATCGTTCCCTTATGCCAAAGGATCAATAATAGCGGCACGACTGTCACAGCGACGACATACGATGCCGTCAGTGTAAAGATCATCGTTTTGGCCAGAGGACCAAATACTTTACCGATAAAGCTTTCGATAAACAACAGCGGAATCAGGACGATCAGCGTGGTCCCGGTCCCAGCCAGGATAGACAGCATGATTTCCTGTGTCCCCTCTATCGCTGCGCTTTTCATGTCTTTGCACAACTCATTATGATGCCTCATGATATTTTCCACGACCACAATAGAGTTATCCACGACAAAGCCCATGCTTAAAATCAACGCAGACAACGTGATCATATCCAGTGGAAGCCCGAATGCCTTCATCAGACCCAGGGAGCTGAGAAAAGACAGAGGCATCGACAAGGCTACGATAATGGATTCATTCATGCTGCTGATGAACAGCATCAAAATCAAAAATGTCATAAAAACAGCCGCGATCATGCTGCTTGTCATATTGTTCATGACCTGATTTGTAAATACCGCGTCATCGTTTGCCACAGTAAAACGGACGCCGGGATATTTCGTTTCCAGAAAGCGCATTTGTTCCAGCACTGCTTCGGCAGTCTCCACTGTGTTGGCGTCACTCTTTTTAATGATTTGCATGGAAATAGCTTCTTTGCCGTTGACCTTGAAAAGGCTCCTTTGCTCGCTTTCGCTTTCTTCGATAGTCGCAATATCCTTCAGAAAAATAGTCTGTCCGTTATGCTCGGATAGGATCAAATGATCCAAATCCTGCAAAGTCGCAAATTTTTCATCGACCCGAATCAGGTTTTCTCCGGTGGTTTCCGTAACCCTGCCCGCCGACGCAGCCACATTATATTGAGCCAACGCATTGCTGACCATTTGAGAGGTGATGTTGTACGCCACGATGTCATTTTTATTCAGATACACATTGATTTGCTTTTCGTGGCCGCCAAACACATCGACAGCAGCCACGGAGTCAATTTGCTGGAATTTGTTTTTCAACTCATTGTCAGCCAGCGCCCTGATTTCCGCCAGCGTCATTTTGTCGCTCTCAAGCGCCAGCGTCAGGATCGGCTTGTCAGAAGTGCTGAACTTCACAACTTGAGGCCTTTGCGCCATAACTGGCAGTTTATTTGCCACCCTTGCGACAGCATTTTCGATATCCAGCGCTGCTTCATCGACATTGATCTCATAATAAAATTCGACTTTGATCAGAGATAAATCGCTCTGAGAAGTCGATTTGACTTTTTTTACACCATCCACTAAAAAGATCTCTTCTTCCAGGATTTCGGTAACATTTTCTCCGACATCCTGGGCCGAAGCGCCCGGATAATTTGTCATGACACTCACGGAAGGAGGCGCCGTATCCGGCATCAATTGGACATTCAAAGTGTTCTTGGCATAGATCCCCAGAAATATGACACTGATGATCAACGCAAAAATAGTATATTTGTTTTTTATCGAAAAGTTCGTCCAATTCAATTCGTTTCAACCCCTTTGTAGGCGAATACTTTATCGCCGCTTTCCAAATTGATGGGCGCGCTAAGGATCACTTGCTCTCCAATCTTGACACCCTCGATGATTTCAGCAAATATTCCGTTGTTTAATCCAACCTTTACTTCTCTTGCCTGGGCTGTCCCCTCTTGATACACATACACCACAGTCCCTTCGGAATGATCGTTCAACGCTTCCGCCGGCACAATAACAGCGTCAGTTTTTTCGCCTTTGATGACCGCCACACTTACACTCATGTTGGGCAACAAGTATTCGTATCCGGGCGGGATCACAATTTCAACATTCGCTGTGCGTGTTTGAGGATGTAAGAATGGCGCGATCGCGGACACAGTGCCTTCCACGGGCTCCGTTCCCTGCTCTCCGGGGATTTGAAGCAGCACACGGGACCCGACGGCCACAGCGGGCAAATCTTTTTCGATGACCGCTGTTTCTACGATCAAATCATCCGCCTCTGAAACAGAACAGACGATCTGTCCCGGTTGAACCATTTCACCCTCTTGTCCGTGCAGCGTTCTGACGCTGCCGTCATAGGGCGCGTAAATACGCGCGTTGTTTATTGAAACCTCTATTTCATTGATGACGGCCAAGGTCTCCTGATACGCCACCGCCGCAGACTGATATTGATATTCAGCATTCAAAAGCTGCTGATGGGAAACCGCTCCTTCGTCGTACAGCATGCGATATTTGTCCGCCTGATCCTTCAAATAATCCGCGTTCAGCTTGGCTCCAGCTACCTTTTGCCGAGCGATCGCTTGCCTTGCCACAAAGTCTTCTGTATTCAGCTCTGCTATGAGCTGACCTTCGAGCAACGGATCTCCCTCAGCCACATAGATCGTTTGAATGATACCAGGCGATCGAAAAGAAAGATCCGCCTGATTTTTGCTTATCACTGTACCCATATAGTTCAAAGATTCACGGATATCGCCGTTTTTCACCAAGCGCACTTCGACCGGAATGCCCAAAGAATCCACGCGTTCCGATTCGACGCCTGTCGCTTGTTGTCTGCCGGAGATTATAAAGAACAGTATCAATAAAACTGTCATTGCTCCGCTGAATTTGATCATGTTTTTTTTACGCATTCAAAACTCCTCCAAAAGCCAATATGAGTGAGGTCTCATTCATATTGGCTGAAAAAAAATACCGATCACCTCATTAATCCGGTCCGCAACAATCCGATCAGCTCCTCGGTGCCGCGATTCAACAAATGAACCTCTTTCGAGCTCAAAAACGCACTCATGGCTGCTTCCAGAAAACCGAAAATCACCATGGACAGGATCTTCGGGTCACATTGCCTAAAATAACCTTCTTCCATCCCTTCTACGAAAATTTCTGAAAAAAGAGCAGAAAGCTTCGTGTACTTTTCCAATGGCATCAATTTGCTCCGGCTGGCAGTGACCTTCTCCGCCAAAACAATTCTGATGATATCGGGTTCCTTTTGTATCTCGTTAAAATGAAAATCCAACAATTCTTTGATTTTTAACAGTGGATCCTTATGACTGTCTTTCACTCTTTGATAGAATTCATACCTTTTCTGATATTCCACATCGAAGATATATTTGAGAATATCTTCTTTGTTAGAGAAGTAATTGTAGATCGTCCCCACGGCGAGTCCTGCTTCTTTGGCGATTTTATCGGTGGTCGCGGAAAAAAAGCCTTCGTCGGCTATTATTTTTACGGCAGCTTTTCTGATCAATTCCTTTTTAGGCATCGTCCGTCCTCCCTGAGTGAGACCTCATTCATATCCTATTGCACAGCGCCAGTTTTGTCAAGAGCCTGTTACGTTGGCGTACAACGGAAATAGTCGTCACCCAACGCATCCGCCAGATCAAAATGCTTCAGCACGCTGACCGTGCTCAACACATCCGCCAGGGCGTTGTGGGCACCGTC
>CALLHZ010000112.1 GCA_938009115.1 uncultured Clostridia bacterium
CTGATCCTGCGGGCATCCCCTGCTACGGATCCGAAGAAGAGCAAGTGGCCCGCTATGGATGCGTTGCTTCCGAGACACTGGACTATGTGGCCTTGGGTTATACGACCGGGACCATGGCCGCCCAGGTGCTGACAGGCAGCGAGATCCTGACCATGGCCGTGCAGGTCGTCACCGATTCCGAGCCGGTGTATTCCTCGGTCAACATGGCAAAATTCGGGCTGACCCTGCCGGAAGCCTACCAGGACGCCAGAGAAAGGAATGAGTAATGAGCTGGGACCTGTTTTCCGGTTTGATCGAAGTCGTGCTGCGGGAAGGTCTGATCTACGGCATCATGGCCATGGGGGTCTATATCACCTATAAGATACTGGATTTTCCGGATCTTTCCGTGGACGGCACATTCCCGCTGGGCGCCTGCATCGCAGCGCTGTTGATCACGGCAGGCGCCGATCCCTGGCTCGCCTGCCTGGCGGCTTTTGCCGCCGGCGCCTGCGCTGGCAGCGTGACCGGGCTGCTCCACGTCAAGCTGGGCATCACGGACTTGCTGTCAGGTATTTTAGTGATGACCGCCATGTGGTCGGTGAATTTGATCCTGACCGGCGGTTCGGCGATCAGGCAGTTTTTCAATTTGCCCACGATCTTCAATTCCGGCCTTGCTGCGCTGCTGCCGGATGCTTTGCTCCCGCATCGACAGCTGATCATGGTGGCTTTGATCGCTATCGCAGTCAAATATGCCCTGGACTGGTATCTTTCCACGAAAAACGGGCTCCTGCTGCGAGCTTCCGGGGACAACAGCCAGTATGTGGTGAATCTGGCCAGAGATCCGGGCTCCATGAAGATCCTGGGGCTGGCCATCGGAAACGGCTGCACGGCGCTGGCCGGCTGCATACTTGCCCAGCTGAATCAGAATGCGGATATCAATTCAGGGAAAGGCATGGTCGTCATGGCGCTGGCCTCGGTGATCATCGGCATCAGCGTGTTTCGCCGCCTGGGCTTTTTCCGCTTTGTCACCATGGCAGTCCTCGGCTCCATTCTGTACAAGGCCTGTCTGATGACGGCGCTGCAGCTGGGGCTTCCAAACAGCTATCTGAAGCTGCTGATGGCGGCGCTGCTCACAGCGGCCATCGTATCGGAAAAGGTCAACCGGAAAGGGGGCAGGCGCGTTGCAAAGCGAGCATAAAGAAGCCTTGATACGGGTGGAAGATCTCCACATGAATTTCAATCCGGGGACTGTCAATGAGATCGCGGTGTTCAACGGCTTCGATTTTTCAGCGGAACCGGGAGAATTCGTTTCCGTGGTCGGTTCCAATGGCTCGGGGAAGACTACGCTGTTGAATGTGATCTGCGGCAGTCTTTCTGCCGATCGGGGCAGGATTTTCCTCAAAGGGAAAGACATCACCGGAATGCCGGAGCATCAGAGAGCCGCCAGTATCGGCAGAGTATTCCAAAATCCGGCGGCGGGGACCTGTCCGAATCTCACCATTCTGGAGAATCTGTCCCTGGCAGACAATAAAGGATCCTCCTTCGGGCTTCGCAAGGGGGTCAATAAAAAGCGCAGCGATGAATACCGAAGCAGGCTGCGGCTGCTGCAGCTGGGGCTGGAAGACAAACTGGATATCCTGGTCGGCGCGCTGTCCGGCGGACAGCGGCAGGCGCTGGCTCTTCTGATCGCCACCATGACGCCCATCGACTTGCTGATCCTGGACGAGCATACAGCGGCGCTGGATCCCCGCTCTTCGGAAACCGTCATGGAGCTGACGCTCCGGGTCATCGAGGAAAAGCAGCTGACGGCCTTGATGGTGACACATAATCTGCGTTTCGCCGTGGAATACGGAAACCGTTTGGTCATGATGCACGAAGGGCGTTCTGTCATCGACACCAAAGAGACGGGAAAAAGCGCCTGCACCATCGATTCGCTCCTGAAAACGTTCAACGAGATCTCTGTGGAGTGCGGCAACTGAGCCTTGGGCGAAACAGATAAAAATCCAAAGAGACAGCCCTCCAGGCTGTTTCTTTATGTTATAATTTACTGCGGAGTGTCCCAAGGAGGAACGATGATCGACTATTTGCAGAAACTGAACCCACAGCAATATGAAGCCGCCACCACATTGGACGGTCCGCTTCTGATCCTGGCCGGCGCCGGCAGCGGAAAGACCGGCACCATGACGCACCGCATCGCTTATATGATCCGGGACGCCGGCGTGGATCCCCGTTCCATCTTGGCTGTCACGTTCACCAACAAAGCTGCCACGGAAATGCGGGAACGGGTGGAGGCGCTGGTCGGCTCGGTACAGGGGATGTGGATCCAGACGTTTCATTCAGCCTGTCTGCGTATCCTGCGCATGCACCCGGAGGAAGCGGGCTACGGGAAGAATTTTGTGGTCTATGACCCCGTGGATCAGAAGTCGGTCGTCAAAACGCTGCTCAAAGAGCTGGAGCTGGACCCCAAGCGCTTTGCCCCTTCTTATGTGATCGGCGAGATCTCCAATGCCAAGGAGCAGGCCATCGGTCCCGGGCAGTACCGCCGCGAAGGCGACGGACGGATGGGTCATGCGGAGCTGGCAGAATTGTACGACCGCTATGAAAAAGTCCTGAAGAAGAACAATGCCATGGACTTCGACGATTTGATCCTGCGAACGGTCCAGCTCATGGAAACCCGGGGGGAGATCCTGGCCTGGTATCAGGGCCGGTTTCGGTATCTGATGGTGGACGAATACCAGGATACGAACATGCTGCAGTACAAGTTGGTCAAAATGCTGGCCGAGACTCATAAAAACATTTGTGTGGTCGGCGACGACGATCAGTGTATTTACCAATGGCGCGGCGCGGATATCCGAAATATCCTGGAATTTGAAAAGGACTTCCCGGGAGCCAAAGTGATCAAGCTGGAAGAAAACTACCGCTCCAGCGCGTATATATTGGATGGCGCTCACAGCGTCATCGAAAGGAATCGGGGACGAAAAGCCAAAAAATTGTGGACCCGCGCAGACAAGGGCGAGAAGATCCAATACTACAGAGCTTCCGACGATAAGGAGGAGGCGCGCTACACCGGCGCTCAGATCGAAGCGCTTATGCGAAAGGACCCCTGCCTGACCTATTCCGATTTTGCCATACTGTACAGGACCAACGTGCAGTCCAGGCGATTCGAGGAGGCCTTGTCGGCCAAGGGGATCCCGTATCAGGTCCTTTCGGGTCTTCGCTATTATGACCGGAAGGAAATCAAGGATGTCCTGGCCTACATGCGCCTGATCGTGAATCCAAGGGATGACGCAGGGCTGATGCGGATCATCAACGAACCGAAAAGGGGACTTGGCGCCAAATCCCAGGAAAGTCTTCAGACGCTTGCTACAGTCCGAGGGCAGAACCTCATGGATGTGCTGCGGGACAGGGAGATCGTGGACAGTTTTCCGCAAAAAACCGCCCAGAGCCTGCACGCTTTCGTTTCGGCCATCGACGGCCTTCATATCGAGCAGGCCAACATGAGCGTGCTGGACCTTTACGACGCGATCCTGAACAACACCGGATACCTGGCGGCTCTGGAAGAGCAGAACACTGTGGAATCCGACAGCCGCATCGAAAACCTGATGGAATTCAAGTCGGTCATTACGGAAAAAGAAAAGGAAAAAAGGGATCGCGGAGAAGCCTTGACGCTGGAGATCTTCATGGAAGAACTGGCGCTGCTGGCTGACGTGGACAACCACGATCCCAGAGAGGATGCCGTTTCCCTGATGACGCTTCATTCGGCCAAGGGCCTGGAGTTTTCCGTTGTGTTCATGCCCGGCATGGAGACCGGGATATTTCCCAGCTACCGCAGCATCGACCGGAACGAGGGGATGGAAG
>CALLHZ010000113.1 GCA_938009115.1 uncultured Clostridia bacterium
CTTTTTCTTCCGCCGCCAAATCCGGCCATCACATGATGGGTGCTTGCGCCCAGGGTGATCACTTTGCGTGAAGCTGCCAGCGGGTGAATGCGCAGGCAGGTGCCGCGGCTGGTGGTACCGATCAGGACCAGATCCTCGGCCGTGCAGTCGTGGTTCACGACCTCGACGCGCCTCATGACCTCGGGTGATACCAATTGGGCCAGGATCTCCGGCCCGTCACCGTCGTGGGTGCCGTTGGCGATGATGATCGTCATATCAGAATCGCAGATGCCGCAGGTGTCGTGCAGATAATCGATCAAGTGAGGCAGCACGAGATCCTGACGCATCCAGGACCTGCTCCGGTCTGAAACGATGATGGCAATCTGATCTCCGCTGTTGGCAAACGCTGAAAGGGCAGGTCCTCCAACCGGCTGTTCCAGGGATGCAAAGAGAGCCTGTCGGATATCTCGTACAGGCTCTGCGGCATTCCCGTGCAATTCACCGATGATGTTCGTTTCGTCGAGCGAAAAGCTCACAGAACGGTCTCCGTATCGGAATTGATAGGATTTCATAGGATGTCCTCTTGGCTGCTTATTGCAGCACAGCTTTTTCCTGGAGGTGGTCCAGAACGTTCTGGGCCTGGACCATCATCATCAGGTAGGGTTTTCCGTAATAAGTTTTGAATTGGGTATAATCCTCAGACCCGGCGTATTGGATAAAGTAGTCCCGCAGGTCTGAATCCTTGACTTCGATCTCCATTTCTTCGGCGATGGCCTGAATGATCAGGTAGAAGGTCGCAGTACGGGTATTGGCTTCTTTGCTGTTGGCCAGAAGCTCCTCGATATTTGCCACGCCTGCATAGGACGGAAGGAATTCCTCCAGCTCCATGCTGTAATAACCCGCATATTCTTCGTAATACCGGATCATCGATTTTTCCTGATAGTCCAGCATACTGTCCGGCAGGGCCGATACAGTGCTATTATTGATGATGTAGTCCTGTATGTAGGCCGAGACCGCGCTGTCTTGGAGATCCTTCCGGATGCCTTCCTGCATGTCCGTCACAGTGGACCATCCTCTGGACTCAAAAAACTTCTCTTTGACGAAAGCGTCGTCCACCACGGGGTCCCGGTACTCCACGATATGATTGATGGTCGTGACGAATACCGCGTCTTTTCCGTTCAAGTGGGCATTACCGCTTTCTTCGGTGCCGTAGTCTTCCGGGAAGGTGACTTCTACATCGAAGGTTTCTCCGGGCATGTGGCCGATGAGCTGCTCCAGAAAGTCATCGATGTAACTGGTATATCCGATCACCACTTCCGCCCCGGCTCCCTGGGTGTTTCCGCCTTCAAATTCTTCGCCGTCCACCGATCCTACATAGTCGATGTTCACGGTATCGCCGTCCTGGACCGGACGGTCCGTTACTTCCTCGGTGATCGTATGTTCCGAAATGAGCTGCTCCATTTGGGTCTGGACAGCGTCGATACCGATCTCGTGGTTCTCTGCAGGAATGGGGATCCCCTCGTACTGGCAAAGGGTAACGTTTTCCAGGGCGTTGACGCCTTCCCAACGACCGTTGTCCGTGATTCCGGTGCTGTAAGTAAACTCTTCCTCAGCGCCACAACCGGCCAGAGACAGAATCAGCAGCGTGACTGCTGCCATCAAAGCGATACTTTTTTTATGTTTTTGCATTCTCAAATCTCCAATCTTAGAATAACACAAATCATGATACCACATTTCTCCTGAAATGGATATGAATTTTCCATGAACATAAAAAGAGGGTCCTGCGAAAAACGCTGGACAAAGCGAATGAAGATGCTATAATGAGATAAATATTATCCTTTATAATGGTTTATAATACGAAATAAAGGCAAGGGAGACACTATGACAAATGTGGCAAAATTCAACGGCCAAACCAAAGGGGAAGAGATCGCCAATGCCATCACCCACGGGATCGGGGCTTTTCTCTCGCTGGCCGGCACCGTTGCGCTGCTTGTGGCCGCATTTATGCACAGCGACGGGCCCGGGATCTTTTCCGCCTTCTTCTATGGGATCAGCCTGATTTCATTGTATACTTTCTCGACGCTGTACCACGCAGCAGCCGGCCCCGGAAAAAAAATCCTCCAGAAGCTGGACCATTGCTCCATATTTTTTCTGATACTGGGCAGCTACGCGCCTCTTTGCCTGGTGCTGGTGGGCGGAACGGCAGGACGTGCCCTTTTTCTTGCGAACGCGGTGTGCGCCGTCAGCGGGGTCGTCCTGAACTGCGTGGACATAAGGCGGTTTCATAAGTTGTCCCTGGCCATGTATCTCATCATGGGGTGGTCCTGCGTCTTTGTTCTGCCGCCGGTCTTTGCCCGTACCGATATGGGGGGGAGGATCCTGTTAGTGGCGGGCGGCCTGCTGTATTCGGGCGGCGTATACTTTTATGTAAACCACAAGCATCGCTATATGCATTCTGTCTGGCATCTCTTTGTGATCGGCGGCAGCGTGGCCCATTACTTTTTTATATTTTTCTATACCTATCTAAACCGATAGACCCCAGGCGGGATCACGTCGCCGAAGCGCCGGCCGGCTTCGCGGATCCTGCTGATGGTCCTGTCCCAATACTCAAAGAATTCGCCGGGGGTATTCGGATCCATCTTAGCATAAAAAGCTTTTGTCCGTTCCAGCTTGCCGATCCATGCCGCGCAGCGGAAACTGAACAAATAGTCATAATCTTCTTTCGAAAAATCTTCATCCAAATGCCTTCTGAACAACACGGCAAGATCTTCATACCGAGGGATCCTGCCTGTGGGCGTCTCATAGGTATCATATTCGCCGTGGATCCGGCCTTCGGCCCAGTGAAGCCATACTTTTTTTGCCAGCTTGCTGGTCATGAACCGGCCTTCCGGATTTTTCAGGAAATAATTATTGCTGAAGATCCGGGGCGGGTCGGTTGTTGTTTCTCCGAAGAGGATGTTGTTCATGGTATAGCGTCCCAGAGGATAAGAAAGAAAATCCATGATCGCCATGGGATCTGATTTCCGGACGCCTTCTTTGCCCAGCGTGGCGCTTGTGGTCTCGGATTCCAGCGTGGCGGCTTTTATCAGGATGCCGTCCCGCCAGGAAGGAGATTCTTCCACGGGAACTGTGATATCGCTGTCGCGGCCGCCATAGAGGATGCCGTCTACCCGCACGCCGGTTTTGGACTCAAATCCTTCATGGTCGATGTTTTCCAGATAGTCCAGGCGCATTGTATAACGGGCGTTTCCGTGGGCCAGGTGCACTTCGGCGCCGTTTTCGTCCATCATGCCCTGGCGCCAGGGCCCGAAATGATTGCGTCCGCTGCCAGGAACCTCTTTGCCCATCCCAAGCCAATACGGATGTCCATCGGGGCCCATGAGCAGGTTGGTGAAAATCAGCTCCTGTTCCTTCATGAGATTTCTGTAGATCACAGGATCATCCATCTCGTTCACATCCTTGATGATCCCGAATATGCCAAACTCCACGTTCACCGCCCTGAATTCTCCGCTGATATTCCGGAAGTAAGCGATGTCGTCTCCAATGATCTTCTCACCGGGTATCATTGCCGTGGAAGTTTTTCCGCAGGCAGAAGGGTAAGCCCCGCAGAAGCGAGTCTGCCGATTTTTTTCGTTGTCGGCGGCGGTCATAACAAACATGTGCTCGCAGAGCCAGCCTTCCTGGCCTGCCTTATTAATGGCAAGGCGCATTGCCTGTTTTTTCAGGCCCACGGCATTCCCGGCATACTGGCAGTTCATGGCGTAGACAATGTTGTTGTGGGTGTCCATGTAGATCCTGCGTCGGTCCAGATCCCGGGAATTGCCCCGTTCGTCCAGCTTTCCCGCAGAGTGGACAAAACAGAAAAAGTCATTCTTTTCGGCTTCTTTCATCCCCAGAAAATGATGGTAAGCAGACCGATACAGAATGGATTCCGAATGAGCCACATACCAACTGTCGGTGAATTGAATGCAGGGCATCGTGAAAGGACTCTCGGTGGGACCCTCGGCAAGAAACTGGATGATGGCTTCCTTGCCGGCCATGATCCCTTTCGAGATCTCCAGGATCTCGCGGTATCCTTCTTCCAGGCCGACGGCGTTCAGCGCGCGCATGTCCGCCAGTTTCTCTTCGGGGACAAGGATACGAGTGTTTTGCCGGTCCCTGGCCTGATCGCCGTAGCTGTCCCAGTGTATGGTCTGACCGGCTTTGGCCAGTGGCGTTTCTTCTCTTGTTTCCAGGGCGCGTTTTCGCACATGGCGCATGTCGTTTTCGCTGTCGGTGCACACATAGACGGATTCCGGCCGGCAATGGTCAATAAAAAATCCGACGAAGTCCATGACCTTCGGATTTTTCAGCGCCGCAAGTTTCGCATAGTTATCGCTGTCCATGCGGCTTTGTATCAAAACTGTATACTGGTCGTTCATTTTCTCCCCCTGAAAAAGCATGACAATATGGTCTTAGTTAACCTTACTGTTTATTTTCAGGTCTGTCAACGTGCCCCGGAGCGGTTTGCTTTGTTGTTTTCGATCAAAAATAGCTGACCTTGATCCGTTTGCCCATCTTAAGCAGACAATCCGCCAACTCTTCGATCAGCTGCATTTTGCTGCGGAATGTGATGGGAAGGGAAGGATCCTGATGGGCCGGATTGGCGGCTTTGCCCACATAGAAGTTGATGTCTGTCGCTTCCTCAAAGAGCATTCGTGCGATCCGGGACGCGCCATCTTTTTTGTATCCCCATTCCTGATATGCGTTGTTGTCGCCAAGACAATTTTTCGCATAGGCCAGCACCCGACTCATGGTGACAGTCCCCTCGGTCACCAGGTCGACGCCTTCGATGCTTGCGATGGGCGGGATCGTACGATCGGGACAGTCCGCCGAGGGGATCAGCTTTTTGCCGAGGTGTGCAGCTGCCAGCGTCGAGGTAGTTCCGCCACAGACGATAGACCGGCCTTCCTTGGAAAAGAAAAGGGACATCATTTTTTCGCAGTCGTCCCTGTTTGAGGGCGGGCCGATCAGGAGGTTCGTCTGGGCGCGCCGGCGTATGCGGATCGTGCAGGCTGTTGTGTCGTCGCCGGCTTTTCCCCCGTAACGCTTTACGCATTCATTCAAAAGGATGGTGTTCAACGTTTTTGCGCTGAAGCCCACGTGGGAAAACGTTTCCATAAAGGAGCCGATATCACCGATATCCCAGCGGAGATCCATGGCCCCCCCGGCGCCGGCGTGGACACAGCCGTCACTCATGGCGATCAGGATGTCGCCTTCTTCCAGCTGAAGGTCGGAGCGCAGGATCCGTTTTCCGCCGATCACCAGTTCCGCCGCCGGGATCTCGGCACTTTTCCCGTTTCGGAGCAGGATCACCGGAGGACTGTCATAACGGATGATCTCCGCCGACTCATGATCCCGAAGGCACAGGATCGTAAAAGTCGAATAAGCCACCTCCCGCACCGAGCATACAGGCAGCGTGTCGGCGATGGTTTCCACGCAGTCCTCAAGGGCCAGCCCCTGGGCCATCATGGTGGACAGGATCTTCGAGGTGAGCGTGGACAGGATGCTGGCCTTGACGCCGCTGCCCAGGCCGTCGGCAAGAACGATGAATGTGGCGTTCTCGTCGCTGTGCATGATTTCCACCCGGTCGCCGCAGAGCTCTTCTCCGTATTTGTTTATGCTTTGATAACCAATATCGGCACAAAGGTCATTCATCGCTGATGGATTCCTTCAGCTTCGTCAGTGCGATTTTTGTTTCCGCCGCCGTTTCGCCAAGAAGCGAAGCGATCTCCTGGACGACGCGGAGCTGTTTTTCGACCACTTTATCAGCGGTTTCGATGGTCTGGCGGTTCATCGTTTCTTTTTTTGCCCGTTCGAGTTCTTCCCGGGTCACATCCCGCAGGATGCAGATGAGCATTTTGTAGTTGCGGTCGTAGGTGATGGTTTCTTCGATATATTTTCGATATTCAGCCCAATAAGCCCGCTTTTCTTTGATGTTCCTGCCAGTTTGCCTGACTGCGATAAAGTCGGCGGGATCCAGGATCCTGACCACCGGCTCGCCCAACACGTCGGTGGCCCGGCGCAGGTTCATCATCTCGAGGGCTTTATTGTTGATCTGCTGGACTTCCAAGGCTTCGTTCAGGACGATCACGCCGTTGGGGGTATTGTTGATGATCTGATCGGAAAAGCTCTCCGCCTTCCCCATCAGGAAGGGCATGCACATGGAAATGTCGGCTTTTCCCTGGAATACTGCCACAGCCTTGTCCCGGCAGGAATTATAACCGCAGGAACCGCAGTTGAGCTCGTCCTCCTCTTTGATTTTTCCCATCTGCTTCAGGATCCCGTCGATTTCGTCTTCTGCCGGCAGCAGCAATGCGTTTTCGATGGGGAGCATGGGTTTTTTCATCAGATCGGCATCGAGGGCCTCGACGAGAAAATCCTTTGTTCCGGCATACGCGCTGACCTGGATATAGTCCCGAATGGGCGAGCGATGGTACTTTTCCATGACAGGCCCGCCGGTGCAGCTTCCTGCGCAAGCGGACATTTCGATGAAGCATTTGCGCAGTCCGCCATTTTCGATATCCTTCAGGGCCGCAATGCAGTTTTCCAC
>CALLHZ010000114.1 GCA_938009115.1 uncultured Clostridia bacterium
GGCATCCTGCCCGGTCATGGCGTCCACCACCAGCAGTATTTCGTGGGGCTTCACTTCCTTTCGGATGCGCACCAGCTCGTCCATGAGCGCCTCATCGATATGAAGTCTGCCTGCCGTATCGATCAGAAGCGTGTCGAAGCCCTTGTACTCGGCTTCTTTTCTGGCGTTCCGCGCGATGGCCACGGGATCTTTGCTTGAGCGGTCCAGATAGACCGGGATATCCGCGGCCTTGCCCAGGATCTCCAGCTGGTCGACAGCAGCGGGACGGTATACGTCGCAGGCAGCCATCATCGGCTTCTTTCCGTTCTTTTTGAGATAGGTGCCGAGCTTGGCGCAGGTAGTGGTCTTTCCTGTTCCTTGCAGTCCTACCAGCAGGATCGTCGTGAAGCCGCTGGGCGAATAGGTCAGCTTGCTGTTGCTGCCGCCCATCAAAGCCGCCAGCTCGTCGTTGACGATCTTGATCACCTGTTGCCCCGGCGTCAGACTTTTCATTACTTCTTCGCCCAGGGATTTCTCCCGGACGGAAGCCACGAATTCTTTAACGACCTTAAAATGGACGTCGGCTTCCAGCAGCGCCAGCTTCACTTCGCGCATAGCCTCCTGGATGTCCGCTTCCGTAAGGATGCCTTTGCCCTTCAGCTTTTTGAATATTCCGTTTAGTTTTTCCGATAAACCCTCAAAAGCCATGTTATTCTCCCAAAGCGTCCGCTGTATTTTTGATCCGTCTGAGCTGTTCTCTCAGCGCCTCATTGTCTCCGCTTTCTTCCATGAGCTGCCCCAGGGCCGCGTCGATGCGGGAAAGCGTTTGTTCTGTTTTGCGGAATCGGGCCAAAAGGCCAAGCTTTTCCTCGTATTCGTAAAGCGACCGCTCTGCTTTTTTAACACTGTCGTACACGCCCTGGCGGGACAGGCCATAAGCCTGGGCGATCTCGGCAAGAGACCAGTTTTCTTCAGTGTAAAGCCTGAAAAATTCACCCTGCCGCTGAGGCAGGAGCTTTCCGTAAAAGTCGTACAGCATATTGATGGTGAAAATATCTTTCAGCATGGCGCGGCGCTCCTGTCACTCTGAGTACACTACCATAAAAAAAACAGGGTGTCAAGTAATTTGCTTAACACCCTGCGTCTTTATCTAACAACGACGAACGTTGACAGCTTTGTGTCGGAGGGGCCGTGGAGATGGCCGTTTCGCTGACGGAAGGCCTCCACATAATCCCATACCTCGTCGGACATACGTTCACCCGGATAAATGACGGGAATGCCCGGCGGATAAGGAGCGATCATTTCGGCGGCGACACGCCCTTTTGCGTCCACCCAGGGCACTCTTTCCCGATCGGAGAAATAAGCCTGCCGGGGCGACAGAACGTATTCGGGCTGCGGCGGCAGCTTCTTGGCCAGGGGCAGCAGCGTTCCGTCCTGGTTCTTTTCTGCGATATCCTGCAAGGCTTCCACCAGCCGGTCCAGGTCCTCCTTCTCATTAGCGAAGGTGACGATGGCCAGGGCATTGCGGTGATCTGCCAGCTCCATATCCACATTGTAATCGAAAAACAGCATTTTCTTGAGATCGAAGCCCGTGATGCCGATATCGTCGGCGCTCACGACGAGACGGGTGATGTCGTAGTCATAGATCCCGGCTCGGCCGATGAGTTCTTTTCCCGCGCAGGTCATGCCGGGGATGGCGTTGATCCGCTCTCTGGCATCCATAGCCAGAGCTGCGGCTTTATCGATCATCTCTTTCCCTCTCATGGCGATGTCGTGGCGGGCCACGTCCAGAGAGGTCATCAGCAAATATGAAGGACTCGTGCTCTGCACCACTGTCAAGTTGGATTCCAGCCGGCTTTTCTTGATCCGGTCCGATTTGACGTGCAGCATGGAACTTTGTGTAAAGGAGCCGGTCACTTTATGGATGCTCTGTACACAGATGTCAGCCCCCAGTTCCAAAGCGCCCTTTGGCAAAAGATCGCTGAAATAGCAGTGCGCGCCGTGGGCTTCGTCCACCATCAGGATCGCGCCGTGACTGTGGCACACATCGGCAATGCCCTTGATATCGCTGGCAATGCCATAATAGGTGGGGCTTACCACCATAACGCCCTTGCAGTCGGGGTTGCTGCGGAACATCTCTTCCACGGCTTCCGGTGTGATTCCGCCGTGCAGGCCCCATTCCGGCTCCAGCTCCGGCATGATGTACACCGGGTTTCCGCCGCCAAGGATCAGGCCCATCAAAACGGACTTGTGCGCATTTCTGGGAATGGCCACCTTGCCGCCGCCATGGGTGACGGTGATGATCATGGCTTCATTGCCGCAAGTGCTGCCGTTGACAAGAAAATGGGTGTAGTCCGCGCCCCAGAGCTCTGCGGCCAGCTGTTCGGCTTCCATGATGGGACCCGAAGCATGATGCAGATCGTCCAGCAGCGGAGTCTCCGTCAGATCAAAAGAAAAAATCGCATCCCCGAATGCTTCCCGCAATATCGGACTGATGCCTTTTTCATAACGATGCCCGGGCACACGAAAATACGAGGGCTTCCTCTTGTTATATTCCACAATTGCGTCAAACAAAGGGGTTCTGTTTTGATCGTCCATCGCCGTTATCAGCTCCTTTTTTCATCCGTGTCGTCGCCTGTCCTATCCGTCGGGCGCAAGTATCATTATGGCATCATTTTTTCAAATGTCAATCAAAAATGTCCGGCGCCGATGGCGCCGGACAAAACCCCTTTTATGCTGGACTTTTCCTACTTGTCCAGGTATCGGACTGCTTCTGCCCGTATCCCCTCGGGCAGGTCCGTTTCGTTCAAATAATAACGCTCTGTTGTTTCATAGACCGTGTATTCATTGTAATCTGCCTTGCGGTACAGCGTCAGGCAGAGAGCGTCCTTTTCCGAGGTCTGGCCGCGGAGATCCCGCCGCGCATGTTCCCGGATCAGCATCGTGATCATGCCCGGATCCTCCAGTACCACTGCGCCGGGTCCCGATACCGGCTTCTCATCGACAGAAGTATATTTACCGTAATCCCAGGGGTTTTCACCGCTCGCTTCCGACTCGGGATCACCGCAGCGGCTGATCACCGCAAAATTCAGCTGATCGGCAGAAGCCAGCAGATAGGACAGACCGTTTTCCTCGATCCATCCAAGCGTGTGGGTATAGTCCTTGGTGATCCCATAGCTGTAGGATTCATACCGATAATTCCCGTCTTCTTTTTCCGGGTAATACGAATAGGTCTCAACAGGCGCAGCGGAAGCTTCTCCGTCGGATTTGGTCCGGTGCAGGATCTCCATCTGAAGCACCGGCGCCCGGCCTGATACCAATTCTGCAAAGGACATTTCCTCCAGGTCTGCACGTAGTGCGTCCAGCAGAGAAGCTTTCACGCCGTTGGCTGCTTCATCGTCAGCATAATGCATCGTCTTGGGGTCCCCGTTGTAATAGCCGCCCGGATAAAGGACGATCTGCGTGTCCGGCACGTGAAAACGCGCCAGAAAACCTGAAGCCTGGTCTGCCTCGGCAGATTCGTATAAGGTGCGCAGCGCCTCGGACCCAAGGACCGCCTCATAAGGCAGGTTATAGCGTCTGGCCATCTGGCTCCCGGACGCGGTGTCATAGGTGATCGTCACATTGAAGCCGGGGCCCTGATACGTCCGGTACTCCCGACGATTCTCGACAACGGAACGATGGAAATCCGTAAGGAGAAGGACGTTCTCTTCCTCTGCAAAAGAGGAGGGCAAATTGCCCGGCGTCAAATCATAGGATGAAATCGTCGCTTTCGTAACAGACGCTGCCTCCGGAAGTCGCCGCTCATACCCCAGGGCATCCATGCTGAAGCCGACGATGATCGCAGCCATCAGGGCGGAAAAGATGACGAAGGTCCGCAAGTTTTCCAGATCAAAGATGCGCATCGTCTTTTTGACGATCATCTGTCCGATCAGGAAGCCAAGGATGCCGCCCAGCACATAGCCCGCATATCCGTAGTCGTACTCATGGAAGATCATCCCGACCAGACTGGAACCGAAAAACACCACCAGAAAAGAGATGAAATATTCCATAAAACGGAACACCGTGCTGTCGGTGGCCTTTTCGAGAGGCCTTTTCTTGTATAGGAAGTATGTGCCTGTCGAAATCAGAACGGCGGCAGCCGTATAAACAGCCCAGGCTCCGGGCTGCATCACCTCCTCGCGTTGGAAGACGTTCGTGTAAGGACTCAGCTTCAAGGCGATTTCAGTAATGAGCTCATTGTAATCGAACCCAAAGAAATAAATTTCAGCATACCCAAGAAACGTGAGGTACAAAGCCGTGAGCAGAAAATTGAAGCCCAAGGCCGTCAGCGCGTGGAGCGTCACCGTACCGGTCACCATGCCGGCAAATACGGCAATGGAATACATAAAGACAATGATCACCAGCACTTCGGCGATCCATGCCAGAACGCCGGCCGTCGTGTAAATATTTGTTTCGACGGGCAGATTGCTGACGTAGACGGTCTCGTAAACCGGCGTTTTCAGCAGCAGCAGGATCAATCCGTTGACCAACGCCGGCAAACAGGCCAGCTTCAAACCGGACCAGTAAGAAGACAGATAGAGCCCCTTTCGGGAAAAAGGCATGGCGTGCATCACGCTGGTGCTCCCGGTGTTCTGCAGATAGCGGAACACCGCCACCGCAGCGGAGATCGCAAGAAACAGATGCGCCGCCATATATCCCGGATTGTGATTGTTCAGCATGGATTCGACCATATAGGGACGAATGTCGTCGTAGGACAATATCAGTGGAAAAACACCGGAAAGCAGATATACTAGCAATCCGACTACGCCGATGGCCCAGAAGCGCTTCATGTTTTCCATAGCGAGAGGCACAGAGAAAAATTTAGAATAAAATGCTTTGGATTTCACTGCTCTCACCTCCCATTTCATAAATGAATATCTCCTCCAGCGACAGCGGAAGCATATCCAGGATCGCCGGGTCTTCTTTCTCCAATACAGCTTTCACATGGTCTCCGGCATCCCGAACGATCAGAAGTTCTACACTCCCTCGTTTTTCGCGGTGCAGGATGTTCAACTCCGAAAACGTACGTTCCTGCTGGTCCCTGAACGCGACCTGCACCTTGTGGATGTCGCTTTTGAGCTCCTCCAAATCTCTTTCGATCACCATACGTCCGCCGGACAGTATGCCGATATAGTCACAGATGCCCTCCATTTCGCGGAGATTATGGGACGATACGAGAACTGTCATCTGACGCTCCGCTACGTCTGCTACAACATAGTGCCAGACTCTTTTGCGGATTAGAGGATCCAGTCCGTCGATCGGCTCGTCCAGGATCAAATAGTCCGGCATGGTGCTCATCGTCAGGATGAAGGCCGCCTGCTTTTGCATCCCTTTGGAGAATTTACTGATTTTCCGGCTTGTCGATAGTCCGAATTCGGCCAGCATAGCCTTGTATCGCTCTTCGTTCCACCGGGGATAGATCTTCCGGTAGAAGCCGGCCATGTCCTTGATGTTGTATGAATTAAAAAAGTACAGATCGTCCGGGATATAACCCAGCCGCTCCTTGACCTCGACGTTTTCACAAATATCTGCGCCGTCATAAGTGACCTGTCCTGCGTCGGGCAGGTACACACCGGTCAGGTGCTTGATCAACGTAGTCTTCCCCGAGCCGTTTACGCCGATCAGTCCATAGATCGAACCGGTCTGCACGTGCACATTCAAATCCGAAAGCGCTGTGAAGTCGTCAAAATTTTTAGTCAGTCCCCTTACCTGGATCAACGGGAGGCCCCCCTTTCCTGAATGATTTTATCTAGTGCCTGTCTTACGTCCGCCTGCGGGACGCCGAGAAACAGCAGCTCCTGTATCAGCGTGCTGATTTTTTCCAAAAGGATCCGTGTCTGAACGGGGTCCGGTTCGTGTCTTGCTTCGCCCACGAAGCATCCCAGGCCGGAAACAGTATAGATCCAGCCGGATTGCTCCAAGGCCCGGTATGCCTTTTGTATGGTGTTGGGATTGACGGTCAGCGCTGACGACAGATCCCGAACCGACGGCAGCTTGTCATTGGGTGCAAGCACGCCGGCAACGATCAGTTCCTTGTAATTATCAACGATCTGCTCGTAAATCGATTTCCTGCTTTTCAAGTCCAGTTGAAACATGGCGTTCCCTCCTTTCTTAGGATCGCACCAAGTGTACCATGCGTACTAATACAGTGTCAACCCTCTTCAAAAAAAGATCTCCGGAATGTCCGGAGATCTTTGCAGAGTCGTTTGCAGCGCTATAGCAGCGCCAACAGGCTTTAGTTATAAGCTTTTTGAAGCTTCCTTTCCCAGACGCGGATGCCCCGGGTCGATACGATATTGAGCAGCAGATAAATGATGGCTGCCACGTAATAAGAAGGCAAAATCGAATACGTAATGGTAGCGACGGTATTTCTCGCATACATGATATCAGCAATACCCAGATATTGGATGATCGCCGTTTCCTTGATCATGGTGACCAGCTCGTTGCCGATGGCCGGAAGGATCGTTCGGATCGCCTGGGGCAGGATCACCAGCCGCATGGACATCCAATGGTCCATTCCAAGACTTCTGGCCGCTTCTGTCTGACCTTTTTCCACGGATTGGATCCCGCCGCGAATGATCTCGGCGACATAGGCTCCGCTGTTCATGGTCAATGCGATCAGGCAGGGCAGATAGCGTGTCATATCTACCCCGCCTATGATGACATCCGGAAAAGCGATCAGTTTGGATAACTGGAGGTAAACGATCCAGAGTTGTACGATCAACGGAGTGCCACGGATCACATCGATATATATTGCCGCCGCTTTGCTGACGACCTTATATCTGGACATTTTCATAAAGGCCAGGGCCGCCGCCAGGGCTGCGCCCAGGACGACGGCATTCAGGGACAGGAGCAACGTGACTTTCGTGCCTTTCCAAAAGTACGGTGCATATTCGATCATCATGTCGAAAATTTTAGCTATCAATTGGATCCTCCGCTGTGGATTCGTGCTGGATTACCGGATGATCCGGGCTATTCGGCGGCCAGTTCTTCCTGCAACGCTTTCGCGTCAGTCATCAGCTGCTCGATGGTTCCGTCCGCTTTCAGCTCCGCCAGGATCGCATTCACCTGGTCACAAAGCTCCTGGTTGCCCAACTGGAATGCGATGGCAACTGCATCGTTCTCATAAGGGATGGTAAACGGCGCCAGCGCCAGATCGCTGTTGGTCGATACAAAGCCCTCGGCAACGTCGCTGTCAGAAACGATCCCGTCCAACTGCCCGCCCTGAAGCATCATGACCATATCATTGAAATTCTGAACGGCAATGGCGGATTCACCGGCATATTCCTTTGCCAGGGTCTCCTGCACGGTTCCGGTCTGTCCTGCGATTTTCAGTCCGGCCAGATCTTCGACAGACTCGATGGTGCCGACTGAGGCAGTATTGATGATGCACACCTGATTCCGCGCAAAGTAATTATCGGAGAACAGCACTTCACGCTCAGGATCGTTGGTCAGGCCGGCAATGACACAGTCGAACTGTCCTTCCGCCAGGCTGCCGAGAAGGCCGTCAAAGCTCATATTGGTGATTTTCAGTTCTTTTCCCAGCTTTTCGGCCAGAATTTTGGCCAGCTCGATGTCTGCGCCGACCAAAACTTCATTCCCGCTTTCGTCGATCTGGATAAACTCATAAGGAGGATAATCGGCAGAGGTGCCTACGTGGAAAGTCTCGACGGTGGCTTCTTCACCGCCGCCGCAGGCTGCTGCGCTGAACATGAGTGCCATCGCAAGAAGTAATACCAGTACTTTTTTCATTTGAAATACATCCTTTCTGTATGTCTTGGAATTTTTTGCTTACTGCTGATTTTCAATATACCGCACAATATACTCGCATAAATATTCATTGTCAAGGGGAAATATTGAATATTTTTGCGTTATTTTCGCATAGGAGGCGCTTTATTCAATCCATTTTGCATATTTCATTCTTTATGCATTAAAATACCTCCTCCGGATGCCGAAGGAGGTATCCAGTCGGGATCACATAAACTAATAGGTCTTTTCGTCGATCTCCCGATGCAGCCGGCGGATCAGGTCCGGCATGGACATGGGATCCAATTCCCCTTCTTTGCTGGAGCGAACCGGAAATACTCCGGATTCCACTTCTTTTTCGCCGATGACGAGGATATAAGCGTCTCTGGCATTTCGCGCTTCCCGGATCTTGTAGCCGATCTTCTCGTTGCGGCCGTCCATTTCGACGCGGAAGCCTTCCGCTGCCAGTTGCTCTTTGAGTCCCAGGGCAAATTCATTGAATTTTTCCGTCACTGTGAGCAGCTTGATCTGCGTCGGCGCCAGCCACAGTGGAAACTTTCCTTCAAAATGTTCGATCAGAATGCCGATGAACCGTTCCATGCTGCCAAAAATTGTCCGATGGATCATGACAGGACGATGCTTTTCGCCATCGGGGCCGACATAGGTAATGTCAAAGCGCTGTGGCATCTGGAAATCCAACTGCACCGTGCCGCACTGCCAGGTCCGGCCGATGCTGTCTTCCAGATGGAAGTCCAGTTTCGGTCCGTAAAATGCGCCGTCTCCCTCATTCACCTTATAAGGCATCCCAAGCTCTTCCATGGCTTCTCTCAGCGTGTCCTGAGCTGTCTCCCATTCCTGGACCGTCCCCATGGCGTTCTCCGGACGCGTAGAAAGCTCAATGCGGTATTGGAACCCGAAAACACCGTAAATGTACCCGATGAACTCGATCACATTTTTCAGTTCGTCCTTGATTTGTTCCGGGAGCATATAGATGTGGGCGTCATCCTGGGTAAACGTACGCACCCGCATCAGTCCGTGGAGCGCGCCGGACAGCTCATGGCGGTGCACTTGACCCAGTTCGGCCACGCGCATGGGAAAGTCCCTGTAACTGTACATTTTCCGCTTGTACGCCAGAAGCGATCCGGGGCAGTTCATGGGTTTGACAGCATAGTCCATATCGTCGATCTTGGTAAAGTACATATTTTCTTTATAATGGTCCCAATGGCCGGAGGTGTGCCACAACTCTTCGTTCAGGATCAGGGGCGTCTTGATCTCATCGTATCCTCTTTGCGCATGGGCTTTCCGCCAGAAAGCTTCCAGCTCATTTCGTATGATCATGCCCCGGGGCAAAAAGAACGGAAATCCGGGACCTTCGTCCATGATGGCAAAAAGGTCCATTTCCCTGCCGATCTTCCGGTGGTCTCTTCGCTTGGCTTCCTCCATTTTCAGGAGATATTCGTCCAGCATGGATTTCTTGGGAAACGTGATGCCGTAGATCCTTTGAAGCATCTTGTTCTTTTCACTGCCGCGCCAGTAAGCCCCCGCCACACTCAGCAGTTTGATAGCTTTGATGCCGCCGGTGGAAGGAAGATGAGGCCCTGCGCAAAGATCCACAAAGTCGCCCTGCTCATAAAATGTGATCCTGACATCCGCAGGAAGATCATTGATCAGCTCTACTTTGTAGATTTCTCCGCGCTTTGCCATGAAATCCAAAGCATCCTCCCGGCTCATTTCCTTGCAGACCAGAGGAAGGTCTTCTTTGATGATGGAAGCCATTTCCTGCTCGATCGACAGAAGATCTTCTTCCGTAAACCTGTGTTCCAAATCGATATCATAATAAAATCCATTGTCGATCGCAGGTCCGATGCCGAATTTTGCCTCGGGAAACAATCGCTGCACCGCATGGGCCATGATGTGCGACGACGTATGCCACAAAGCCTTCTTATCTTCTTCTGAATCAAATCTTAAATTTCCCATATCGTTCCTCCTGTAATAAAAAACCCAAACACCTGACGGTGTTTGGGGCAAAAATGCGGTCCCACCCAAACGGATTACTTCATTTGCATAACGACAGATCCTGCCGGCAACCCTCGTCGGGCGCAGCTCGGAGATGGTCGGGGATCGCAGCGCCTGCAGACTCTTCCAGCCATGGAGTCCTTCTCTGGGGCAAAACGGATGCGGCCGTTCTCGTCAAAGCCTTTTTCTTGATTCATAATAATGCTATTATATCTATCCGATATCAGTTGTCAAGCCGCCTTCCCATTGATAGACTGCTTTTCTTTGCAGCGCAGTAACGCAGAAAAATGGAAGCCGGAACAGGTCGCGTCCTGTATATGTCAGCTCTACCAACACGGCCGGGCCGATTCCGGTGATGCCTGCGGCCTCAGCGCCGCCATAACCCTTCACATCATCATAAATCTCCATCCGGGCTTCCAATAACCCCCAGCGTCCCAATCGCGATGCAGCCGAATATTTTTCCAGCTGATCCGACAGATAGGCTTCGGCCGCTTCTTGGTCTATGGATAGTTTTCCCAGAGAATATACCTCCCTATCATCATATAACGCTGCACCGGAGGCACATTCCTCTGCCATGGTTTTCAATTCCTTTTGCAGAAGCTCATACCGATCCATATCGCGCCACTGAATAAGGAATGTCATATTCAGCAACAGCATGGCCAGAAAAACGATAAATACTTTCATGACATCCCTTCTGTTCCGGTCGATTGATCACGGCAACAACTCGCTGGCCGTCCAGCCTTCCAATGTAAACAGCAGCTGGTTGTCTTCCTCCCGTATGCCGAAAAGCCGGGGAGCCGCCATGATCTGCCCCATAGGGACGGACACTTTATAGTAAATCAATCCCCTGCTTGCGACTCCGTCTCCGGCATAACCATTGCCTTGGACCCGATACTGGGGCTCTCCGGTAGCTTCGATCAGAACAGAATCTGAATCGATTTCCAGAACTTCCGAAATACGGTCCTTCAGCTCTTCAGATATTTCATTGGTAAA